>CAYXUK010000060.1:0-10557 GCA_964468295.1 uncultured bacterium | reverse complement strand
TGGCTAAAAACGAAAAGATGAAAAAGAGTAATAAAGCATTTCCTAATAGAACATTTTCAGATGAACAAATTAAGAATATGAGTTCTGATGATATGATTCTATCAACCTACCAATGTCAATTTGTTGATAAGAAAAATAGTGAAAAGGTTGCCCATCAGTTATTAAGGATACTTTTACGAATTGTAAATCACCATGCTATTGAAATGAATCAATTATGGTATAAAGTAGAATTAGGTAACTTAGAGGAACTCCGTGTGAATGATGTGATTACAGAAGAAGAATGGGAGAAAGAACAAAAAAGACTCATTGATGTGTGGAAACCATCTAAAAACTTCAATGATGATTAAATATTTTGTTGAAAAGAATTCAATGAAGCATCTCTATACAATATTTGCTTTAATTCTCGCCCTCTCAAATAAAGGAGAATAAATATGATATGGGTTAAAAGAATGTTATTGGGTGGATTTGTCGTTAACCTTATCTATATATTTTTTATGTTTCTGCAGCCAGGATTATCCATATGGCTTTACGCATTGATATCAGGTTTACTAACTGGGGGAATATTATTATTCCTTATAAGAAAAGGTCATATTTAATGAAACGCCTCTGGTTTATCTTTTTTCTTTTCTTTAGTTCCACTTTGGGTCAAAACATAGATACCCAATGGAATAGTAAAGCACTTCAAAGACTCATGCATGAATGGGATGTAAAACTTGAGAAAATGGAACTTCACTTACAGGCATCAATGCGCCGTACAGGTATTGACATGTGGATAATAATGTCGCGTGAGTTTAATGTTGACCCAATGCTACAGATGTTTGGTGATTATGGAATTTCTGGATGGTATGGTCACCGCAATGCCTATATTTTTTTCGACCCCGGTAATAACCTCCCACTAGAACGTACTTTGCTTGGCACTCACCAGAGCGGCCGCATGCGGGAATTCTTTCCAACCATTATTAGCTATGGTCAGGAGGGCTTAAAGCCACATTTAGCTGATTTCATTAAGGATAGAAACCCAAAAAAAATCGCCATCAACCGCTCACGAACGGTATCAATGGCCGATGGTATCACCGTAGAAATGCTTGCTTTCTTAGAGGATGCAATTGGGCCGGTTTATTCATCACGATTGATTTCATCCCAGGATCTTATTTTTGATTACATCAGTCATCGTACTGTTGCTGAACTAGAGATTGAGACCGAGGCCAGTCACCGTACTTGGTACATCTTGCGACGTGCCTTTTCCAACGAAGTTGTTACTCCAGGTAAAACCAGATTAATGGATATTTACGGTTTTATATTGCAGGAATGGCAAAACCAGGATTTGGAGTTTAATTTTGCACCTGGCATTACGATTTATCGTAAAGGTGTTAAGGGTGGTATCGATGATACAAAGAATCCGTTGGTAGAAGCTGGTGATATTTTGCATGTTGATTTTGGTGTTAGGCTGATGGGTCTGGTTACTGACCAGCAACACGTTGCATATGTATTGCATCCCAATGAGACTCAACCACCCGATGGTCTAAAAACACTATTTAAGAAATCTGTTATTGTTGGAGACATGTTTGCTGAAGAATTGAAAGCTGGAAAGATCGGAACTAATGTTAAGGCTACTATTGAAAAACGTTCTGCAAAACAGGGAATAGAGGCATCAATTTACGGTCACACTCAAGGTAATTGGGTTCATGGTGCAGGCGCTCGAACTGTATTTGATTGGCCAGATCGTTATGGAGATTTTGCCCGCGAACCGATTAGAGCTAACGAATTTTGGTCAATTGAATATAGCGTCCAAGGTAAGGTTCCAGAATGGGACAACCAGTTAGTTCGTATACCTAGGGAGGAAGATGCGGTTATTAAATCAGATGGAAGTAGGGCGCGGTTTCTGATTGGGCCTCAAGATAAACTTTGGCTCATCCAATCAAATATTGATTTATCGGGAAATTAATTGATCAAAAAATAACTGCTCCATCCGGTGGTTAATTTTTATTATGAAACATTTCTGGTTCATATTATTTCTATTATTTATTGTCGCATGCGAAAATAAGGACGCCGATGATAAAACACCAGTTGAGCAAGATGTTGTATTGGAGACACTTGTTACTGATTTGACCAATCCCTGGGGATTAGTATTTTTAACTGATGGGAGTTTGTTAATTACTGAACGGCCAGGACAAATCCTTCACTACGATAATGGCACAGTTAAAATTGTTGGAGGGGTTCCGGATATAATATCAATTGGCCAGGGAGGTATGCTCGATATTGTGGCCCATCCTAATTTTGCAGATAATAAACTTATATATTTTACAGCCAGTGTCGGGTCTGCATCCGCATTTAGTACGGCACTATTTAAAGCCAAATTCGAAAGTAATCAACTAAAGGATGTAAAAAAACTTTTTCAGGCAGACATTAAAAATAATAATGATAAACACTTTGGGAGCCGGATCGTGTTTGATAAAGATGGGTTTGTTTTCGTATCATTTGGAGAGCGGGGGAATTCAAATTCAGCCCAGGATCTGTCCAACCATAATGGCACCATCATTCGATTGACCGATACCGGTGAGGTCCCCCTAGATAATCCTTTTATTGCAAACCCCAATGCAAAACCGGAAATATGGTCATATGGTCATAGAAATGTTCAGGGATTGGCGCTGCACCCAATTACCGGTGAACTTTGGTCACACGAACATGGGCCAAAAGGTGGCGATGAAATTAATATCGTTAAAAAAGGAGCCAATTATGGATGGCCATTGGCAACCTTTGGTATCGACTATGATGGAAGTATTATTTCAAATGATACAACGATTGCTGGCGCTGAAGACCCAGTATATTACTGGGTACCAAGTATTGCCCCATGCGGTATGAATTTTTACAATTCTGATACGATTCCCCAATGGAAAGGCAGTTTATTTCTAGGCGCGCTTGCCGGCAAGCATTTAAATAGAATCACAATTGAAGATCAAAAGGTAATAGGTGAGGAAAGGTTATTTTCAGGCATGGCACGTTTTCGTCAGGTGATCCAGGGACCAGATGGGTATTTGTATTTCATTACTGAAAACCCAGGGAATTTATATCGTGTACGCCCATCAAATTAATTTTGCCCGGAGTTTGTTACCAACGACCTTGCTTAACACCATAGCCGACTTGAGGACTGACCAAGCATTCAAGCTGCATAGATATATACTTCTCGGTTTCTTCGGGACTGTGAACTCGACTGAGAATACCTGGGTATGAATAGTCTGCATCCTTGACAATGGGATCCATGAGCCAAATGTAGGTGTAGCTACTGTCCTTATTCGCTCTTCTTGGCTCCAACATCCGCGTCTGCTCTATCAAATTTCTGGTCTTCGAATCATTTTTAGCATTTTCTTCCAAAGCTGGCAACAGAATTTCATAGACAAATTTCTCGAACTGCGCGCGCTTGTCTGCCTTTACATGATTGAGTATAACCCACATCGGATCACCAGGCGCTGCCACACTAGAAATATTGGAATTGTTCTGTGCATACAGTTCTGTACACAATACAAATGCTACCGCTAATGAGATTGTTCTTTTTAACATGATCGCTCCCTTATTTTTGATATTAATTATTTACTAATGGGCTTTCTATTTACCCAAATCAATAGGAACCTAAGGAGTAAGAAAGAAAAAATCACTCTATATCATATTGATACCGAGTAAATTTGGGCCCACATATGAAATTAAGGCACCTGACTTTTATTGTATTTATTTGTTCCCTAATAGGACAAGATACGTTCACTATTAGTGGCAATATCACCGATAGCAAAACGGGCAAAGCTCTGGCTGGAGCTAATATATTTGAAATAAAATCTGAACGTGGAACGGCATCTGATACAGAAGGTCAGTATTTATTTTCTCTACCAAAAGGTAATTTTATACTGAAAGTAAGTTATATCGGCTACAACACCATGCAGCGTGAGATAGCGCTTAATAATAATATTGAATTGGACTTTGCGCTTTTACCGGATCCCATATCAATGAGCCGTATCGATGTATCCGGTATTGCACCTGATCATAATGTAAAATCAACGGAGATTAGCGTTGAAAGGCTTAGTATTCGCCAGGTTGAGCAGATCCCAGTAGTGATGGGTGAAACTGACATTATGAAAACGATCCAACTCTTGCCGGGCATTACCAGTATCGCGGAAGGGCGCAGCGGGTATATTGTTCGGGGAAGTGGGATTGATCAAAACCTTATCCTAATGGATGGCATGCCAATCTATTATTCATCACATATGCAGGGACTATACTCGGTGTTCAATTCTGATGCAGTTAAAGGATTAACTGTATATAAAGGTGGGGTTCCTGCTCGATTTGGTGGTCGTGGAGCTTCCGTATTAGATGTACAAATGAGAGATGGAAATATAGAGCAATTTCAAGGGAGTGTAAGTGCGGGCCTTATCACATCAAAATTTTCTTTAGAGGCACCAATTATTAAGGACAAATTTTCATTATTTCTATCCGGGAGATCTACAAGGCTCAGCGGTGGCAGTCTCTATGATATCATCAATGAAGGAAGTACGACGGGTGGACGTATCAATAGTGATAAAGGTGGAGGAGGTAAAAGTAGTGGTGGCAAAGGTAGCAGCGATAGTGGCAGTGATTTTCGTTTTTTTGCTCCCAATGAGAGTTGGTTTGATTTCAATGGGAAGGTCATTTATCATATTAATGACAAACAAAATCTAAATTTTTCTTTCTATGTAGGTCAGGACAGTGCCATGACAGTCGGACTTACGGAATGGGGCAATCGGGCAGCATTGCTTCGCTGGGAAAACCGTTTTGCAACGAAATGGTTATCAAACACTTCACTGATCTATAGCCGGTATTACACAGCTAATATAGCAGGGATTTATCATTTTCACTCTGGAGTAAGCACACAAAGTTTCAAACAGGAATTCTCATATTTTCCAAATCCTAATAATGAGGTTCGATTTGGGTTGATGTCTGAATATCAAGACTATAACCACGGATCATTAGAAGATGCGACACAAGAGGATGGAGGGAAATTCATGCCTGGAATGCAGGGTCTTGAAAGTGCTTTTTATATAGAAAATGATCAGAAAATAAATGACAGACTATCAGCTTATTATGGATTGCGTTACTCATTGTATCATCAGTTAGGTCCAGGGGATCGATTCACTTATGATGATATAACCAATGAGCCGATCGAAGCAGAATTTTTTTCAGAGAAAACAGATGTTATGTCTTCCTATAGTAGTTTAGAGCCGAGACTTGCTATAACCTATCTACTATCAGGCCAAAACTCTTTGAAGATTTCTTACAATCGAAATGCACAATACTTAAGGCTGATGTCTTTAGGTGCGGAAATTGAATGGTATGATATTTGGATGCCCACAACAAAGAATATCAAACCCATGCTGACAGATCAGTTTGCAATGGGCTATTTTCATAATTTTAATAATAATGAGATTCAGTTTTCAGCAGAGACTTACTATAAGATCTTAAATGGTGCTGCCGATTTTGAAGATGGCCTGCATAATTATCTGGTGGATAACCTAGAAGCGTATGTAGCCACAGGTAAAGGCTTGGCGTATGGTTTTGAGATGTCCATTGAAAAACCGTCTGGACGGTTTAATGGGCGGTTAAGTTATAATTATGGAAAGAGTGATTATCAGATTGATGTAATAAACCAAGGACGGTGGTATCCCTATCGTTTTGACAAAACGCATAGCCTTACTATGCTTTCTAATTTTCAAATCACTAAAGATTTATCCATTTCTAGTACTTTTTTGTATTCAACTGGTCGACCGGTAACTCTGCCAGAAGGATATTATCATATCAGTGGTATCCCATTTCCATATTGGGAGGGTAGGAATAAGTATCGTTTACCGGATTATCACCGACTCGATCTTGGTATCAAATATTCTCCAAATTTTTTAATCAGATGGACACGGGGTCTTAAAACTACTATTGATGTGGCTTTATATAATGTATATGATAGACGAAATATCCATACGATCAATTATAATCAGGGACAAAACAGGTTGTTTGAACAGATTGGTCAAAGTACGTATGGTTTTATGCCCAGTATAAATATTAATGTAGAGTTTTAGACTATGAAAATTTATAAAAATTTGTTTCTAGTCTTAATCTTCGTTCTTTTTTCTTGTGATGGATTTAATGAAGAAATAGTCCCGATCAATATATCAGTTGAAGACATTGGACAAACATTGGTTATTAATGGTGAAATAGAGGAAAATGAAATAGCATGGGTCCAGATCAGTTATTCAGAAGATATAGATGCATCCATTAACACGCCTATTCATTATGAAAAAAATGCATCTGTATCCATAAATACCAGTAACGGCACAAACGAGGAACTTGTCTATGGATGGGATGGTGTTTATTTTGGAAATGAGATCAAAGGAAAAGTGAGCGAAACCTATACAATGACTATTACTATAGGATCTGAAACCTATACTGCTAAATCAACCATGTTCTCACCTCCTGGTTATCAAGGAGCTTGGGTATATGAAATAGGATCAACTGATAAAGGCGGCGGCTCAAGTAAATATTCTGATGAGTGGATCATTAATGATCCTTCTGCAACTCGTAACCGTTATCTTTTTGAATGGTGGGCAAATGGAGTTCATTATATCAGACAAGATTGGGCAATAGATGATAATCGTGTTGTAAATGCAAATGAAGGATTAAAATTATTTACGGTAACATTAGATCCATTGTCAAATCAGCATATACGGCACCGTACAGCAGAAATCGATAAAATCACATATGATTATTACAATATGTACGAAAAAATTGTAAGAGGTCTTGTAAGTGTAACTTCTCAAACTCCATATAATCCAGTGTCAAATTTTGGTAAAGGTACAATTGGTAATTTTCGTGCCGTGGCTTTTTCGTCGGCTATTTTATTAACACCACCAAATATTTCAATTTTTGCTCAAGATGAACAAAATGTATTGGCATTTCCTCCGAATCCATTTTTCACTAAATACAACCTCTATAGCAGCACAACGTCAGGTGTTACCAATGAGTCAACTGTAATGGCTAATCTGAGACTTGGCATGACTGATGACGAAATTGCTTTTCATGTTGATACTAACCTTACCAATGGTTCCACTTACTATTACCGTTTGGAAGTTGAAGATGCTGAAGGAAATGTTTCTATTCTTTCACCAGAAGTAAGTGCTTCTCCCGATCCAAATGTTCCCGCGGATACAACATCTATATCATTAGGTAATTTTCCGACAAATGTAACAGCTACAGCCGGGAATGGCCAAATTACCATATCATGGACCCCCGCGGTGGGTAGTGAACTGATGCATGGAATATACTGGAGTAATCAGCAAGGTATTACATTAGAAAATACTCCCAAAGATAATGCATTTTGGGATATTCAATCTCCATTTGTTCACACTGGACTCGATAATTCTAAAACTTATTACTACCGAGTGGCCGTATGGGATGGGAAAGAGGTTCATTTATCAAAAGAGGTAAGCGCTGTACCTAATTAGAAATAAAATGTAATTCATATGGGATATAAAGGCACGATTCCATTTATTTTTATTGCTGTCATAAAATTATTTGGACAGACTGAGCAAGCCAATGAAATGCAAGAAATTCGTTCTGATGGACAGATTGACACGCTGTATTTTGAATTCAAGCCGATTCATGTTACTGCATATCCACTTAATAACACCAATTTGAATGTTCCGCTTGCGGTCAGTGCAATAGGCAAAAAACATTTTCAATATGGGCAAAAGCAGTCTGCGCTGAATGAAGCACTCCAGCCAGTTCCTGGTTTATTTGCCATGAATGCAGAAAATTTTTCCCAGGATCTTAGAATCGCCATCCGAGGGTTTGGTGCCAGGGCACCCTTTGGTATCCGCGGTATCCGAATACTGGTTGATGGAATTCCTGAAACAACACCAGATGGTCAAGCGCAAGTCGACAATATTGACTTAGGCTTTATTAGCCGCGCGGAAGTATTTCGTGGGTCAAGTTCTGCACTTTTCGGTAATGCTTCTGGCGGAATGATCAACCTGATCTCTGAATTCCCATCCAATACATCTTTCTATGAGGCCAGTATTACTGCAGGTCAATTTGGATATCAAAAAGTCCAGGCCAAATCCGGAAATTCAATAAAAAATTTGAGTTATGTAGTTCATGCTTCTCATAATCAGAATATTGGCTATCGAAAACACAGTAACATGAAGAATTATATTCTCAATGGCAAAGCAAAGTTGGAGATTGATCCTATTTCACGGATTCGATTTCATATCAGTGTTGCCAATAGCCCAATGGCAAAGGATCCAGGATCATTAAATATTGATCAAGTAAAAGCAGATCCAAGACAGGCGCGGGATGTAAATGAGAAATATCAGTCTGGTGAATCAGTATCCCAGAATAGATTGAGTATGGTTTATGAAAGACAAATTACGCCTCAGTTTCATTTTGAAGGGAACCTGCATTTTACAAACCGGGAATTTGCTAATAAACTGCCCTTTAAAAGCGGTGGTCAGGTAAAGCTTAGCCGTATTTTCTGGGGCGGGAGATTAATGCTTATTAATTCTGGGAGTTTATTAAAGATACCCTTTCATTTATCATTCGGACTTGAGATGGGAGACCAAGATGACAAAAGACGACGATTTGATAATCTGGAAGGGACCAAAGGAGATAAAACCTTCGATCAGTTGGAGCAATTTCAAAACATCGGGGCCTTTATTCAACAGGAGTGGATTATTAACAAATCTTTTAGAACAACTTTTGGTATTCGAAGTGATATAAACAAATTGAAAGCCACAGATCGATATTTAAATGATGGTGATGGAACGGGTAAGCGTACCTTAAACAATGTTAACCCACTCATAGGTTTTATTTACAGTATTAGAAAAAATATTAATCTTTACGGGAATTATTCCACGCACTTTGAAACACCTACGTTAAATGAACTGAGTAATAATCCAGATCCATCTTCCAGTGGCGGATTCAATCCTGGGCTCAATCCACAATATGCTAAAAGTGTTGAACTGGGTTTGAAAGGATTCTTTAATGAAAATCTGTTTATTGAAATGGCAGCTTTTAAAATTGATGCCTTGGATGAAATCATCCCTTTTGAACTGCCAGACCTGCCCGGGCGCACTTTTTATCGCAATGCCGGAACTTCTTTTAGAAAAGGGTTCGAATTTGGACTTAATAGTCGATTAAGCAAAGGTCTGCAAATGTCCATGGCCTATACGTATTCGGATTTTTCTTACGGAACGTATCAAACTAAAAGTGGTGTTTTTGATGGGAATTCCCTTCCTGCGATTCCCAAAATGTTATTATATGGAGAACTGTCTTATTTTCATATTTCTGGTATCTACGGCATGATCCAGCTCCAATATACAGGTGACATATATGCAGATGATGCCAACACAGTGAAAGATAACGCTTACCAATTAATGCATATGAGATTTGGATATAAAAAATATTATTCTAACCTGATGATCGAACCATTCATTGGTTTGAATAATCTGCTTAATACTTCCTATAATTCAAATATCAGAATGAATGCGTGGGGTGGACGGTATTTTGAACCTGGTTCAGAATTTAGTATTTACGGTGGGGTAAGTATACGATTTGAGTAGAAAAAATATTAATTGATGCTCAGATATTTATTTAACGCTTCCATAGATTAATAACATGCGGATTGCATTTTTAGCCAATCGGGATATCCATAGTAATTTTGCCTTAAACATTCTAACCAATAAATTATCCCATCATTCCATGACCATATACCTGTCTGATCATGTAGGGAAAAAAAGGTCTGATTGTACAGAATTGAATCAACTCAGGTATATTGAACAAACGCTTTTTAATGATACAGTTTTTCCCACGATAGAAAAATTGCCATCTGATTTAGAACGATTTTTAACATTTCATGAATTAGGTGATCAAATAGGGAATGGGGTTATACCGCTAAATGAAATCAATTCTATTGATGGTATAGAAAAACTCCAATCATCTGATCCTGATCTAATTATTTCAATCCGATATGGCACCATCATTCAATCAGAAGTGATTGCCATTCCTCGTTTTGGGATACTCAATCTCCATTCTGGCATTTTACCCCAATATCGGGGTGTGATGGCTACATTTTGGGCCATGTTAAATTCTGATAATCATATCGGCTGTACACTTCATTATATTATTGATGGAACGATAGATACAGGGCCTATTGTTTCCATATACCAAAAAAAGAGAAACACAAAAACAGATTATTTTACTAATGTAATTGATTTATATCCCCCAGGGTGTGAACTCATTATTAAAACGGTGAAAATAATTGAATCAGGTGAATCATTGGAGCAAAAAGAAGTTAAAGGGGAATCGGATTATTATACTTTCCCGCAAGAAGAAGAATTAATACGTTTTAAGCAAAAGGGGTGTGAGTTATTTTATCAAGCATCTTTAATTAATTTTGTAAAAAAATATTATTGCCTTGACCTAACCATTGAACAGTTAGGATACCAGTAAATTATCTAAAGGATTTTTCCCCAGCTGTGATAGCTATAG
>CAYXUK010000059.1:0-10611 GCA_964468295.1 uncultured bacterium | reverse complement strand
CTAGGTTTTCAATTGCAAAGAGGCCATGCTCAGATCGCCTATTATACCTGGATGTTGATTGGCGCTTATAGTCTATTAATGTTAATCACTGGACTTCGCAATTTGAACGAAAAAGCAATCAATATTAGAAAAGGATTTGGATATTTTATTTTGGCCTGCTTGATTGGGGTTGGTATATCATTGATTATATTTTTACCAGCTATGGAATATACCCCATTTTCCATTAGGGGAGGATCTGCAAGTGGTGGTGCAGATTATAATTACGCCACCGGATGGTCCTTTCACCCGAAAGAAATAATGACCTTTTTTATTCCTTCTGCATTTGGGTTTGGTGGACAGCCATATTGGGGATATATGCCATTTACAGATTATCCAAATTATATGGGAATTATTATTCTGCTATTGGCTATGATTGGATTGATTCACAAAAGAGAATTAATTCATTGGTTTTTCATTGTTACTTCGCTTTTGGCGCTTTTCATTTCCTTTGGTAAGCATTTTAGCCTTGTTTACGATTTATTTTTCAATATTTTTCCATATTTCAACAAGTTCCGTGTTCCACACATGATTCTTATCTTACTTCAGTTCAATGTGGCTGTTCTAGCCGCATTTGGGTTGGATAAAATTGTAGCATTAAAAGCAGAAATAATCCCGAAATGGTTTTGGGGATTTGCAGGTGCAGTAGGATTGGCTTTTGTTGGTATGGTACTTATTGGATCGGGCGTTGAATCTGCAGTGCGAGGAAGTTTCTCACCGCCTATGATGCAAGATCCACGAGCTGCCCAAGCCTTGAATAACCTTCGTTGGAGCCTTTGGCGAGAGGATGTATGGCTGATGATTCTCTTATCAGGAGTTTTTATGGTAATGATCTGGTTTTGGATCAAACGAAAGGTTTCAAAGCGTGTCATTGTAAGTATAATTGTGGCTTCTGCAATTCTAGATATTGGGATTGTTAACCATAAAATCATTCAGCCTTCCCGTGCTAGTGGACGTGGGTCACAATTAATTTCAAAACGTGTAATGGATCGATTTTTTCAGGTAGATGAAATTGTTCAGTTCTTATTAGCGGATAAAAGTATTTATAGAATTTATCCAGTAGGTGGGTTATTTGGTGAAAGCCGTTTTGCTGCTTTTGGTTTAGAATCAATCGGTGGATATCATCCTGCGAAACTGAAAATATACAATACGTTTTTAGCCAAAACTGGTAATGCCGCAGCAATCCCTGTATTGCGGATGATGAATGTGAAATACCTTATCAGCCCCCAGAAAATTAATCATCCGGAACTGAGTTTAGTGAAAAGCGGAGCTATAAAATCTACCCGTGGTGATTTGCCAATAGAAGTTTATGAAGTTAATAATACATTGCCCCGAGCTTGGTTTGTAAATAAAACAGAAATAGTGTTAGAAGAGGATGTTTGGAATAAAATCATACAACCAGATTTTGATCCTCACAAAATAGCCTATGTTCCAAATGAAGTGAGCGTTTCTTCTGAAGGGCAGGTATCAATTACTCATTTCAAAAAAAGTATTCACAGAATAACCATGTCAACAGAGTCAGATGGTAATCATTTTTTGGTATTAAGTGAAGTATATTATCCTCTTCGTTGGAAAGCCAAGATTGATGGTGAGGAAACGCAGACTCATATAGTAAATGGTATTTTAAGGGGTGTCGTTGTTCCAACGGGAAAACATACTATTGAATTCATATATGATAAATCTGCTTTTAATAAAGGACTAACAATCTCTTTCGTTTCATTTGTCCTGGCTTTGGGATTTATTGGATTAGGATATCTCGGAAATAAAAAATCATGAATGGTTATCGCAACAGTGTCAATATCAAACTTGGACTCTTTTTTGTCGGATTAATATTGATTATTGGTTTATTGGCCTATTCAAATTCGATAGTAAACCGTCTTAGAAATGATAATCGGGAGATCGTTAAACTTTATTCTGAAATAATTGCTAAAACTGTGAATGAAGACTCGGATACTAATCTGAATTTTGTTTTTGACGAGATTATAAAAAAAGTCCAATTCCCAATCATTTATTCTGATCCAGAGAGTAAACCAATTTATGCTCGTAATCTTTCAGATCGCTTGACTTCTGAGGAACTGCAGAAGTCTCTGGAATCCATGGATCAACAGAATGATCCAATACAAATTTTCTACACGGATCCCGATTCAAATGAATCTATCCTATTGGGTTATTTACATTATGGAGATTCTGATCTCATCCGAAAATTACAGTGGTTGCCTTATTTAGAAATCGGGGTCGTGGCTCTGTTTATTTTTATCGGTTTTATTGGCTTCAATTCTATTCGGAATAGTGAAAAACGTAATATTTGGGTTGGCATGGCGCGGGAGACAGCTCATCAATTAGGAACACCCGTTTCAGCGCTCATGGGATGGGTGGACAGATTAAGAACTCACCCAGAGGAATCTACTAATGTTGTAAAAGAAATGGGATCAGACTTAAAACGATTAGAACAGATTGGTAGCAGATTTAGTAAAATGGGTTCTGATTCGGAGTTGAAAAGCATTTCCTTGAAAGAATTGGTTGACCGTCAAAGTGCATATTTGAAAAAAAGACTTCCTTTGTTAAAAAAAGAAATCGAATTAACTGTTTCAGGAATAGATAATATATCAATTGAAGGGAATGAAATCCTATTGGGTTGGGCTATTGAGAATGTGATTCGGAATGGGATTGATTCAATTCAAAGCGAAGAGGGAAAAGTTGATATCTCTATATCATCAGATGACGTGTCAGGTATCATTCAAATTCAAGATAATGGAGCAGGAATACTGAAAAAGGATTGGAAAAATATTTTTCGTCCAGGATTTAGTACAAAGGAAAGAGGGTGGGGACTAGGCTTATCATTGGTAAATCGTATTATCAATGAAATTCATGATGGAGAAATCAAAGTGTTAGATAGTAAAATTGGTTTTGGAACTTGCTTTGAAATCAGGATCAAAAAGTCAGCTTAATACTTATACAAAATTGTAATTTCTTTGCTAAAGAATAGGAGTTTTTATTGAATTCTATACAATTATTTGCAGGTGGTCAAGGAGCCCAAGGTGGCGGATTATTAGCCTATTTACCTTTTATACTTATTTTGCTTATCATGTATTTTTTGATGATTCGCCCTCAAGCTAAACGGCAGAAAGAAAAACAAAAAATGCTGGAAGAATTGAAAAAGGGAGACCGTATTGTGACCATTGGAGGTATACATGGAACCATAGGAGGGTTCAAATCAAAAGAAAAAAAAGCACTAATTCTCAAAATTGATAATAAAACTACTATTACGATTAACAGGTCTGCAGTTGCTGGGCTGATTGGTAAAGTAGGAGATACCGAAATTGATGCCATTGGGGACCAGACTTAATGGCCTTGGAAATAGTACATTATGGAGATCCCATTCTCCGAAAAGTATGCAAACCGGTAGAGGATTTTAGCATACTATCTCCATTATTAAATGATATGTTCGATACTATGTATGAGGCGAATGGTATCGGTCTTGCTGCCAATCAGGTAGGCGTAGATCTCAACCTTTTCATTATTGATATCTCAGATATAGAATCTGAGGCAGAAAGTATTCATATTTTTATCAATGGGAAAATCATCGATAGTGGCGGTGAATCCTGGTTTGAAGAGGGGTGCCTTTCTATTCCTGAGGTCCGGCTCGAAGTAAAGCGTCCGGAATTTATTGAGTTTAAATACCAGGACGAATCTGGAAAAAAGCATAAACAAAAAATTGATGGACTTCTAGCGCGGGCTATACAACATGAAATGGACCATTTAAATGGTATTTTTATTATAGATCGTGTTTCATCAGCAGTGAAAATGGGAGTTCAGAAAGAATTAAAAATGATTAAAAAAGGCGCAGTTACCCGAACCAAAGATCGAAAGGCTTTTGTTCTTTAATTTTTTTTCAAATCATTTGATTTATTTAGAAAGTGTTTGCCTATGAAAGTTGTATTTATGGGCAACCCGGAGATTGCCAAACCAACATTGACTGCACTTCATGAGTCAAAACATAAAGTTATCAGTGTCGTAAGTAATGTGTCTAAATCTATGGGTCGAGGTCGCACATTAAACTATTCGCCCATCGGTAAATTAGCCCAAAAATTAAAGCTTAATTTTATTCCAGCAGAGTCATTGGAGGATCAAGATTTTCAGTTCAAATTGAAGTCTTTATCGCCTGATCTTTTTGTTGTGGTCGCTTACAAAATATTACCAAGAGATCTTTTGAAAATTCCAAAAGTTGGTTCAGTTAATCTTCATGCTTCGTTGCTTCCAAAATATCGAGGAGCTGCGCCGATTCAGCATGCATTATTGAATGGAGACGAAGAAACGGGTATCACCACTTTTTTTATTGAGCCGGAGGTGGATACAGGTGCGATTTTATTGCAAGAAAAAATTATCATTAATGATGATGATGACTTTGGATCTCTTTCACAAAGAATTATGGTCCAAGGTGCCGCTCTCATGTTACGGACATTAAACAAAATTGAAGATGGTACGATTCAAACCATAAACCAAAATGGTGATTTAGCATCGTTAGCACCTAAAATAAGAAAGAAGATGCATAAAATTGATTGGTCCCAAACTGCGCAAAAAATTCACAATCAAATTAGAGCATTTTCACCTTCACCGAGCGCATTTACAAAATTGAATGGAAAAAGGATAAAAATATTTAAATCCAAAGTATTAATGGAGAAACAATCAACAGGTCCCGGAAAAATTTCATTACTAGAAAAAAATAGAATGGCCATTTCATGCGGTGAAGGAGAGCTAGAGATTTTTGAAATCCAGTTAGCAGGTAAAAATAGAATGAGTATGGCAGCTTGTTTGCGAGGTGTCCAATTTAACTTAGGTGATACAATTGGTGAATAATGAAGGATGCGCGTTATTATGCATTTCATATTCTGAAAAAGTATCATAGATCAAATAAGCGTTTAAAGACAGTTCGCAATCAATGCTTTAAGAAAACAAGGTTATCCCAAACTGATATTTTAAGATCTTTTGTATTGACAAATGAGATTGTGCGATGGCAAGCACGATTAGATTATTGGATATCTTTATTTTTAGATAAGCCAATTAAAAAGCTCAATCCATCCGTGAATATTATTCTAAGGCTTGGATTTTATGAATCTATCATGGATGATTCTATTCCTCCACATGCAGCAGTTCATTCATGGGTTGAACTGACAAAAACTGAATTAGGTAAAGAGTTTAGCGGATTGGTGAATGCGCTTATGCGTAAGACCAATGAAATTGATCCAATTCATCGAGATGACAATCAATCACTCACTGAATGGTATTCATTCCCACATTGGTTAATTGAAAAATGGATTGATCATTTTGGCAATAAGAAAACATTTCAATTATGTGAATATTTTAATGAACAATCTCCTACTGATTTTCGTTTGAATTGGATATCAAAGTCGAAGGAAAATATCCTTAGAAATTTAGAAAAATTGAAAATAGAAATAGTAAACAGTCCCAAATCCGATAATTTTATAAGAGTAAAATCTGGAGTTCAGCATATTTTAAAAAGTGATCTTTTTGAAAGAGGATTGGTTATTGTTCAAGATAGGGCGTCGGGTGCGGTTGTTGAACTGTTAGATCCACAAGCTGGAGAAACTATTATAGATTGTTGTGCTGCACCTGGAACAAAATCTAGATATATTTTTGAAAAGATGAAATTCAAAGGCAATGTTTATGCATCTGATCTTAGTAAAAAACGCGGCAAATTAGGGAAAGAAACAGCAAAACGACTTACAATACCAATACAATGGGATTATAAGGATGCCAGTGCAGATGAATTTCCCATAGCCGATCGTATATTGATTGATGCGCCTTGTACTGGAACGGGAGTTATAGGCAGACGACCTGATATTCGTTGGCGCCGAAAAAAAAATGATGCAAAATCTATGTCAGATATTCAAACAGCAATTTTAGGCCATATGGCACAATTTTTAAAACCGAATGGCATATTGGTCTATGCAACATGTTCTCTTGAAATGGAAGAGAATTGGAATGTGGTTGAGTCGTTCCTTAAATTGAATAATAATTTCACTCTTGAATCTGGTAAAAACTTTGTACCAAGTAGTTGGCTAAATCATCAAGGTTGTTTGGAAACCTTTCCCCCTCGAGATAAGGTAGATGGGATGTTTGCTGCAAGGATCCGGAAAAAATGATTAATAAAATTTCACAGTTTTTGATTGCTATTGGGATTGTTTTCCTAGGGCTGATATTTATTTTTGACTGGTTTATTTTGCCAATCTATGTACGGCAAGACAAGACGATAATTGTCATGGATGTAACCGGAAAAGCGCTTAAACGGGCAATCACGGAATTGGATGTAGAGGGATTTAAAGGTGTCGTTTATGATACTGTTTATACATCGAGTTTTGATCCTCAAACAGTGATAGATCAATATCCACTTGCAGGTGAAAAAGTGAAACCAGGGCGAACCATTAGATTGAAAATAGCTCAATCAGAAAAAATGATTTTAGTGCCAAGGCTGGTTGGTCAATCGCGGAGAAGCGCAGAATTATCACTTCAGCAACTTGGACTAAGGATTGATACTGTTTATACAGAATATAATCCTGATTATCCTAAGGGAACGGTGGCGTGGCAGTTTCCTAAATATGGAGATTACATCAAAAAAGGCCTTGGATTACAAATAACCGTCAGTCAGGGATTACCACCAGACTTTTTTCAAGTTCCCCAGTTATTTGGTTTAAGCATGAAAAAAGCAAAGGAAGCGTTAATCGGAGCAAGGCTAAAAGTGGGTAAAGTTTCTTATCAGCAAAATGAAGATTTAGTTCCTTACACAGTATTAGACCAAAATATTGCGCCGGGCACTGTTCTAGACCAGACGACGCAAGTAGACTTGATTGTGAGTATATTAGATCTACAGGATATTTTTGACCAACTCTCAAATGAAAAATGATCTCAATTAACGAATATAAAAGAAAATTAATCCACGTGTTTAATCTTATTATACCATTGAGTTATTTATATGTTTTTCCTGAGAAATGGCAAATGATAAAAGTGTTAACTATTCTCATGACTTTATTTATTCTCACTGATATTTTTCGCCATAAGATAGATTGGATCCAATCTCTTTTTAATTCCTTTTTTAATTCCATGTTGAGAAGTCATGAAATGGATGGGAAACTTACTGGTGCTACATGGGTGATGATTGGCTCTGTAATAACAATCACTTTATTTTCTAAACCGGTAGCCATTATTGCACTTATTTTTATGAGTCTTGGGGACAGCGCAGCAGGATTAATTGGGCAACGATTTGGAAAACATAAAATCGGGGATAAAACTTGGGAGGGATTTTTCGGCGGATTGATCATTTGTATTATTATCGCTTTCAATTTTCCATTTCTACCACTTACGGTTTCGTTGATTGGAGCAATCACAGCTATGATTATGGAATTAATACCAATTCCATTAGATGACAATTTTAAAATTCCACTCGGATCAGGTGCGATAATGATGATGCTTTCTACACCGATCTAATGTCTTTTTTATTTCCTTCTATTCTATGGGGCCTTTTTGCAGTATCGTTGCCCCTCATTATTCATTTTATTAGTCACCGTAATACAAAGATGGTTGATTTCTCTTCAATTCGTCATATTCAGGAACTTGAACATGAAACCATCAAAAAATTAAAAATCAGGCAGTGGTTGTTAATCATATTAAGAATGTGCATAATTGCAGCTTTAGTTCTAATGGTTTCAGGTCCAGTACAAATCAATGATTCAGCCTGGGTACCTAGTGAAAAAGAATCAACGGTGGTTATAATTATTGACAATTCAGCAAGTATGGCCGTAACAAAAGACCGTACTTCTTTTCTTGATCGGGTTAAATTGGAATTGCCGAATATTTTTTCCAGTTTTAATGGATTAGTAGATTTGCAAGTTTATCAAACAACACCAGTTCGACAGCTATATAAAGGGATTTTTGAAGAAGGAATCACATTAAATACGGCCAATTGGAATATTGAACAAGCGGTTGGAAAAGATAAAATCTGGACAGTGGTAGATTCTGTATTAAAATCAGTTGAGGGAGTGGCAGTTAACCGGGAGTGTTTTATCTTAAGTGATTTTCCCGTTGTACCGCCTTCAAATTTTAGTACAGAATTTGATAGTTGGCGGTTTTACTGTATTGGGCAGGAACCATTGGCTGATAATGTATCTATCACTGACATATCTGCGGTGAGCCAAATTAAACTTCCCAACCATTTATTAAAGCTTAATACAAAAATTGAGAATATGGGCCCAATCGAGAAACGCAATATTCCTGTTGAATTGTACCTGAATAAAGAACGCGTGGGTCAAATTGTATCTCATTTTCAACCCGAACGTAGCAAAGAATTTTTATTTAAGGTATATCCCGGAAAAAGCGGTGTTATTAGGGGTAAGTTAGAAATTCCTCGAGATGATTATACGTTGGATGACCACCAGACATTTGAGCTTACAATTCCGGAGCAAATAGCTTGTAAAGTAATTGCCAATTCTCAAGAGGATTTGTTCATACTAAGAACAATTCTGAAATCTATCAGTGGGAAAGATCGATTTCTGGATATCGAATTAAAAGTTATGGGCAGAATTGATCGGGTTTATCTGGAGGAAACTGATGTATTAATTCTTCAAGACCCAAAGTATTTATCTGCTTCAGCTATTGAATCTATAAAAAGGTTTTTAGGTAAAGGTGGCAGTATTCTATGGTTTGCAGGGAAAAATTCAGAAAATATTGATTCAATTACATCATCTAATTTGAAACTGCCACAATTTATCGGTAAAGTACAATTAGAAGGTGAATCATATTTTTCTGTAGAAGTACGGGATCGTGAAAACCCTATCCTGCAGGAATTAAATTTAAGGGATATTAATTCTGCCCTTCCTCAGGTTTTCATATATAATAGTGTTGAAAAACAATCTTATCACAAAATGATTTTGTCCCTAAATAATGATGACCCATTTTTCATTGAGATACCTCATTCCGGAAGTCAAATTTATTATTTTACATCACCATTGGATTTAAAATGGAATGATTTTGGTATAAAAGGGCTGCTAATTCCGTTGATTCATCGTCTGCTTATTTTGTCGGCAACCGATGAAATCAATACATCCATGGTTGAAGTCGGACAATCAAAGTATATTAAAATAAAAAAAGATCTTATTAATGAAAAATGGTCTTTTGTTACACCATCAGGAAATAGAATACTGGTTGTACCTGATTATAATCGTGAAGCACTGATCATCAATCAAATTCATGAATTAGGGTCCTATGACGTATTTGCTGGGGACAAGTTTTATACCGCTTTTTCAGCAAAACTTTCACCTTTTGAAAAACCGAATCTACGAGCTCAGTCAAATCAAATTATGTCCATCTTAGGTAAAAATAGAACAGTTTGGATTAATCCCGGTACAGATATAGTACAAACGATCACTAACCAGCGCCATGGGAAAGCATTATGGCGTTTTTTCTTAATGATTGCAATAGCGCTATTTATGCTTGAATCATATTTAAGTCGTCCAAGTCCCGATGCACTAAAAGTTCAACCATGATTGATAATTCTAATATCAAATCAAAAGAAAAAGCTCTTCTGATAGGAGTAATTCATAGTGCATTGGATGAAAAAATAGTAAAAGATCATCTTGATGAATTACGTCTTTTGGCCATCACTGCTGGTGCTGAGGTTGTTGGTAATATCACACAAAAATTATCGAGAATTAATCCATCTTTTTTTATTGGTACTGGTAAAGCAGAACAGATCATAAATCAAGCTAAAGAATTAGGTGTTTCTTTAATTATTTTTGATGATGAGCTTAGCCCGGCACAAGTAAAAAATTTTAGTAACCTAGCAAACGATGTAAAGGTTATAGATCGGAGTGCTCTTATTTTGGATATTTTCAGACAACATGCACAAACTAAGGAGGCCCAGACTCAAGTTGAACTAGCCCAGTTGGAATATATGCTGCCCAGATTATCCAAGGCCTGGAGTCATTTGGAACGCCAAATGGGTGGAATAGGTACACGTGCAGGTGCAGGTGAAACTCAAATTGAGGTGGACCGGCGTCTGATCAGAACACGTATTTCAAAATTAAAAAGTGATCTAATAAAAATTGAGAAGGAACGTGAAACACAAAGTAAAAGACGTAGGAATGAATATAAAGTTGCTCTGGTTGGCTATACCAATGCAGGGAAATCAACACTAATGAATTCAATTTCGGGTGCCAATGTTTTTGTTGAGGATAAACTTTTTGCAACTTTGGATACAACTATCCGATCGGTTGAATTAAACACTGCGCATAAGATTCTACTTAGTGATACCGTTGGATTTGTACGAAAATTACCCCATCATTTAGTGGCCACTTTCAAGAGTACTTTAAAAGAAGTTGTTGATGCAGATTTAATTCTCCTAGTTATAGATGCATCCTCAACACAAGTTGTGGATCACTATAATACAATTATAGAAGTTTTAAAAGAACTTGGGGCTGAAAGACATCAAACGGTTGTTGTAATGAATAAAATTGATAGAGAAAATTCTTCAAAACAATTGAACTTTTTAAAGCGAAAATTTCC
>CAYXUK010000058.1:0-10735 GCA_964468295.1 uncultured bacterium | reverse complement strand
CCGGCGAATTTAAGGTCAATTTTCCATTTATTATTAAATTATTCATAGCAGTTCTACTTGTCGGGTCGCCATTCATATTCCATCAATTCGCCATCCTCCCAGCTACGAGGTTTCTTTTCACCAGTAATGACACGCATGTGTGTATTATCCAAAAATTCCATTAGACTAATTCGATTCTTCTCAGGGTTCTCCATTTCCAACGTCAATATCCATGGTTTCTTATCAAAATTAAATGTGAATTTCCCTTTTTCCTGGTCACTGATTTTCGTCCCTAGTGATAGGCCCTGCATAAAATTGCCTTTAATTTTAGTTTCATCCGGTTCAAATACCCAGATGACTTCAATAATTTGCCCTTTGTAATACCAATTACCTGCCATGCTTCGAATATATTCAATTCCCTCTACATTAACCGGTTCAGCTTGGTTACCAGCAAAATCCTGTGCTTCAACTGATAACGCATATACTACACTAGCACTCAAGGATTTATCTATGGGGAGTTTTGCATTGGGATATACCCCACCTTTTAAGTATTCATCGAATAGCGGAATTTTATGTTTCGTCACATCATCCTTCAGCCCACCCGTTCTAGACCAAACCATAAAACCATCTTTTAGGTCTTCACTAATTTCAATGGATATTTCAGTGCCCATCAAATTGGAATTTGACTTCGGGTTGTAAATTGTAATCACGGGTCGAGTTATATCATATTGTACGCTGTCAACCACTGTGGATTTTGATTCATTCATGGCCAAATCGAAACCTTGAAATACAATATTGTAAATAGAACCATCATTTAAAACAGGTGGATTCTTTGGAACTTTTGGAGATTCGAATATTGTTTCTAATTCATTGCCGGTAAGATCAAAAGTAACGGGAGAATTTGGATCAGAATTCCCGCCAATTTGCGTATACACAAATTGACCAGAACTCAAGCTTTCAGAAATGTGATATGCCACATTGAGGTTATTTACTGCAGATTTGGGTATAGGGTATTTAATAGACAGTTCTGGAGGAATATCATCATATACCACACTCATAATAAATTTTTTACCCGTATTGCCTGCTTTGTCTGTTCCTTCCAGTGTAATTCGATACATAGCATCAGTAACTAGATTCAGATTGGGTAGAGTGGAATTATCATGTGCACCCTCATTTAACAATTCTGTTGTCAATTCAAAAGTATGAGGTGCAGCCGGATCAGCTTCACCACCCATATGAATCCAGGTATATTTTCCACCAACCAGTTCTTCGTTAACTGTCCATGTAATTAATTGAGAATTAACACGGGCGCTGGTAGTCGGTAAAACTTGGGTAAATTTTGGTTTAGTATTATCAAAAGTAACATTTTCAGTTAAGGTAATTACTGCCTCATTTCCAGAACGATCAATCGCAGTGGTAACCAGCTTATATACAGTGCCATCTATCAGGTCTGCCTGATTATAGAGTTCACCTTTTGTAAATATACCCTCTTTTAATTCATCACCTGTTAAATCAACTAAAATGGGTGTTGAGCCATCTTGTGGCATCCAGGAAAGGTTTCCCATGAGCAATGGTTCATTCAACTCATAGCTTACTTCCTTTACATTGATAAAGCCATTAGTGATAGGAAATAGTCCAGTAACAACTGGAGGTACATTATCAAAATAAATTGTTCCCAACTCATAGGTTGATGCATTACCTGCCCTATCTATACCATAAAAAATAACCCGATAACGAGCACCACTTGTTAATGTTGGTGAAGGATCAAAGTTGACTTCCGGATAATTTCCATCTTGGAGTTGATCTCCAACTAGTTTGGATTCATGAGTTTTTATGGGGTCTGTACTACCTTCAACCCAATTCCATTCAACTTTAGCCTCAGAAAGCACTTCATTTGTTTTTAAGCCTAATATAGTATTATTGATATAAGAATCTACAGCGGGAGCTGTAATAGCTATATCAGGAGCAATATCATCAAAGGTCACTCCGGTGATTTCTTCTGATTTTCCTAAGTTTCCAGCTAAATCCTCTCCTTCAACAATGATATTATAGGTCACATTACTCATTAAATTTGTGAGCGCATTTATATTAATACCAGTTTTCTGCCCAACAGATAGTTGATCATTTTTGAGATCAATTTCATGTGGACTCATGGGATCTTCTTCACCACCTCTTCGATTAAAAACAATTTTTCCTGTTTTCATTTGTTCGTTCAACTCAAAATCGAGAGACACTTTGTTGTAGAATCCATTTGATAAAGGTTGATTAACAATAATATTTGGTGGAGATATGTCATATTTGATATTATCTAGCCTAATCTCATCTGCTTCATTTCCAGCCAAATCTTCCCCAGAAAATCCAATCTGATAAATAGTACCATCATTCAAACCAATATCTGTATCAAACGATTCTTCAAAATGATCTCCCTGTTGCAAGCGCTGACCAGAAAGTTCTACCACATGGGGACTATCAGGATCTTCCGTGCCTCCAGTACGTGTAAAAGATATCTTTCCTTTTCCCATTTCCTCCGTTGATGAATATGTGATCGACACAGTATTGACATTGGAACCCGGTGACGGACTACTCAAACTTAAATTCGGTGGCAACAGATCAAAGAAAACATCGTTAATTGGTGTGACCTTCCCTGGGTTTCCAGCTTTATCAAATGCCTCTATGGTAACCCGGTAGCGACCACCATCTGCCAAACTAGATGTAATATCCAGATCATAATCAGAATGTACGCCTTGGGTCAATTCACCACTTGAAAGAACGACGCGATGGGGTGAATTCACATCTATAGTACCACTGGTTTGCTCAAAGACTACTGTTGCATTTTGCAGTGCTTCATTCGCCATATATGAAATAATTGTCGTTTTAATTTGCTCAGAATCCAGAGGTCGACTAATAGATATCTCAGGTGCCTGGTTATCGAAATTGACATTTTCCAGTTTGATGGTTGCCGCTTCATTACCAGCAGGATCACTACCCGAGAATTCAATATTATAAATGGATCCATTCACTAAATTGGGTCCATTAGCCAATTGTTGATTAATAAAATTACCCACCATTAGCTCCTTTCCCGATAATTCAACAACTTGTGGAGACTGTGAATCTTCTTCACCGGAAATCCGGGTAAATATCATGGTACCATTGGCCAAATTTTCACTTAATGAATAACTTAAAGTATTATCGTTTATATATCCATTATTATTTAATTTAAGAATATCTAGTACTGGTGGTGTAATATCAAATGTTACATTATTAACCTGCACAGGATTAGCATCATTCCCTGCCAAATCCGTTCCATTGATTATCAAATTATATGTGGCTCCGTCGACCCATTTTAGTTCAGTAAATATTTTATTTTCAAAAACTCCCATTTTTCGCTCTGTTTCATCCAAGATAACTTCTTTTAGAGAGCTTGGATCTGCTATTCCAGCTATATGGGTAAGCTGAATTTTTCCTATGGCTATATCTTCGCTAATCGAAAATGAAATGGATTCAAGATTCACAAAGGAATTATTTCCAGGTATTGTAATAGCCAGAACTGGCGGTTCATTGTCATAAATAATGTTCTTTATAATCGCTTCTTCTGCGCTGTTTCCTGCTGCATCGACACCTTCAAAGCGTATATTATATATCGCACCATTTGCCAATCTAATAAATGAGGCTGGTAATTTACCCCCTTGGGTACCTTTATTCTTTTTTCCTCCTGCCAGTGTGATCATATGGGTTGTTTTTGGATCAGATGAACCACCAATATGATCGAAATAAATCTTTCCTTCGGCCAAATCCTCAGTAAGCGTATAGGTAATATCGGCTTCTCGTATGTATTGGCCATTCACTGGAAGGATATCAATAAATTCTGGTGATATTGTATCGTATAACACATTATTGACTGACATGGATTCAGAGGCATTTCCCGCAAGGTCAGTTCCTTCGATGGTGATGTTATATTGAATACCATTAATCAATTCAGGCGGAGATGAAAAGTCAAAATCAGCAAATTCACCACCGGCTAACTGTTCTCCGCTTAATACTTTCAAATGAGGCGCTTTTGGATCATTCCCTTGTGCTATTTCCCAACGGATGGAACCCATTTTGATTGGTTCATTAATGTTTAAATTAACTTTGGTATGATTTATTGGAGCATCTGGGAGAGGATTCTGGATAGTTAAGGTTGGAGGAGTTACATCAAACATTACATTATGAATTGTATCGGAAGTTGATTCATTTCCAGCGCGATCTAGACCAGTTACTAATATTTGATAGGGAATCTGCTCTTCAGTTTCTATATCATAATTTTGAAGAGTATGCATTCCTTCTACAATATCATTTTCCCGTAAATCATATTTAATCTTCTCATTATTATCATTAATCCATATCATTTGTCCTGAAACCAGAGGTTCATTCACTTGGTATTTCACATCAAGAAAATTGACAAAACTGTCTGATTTAGGATGGCTAATAACTATTTCCGGCGGCGATATATCATAGGTAATATTTTCTATTCTTAACTCATCAGAAGTATTTCCTGCAAAGTCAGTACCAATAATTGAAACATGATAGTTCATACCGTCAGTTAAAGAAACGCTATTTAATAAAACTAAAGGTTCACGGGTTCCTGCGTTTAACTCTATATCAACCAATTCTGATTCTAATTTTGTTTCTTCATCCATAGTGGTAAAGGAAACTTTACCGGAAGCAATATCTTCCGATAAAGTCCATCCAAGATCAATATGATTGATAAAAGCGTTGCTTTCTGGGTAAAATGCTGTGAACTCCGGTGGTGTAAGGTCTATCCTTATATCGAGCAATCCCGCCGTTCTAGCCATATTTCCGGCCCTGTCTGACCCATTTAAGGTTATGGAATAAGAATATCCATCTTTTACATCCGGAATATATAGGTCATCCGAACTATAAGAATCCATGCTCAGAATTTTTGAATAAATAAATTCAATGGGCTCCGATTGTTTATCGCTACCTACTCCATACCAATTAATCATAAAATCATATATATCTTCAGAAACTTCAAATAATAATTTTGTTTCAGTGGTAAAAATATTTGATTCTGGATAAGTAATCACAATGGCAGGTGGCGTTACATCATAAAGAATATCATCTACTCGAACTGTATCGCTCTGATTTCCAGCAGGGTCAAAAGCAACATAAAGCAACGAATAAACCGATCCATCGATCAGAGTAGGATCATTGGTCAAGGCTAACGGCCCTAATTCCTTACCAAGTAATTCATCATTTACTAAATCGATAGTATGTGGTGCACTAAGATCTTCTTTTCCGCTAGTCCAGCGCCAGATCATTTGGGCACTTTCTAATAATTCGCTATTGGTAAAATGAATTTGTTTCTGATTGATCGCATCTCTTTCTCTTGGACTAATAATAGACAACTCTGGTGGCGTAAAATCATATTGGAGACCCGGCACAAAGGCTCGCTTTGTTTTATTTCCAGCTCGATCCTGTCCCGTAATGGACATGGTATATAGTGCGTTTTCAACTACGGTTGGATTATTCGATAATTCAATTTCTATATGATCACCTGATGTACGTTCAGATGCTATAAGAATCGCGGTATAAGGCGCCAGTGTGTCTTCTACCCCTCCAAGCCACATCCATTTAAATTGGCCTTCATGTAACTCCTCAGATAAGGTATAAGTAACAGAGCTGGTTCGCGAAATTGAACGTGGTACAGGATAGGTAATGGTGATTTCTGGCGGAGTAATATCATGTAGGACATTTCCAATAATAATTTGGTTAGATTCATTTCCTGCTGGGTCAAATCCAATGTATGCAATCGTATAAACACCCCCGTCAATCAGAGGTGGTACATTGGCAATAACCGCTGGACCAAACTCATCACCGTTCAATTCATCTCCATCAAGTTCCATGACATGAACACTGTCTGGATCTGCAATACCATCAGTCCATGTCCAAGTGATTGTGCCTGATTCCAATAACTCACTATTTGAAAAGTGGACATTTTTGTGATTTACTGCATCACCATCATTTGGACTATACCATGTTAATTCTGGTGGCGTAAAATCATATTGAAGACCCGGGACAAATGCCCTGGCTGTTTTATTTCCAGCTCGATCGCGACCCGTAAATGACATGGTATAAAGTGCATTTTCTACAATGGTGGGGTTATTTTCTAGTTCTATTTGATTGTGTGGACCTCCCTTTTTTTCTGTTTCAATCAAAATTGCAGTATAGGGCGCAAGTGTATCTTCTACTCCACCAAGCCAGATCCATTTGAATTCCCCTTCAAATAGGTTTTCTGATAATATATACGTCATGGCAGTAGTATTGGATATAGAACGAGGAAGTGGATATTCAATTACGATTTCCGGGGCAGTAAAATCATATAACACTTCTGAAACGATGACCGAATCTGCAATATTTCCAGCTCGATCTGATCCGGAAAAAATGACTGTATAAATACCACCATCTCGCAAACTAGGCATATCCGCCAAATTAATACTGTCATGCAGGCCAGACGCTAGTTCAACACCATTTAAATTAACAATATGAGGTGCATCCGCATCTTCAACTCCACCAATTTGTGACCAAGAAATTGTTCCTTTATGTAAATTTTCTGATATATCATAGGAAACAGATTGATGATTAAGTGCTGCACCGGAATCGGGATAAATTTTAGTAAAGACAGGTGGTGTTATATCATATAAAACGTTCGTAACGGTAATCGGATCACTTTCGTTTCCCGCTAAATCTTGACTGGTCAATAGAATTGAATAAATACCACCATCGGTCAAAATAGGTTCATTCTTCAGGTTAATATGAATTTTTTCACCAGGCAATAATTCATCTCCAACAAGTGATACCATATGTGGTGAAAGTGAATCAACCTCTCCATCGATTTGTGTCCAAAGAAATTCTCCCGCCAGTAATTGTTCACTAGCGGCATAACTGACAGTGGCATCATTAATTGCAGCATCATTAAAGGGATAAATCATTGTTAAAACAGGTGGTTCTACATCATAATGTATGGAATCAACTTTTACGGTTTCCGATATATTGCCTGCCAGATCATAGCCTACAACTTTTAAAGAATAAATACTACCATCGTTCAGTTGAAAATAATCTGATAAATCAGATTCAACTTCGAATTGGACCGTGTCAGAAAATTCATACTTATACGGTGAATTCTGATCAGGCGCACCTGCCTGCCACTCAGCAATGATCTGCCAGGACTGAATTGGTTCATTTGTACTTATATTGACTAGTTGATGATTGACCCAGTCATTATCGCTGGGACCATTAATTGTTAATACTGGAGGAGTGGTATCATATATTACATCCTGCCGAATACCCGGATTGGACAAGTTGCCAGCAAGGTCATAAGCATAAATTTCCGGATCGTACATAATACCATCCACAAGCGCAATTTGATTTCGTGGATTAAAACGATCAGTAAAATAAATCTCTTTAGTTGTTAATACGACCGTGTCCGATTGGATATGTGCAAAATTGGAATCAGGGGACCAAATAATGTATGCAGAATCAATGGGCTCCGAATGGGTAAAACTCAGTGAAATATCTTTTATATATTTGTCCATTTCCAAAGTCATCACAGGCGGGCTTATATCATAAGTAATATGATGGATAATCCGTTTGGTAGCCATATAACCTTTTACACCTTCCCCATTAAAATGAACGTTATATATTACACTGTCTATTAATACACTATCCTGATCCAAAGAGATAGTATAGTCTCCGAATATCAGCTGTTTTAAATCAACTCTAGCACTATCTTCTTTTCCTGGCCGAACCCAATTGATATATCCCCATTTCAAGTCTCCATCCAAATTATAAGCTACCGTACTGTTGTTGACAAAACTGGAATCAGGTGGCCCTGTAAATTGAAGTACCGGCTCTGTACCATCAGGGCTCAATCTTACGTCCATAATCAATACACCATTAGAGTCATATTCGAAAAGGTGGGTGATATTTGATTCATCATAATACTTATAAAGAAATTTGTGCATAGATTTGTTATCGGGTCGACGGAACCATTCATCCCGTGTTACACGACCTAAAGGGTCATAATCCAATTCTTTTCCGCCGTATTCGAACGCATCAACATCATAGAATCGATAATTATCTGGTTTATCGATTTTATTCATATCTGACGTGGTAAATCGGTCATCCCATTTTTTGACCGAATCCACACCAAATACCCATTCGATGTAAGATAGAGATTGAGGTTCTCTGCCAAAAATGGTTTGATAGAATATATGCCCTGAATCATCTACTAAATCCTTTTGGCGAATAGAAGTACTGTTATCGACATACGAATATTGTTCCTGGGCCGTTACAATTCCCTGATCATTTATATTATTTTTTATAACTAATCGATCTAGTTGATCATATTCCGCTTGAATATGAGGTTTATTAATCACCTCAGATTTGGGAACGTTGTGACCCGTAATAAAATCATGTTGATTCAAAAAGTATTTTATCTGGCGCTGTCCGGCCATAAGGAAGAGTAAAATAAGTGTCAGGACTGTGAGTTTGGCAGGTTTCACAATCCTTGAATTTATGAGATTAGCGGGGCTTTAGGAATGGGTGAATGAAGGAAATAAATGAAAATCGATTATAGATCTGAAAAACCCAAAAATAAATTAGGCGTTGTTGTTTTCTTCGGTTCGGCGTTTTTGGCGCAGTTGATCCTTGGCTAGTTCCCGCATATCTGCAACCGTGTCAGATTCGTCCATGATTTCTACTCCTAAAAGCGTTTCAATGCAATCTTCCAAAGTCACAATGCCAGTTGTTCCACCGAATTCATCCTTGACGATATACATATGCGATCGGGTTTTGGTAATTTTATTTAATACCGATTCAACTGTCTGCTTTTCATATACCGTATCTACTGGTTCCGCGATCGTCTCCATCTTTTTCTCAAAGAAATCATCTGCCATGGCCTCAAGTAATGTATCTTTGTATACAATACCAATTATGTTATCTATATTTTCCTTATAAATCGGTATTCTTGAAAAGTTAAGGTCTTCATATTCATCCATAACCATCTGAACTGTTTTATGATGCTCTAATGCAAATATCACTGATCGAGGGGTTAAAATTTTTTCTACAGGGATTTTTTTTAGTTCAAAAAGATTTTCGATAATATCCGACTCGTGTTCATCAATAGAACCCTCATCTTCTCCCATTTCTGCCATAACGGTTATCTCTTCTCTGCTAACTTTTTTTGATTCATCTTCATCAGGCGTTATATTGGCCGATAAGGCCTGGCTCAGCCACACAAAAGGAAAAGTCAATATCATTAAAAAACGAATAATATAGGATGCAGGGCTGGCAAATCGTTTCCAGTATGTTGCACCAATTGTTTTGGGGATTATTTCTGAAAATACCAAAATACAAAAGGTTAAAATACCTGAGGCTACCGCTACATACCCTGAGCCGTAAATTTGAAGGGTCTGCGCCCCAACACCGGCTGCTCCTACCGTATGAGATAAGGTGTTTAAAGTAAGTATTGCTGCAAGAGGACGGTTGATATCGTCTTTAAGAGCCTGTAAAATGATCCCGCTCCGATGATTATCTTTCACCAGTATTCCAACATGAGAATGGGTAACAGATAAAATGACTGATTCAAGGACAGAACAAATAAATGAAATACCAAGCGCTAGAAAGAAATAAACAAGTAATGTGGACATTTTCTAAACTGAACTTACATAGAATCAGTACTAGTCAACCTACCTTTTTGAGCACGGTCGACAACAATCCACATGGGTAGGTAAATCAGTGCCATGACAGCAAATGCTCCAACTGCAAATGTAATCAAGTAATATGGCCATTCACCTATGAGAAATGGACTGTCGCCTCCAGGTTTCTGGCAAATAAACCAATAGTTGGCACTGTTACCAATAATTTTATTTACAATCCCCATAATAAAAATGAAACCGCTTGTAACCAGCCACACATTCAATAACGATCCTTTCCTACAGCGCATACCTTCAACCCAGATCAGCCAAACTACATTTAAAATGATTAGCCCGTGGGATAAATAATTCCAGAATACGGATATATCTCCATACGGCCATCGGGTTGGATCTGGAGTAATGATTGACTGGAAAGCGCCAGCTAAACCCCAAAAATATGATAATTCAAAGGCAGTTTGGTTTTTTGTCCACAATGCATATGAAGTCAAAAAAAGACTGAGTCCGCACATATGAAGCGGTAGATCTTTGGTTAAATCAAAATCATTAATATATAGTTGAAAAAAATCAAAAATGATATCCTGGAATATCGTAATTACAGCAAGGAACATGACCATTCCAAGTCTCTGGCTTTGGTTTAAATATTTTTTCCCTACGATCGGTATAAATAGCCAAAAGAATATACAGCCGATCAAATAAGCATTATGCTCAAGACCAAAAGTGGGAAAATCAGCTGGCGACATTTTTCGAAAATAGATTAAAAGAAAATATGTGCAATGAATTATAGTAGTTCAAGTCGATATTTTTTGATATGCTTTGGCTAAATATACAGCACTGCCATCTTTGAAGGCATTGTAGATTTTTGAATTCCTCACACCAGAAAAATCACGAAAAGCCGACTGAAGAAATTTGGGGACATGCAAGTCTATCATTTCTATTTTTCGTTCATGTATTTCGTCTAGTGCCTGCAAGACCTGGGGTGTAATAGTTTCTTCATAAATACAGTTTAATTCCGGAATATTAAATGCGGATTCGGTATCTGA
>CAYXUK010000057.1:3661-10918 GCA_964468295.1 uncultured bacterium | reverse complement strand
ACTACGTCCCAATCATCCAAATTATGGTTATCTAATGCTTTATTTAAGTCATCTACAAGTATCACATTCCCTAGCAGAACACTTGCCAAGGATTTATATTTTTTCTCAGCACCACATAGGTCTGTTCCTCGACCAATGATACCTTCCCCCGTTGGGGCTTTAGATAATCCTGATGATAATTTTTCTAATTCTTTCAGGGGAAGAATGGAAAGATTCCCAATTTTTTTAGTCCGGGCGGTAGATACAACCTCTAAAGCTGCTTTACGATCTTTAGCTACAAGACACTTACTCCAATCACCCAAAGCGCTCTGAAAAGCCATATTGTATTGTTCATCAATCTGAAATAAATCACCTACTGTGCCAATAATCCCTGGGTAAACATTTGGAGCATCCAAAACAGTCCGCACACCTTCCGGGTAACCCTCTTTTTGTTCCACTAATTCGCTATAAAACTCTAAGCGAGATTGAAGGGATTGTAGTTTAGATTTTCCACTTTGGATTGCCATAGATAGGTCAGAACGTTTTTCCCGATTTACATTTAGAGTTTTTCGTGTTTTATCCAATTGGGATTGAGTCCTAGCTGAGGATTTTTCCAGTTGCAATTTTTTTGTTTCTATATCTTTCTGTTCTTCTGCGTGTCTTTCCTGGTTCGATTGGATTTCTTGAATCTTATCTTCCATTTCTACATTGGTATTGCGTTTTTCTTCAATCAAAGATAATGTGCGATCCAATAAAGACTGATCATCAGTCATTCTTCGCTGGGCATCCCAACGATTTGTTTGAGATATATCTAATACTTCCTGTGCTTTTTTATAACGTAATCCGATTTTTTCAAATTCTAATTTTTGTAATTTATAAATAGATAATTTTTGATCCACCTGTGGGTCCAAGGTAGAAATTTCATTTTTATATTCATCAATTTGGTTTGAAAGCACGATTTTCTTATCATTATTATTTTCATCTTCATGCTTTAGCCGTTGGACCGTTAATTCAGCGGCTTTAACCTGTTCGGCCCATACCAATGCGTTGCTGTTGGCTGATTCACGTTTTTCTTCCATTTCACCTAGAGTGGTTTGGAGAAAATTCAGTTCCTTTTGCTGTTCGCTATAAAGATCTTTCAGTTTTTGCAATTCTTTTTCATTTAAAGAAGCGCTGGATGCCTTTTCATCTTTGAGATGGGTATATTCTATAACACGCTGGCGCAAAGGATTGATTTCAGAGTCATATTCATGAATACGGACAAATGCATGATCAAGCTCTTTTTCTTTCAATTCTTCTGAAAGTTGCTCATGGCGCTTGAAGCGTTTCAATTGAAGATTTAATGAATGGACTTTTTGCTCAACTTCCTGTACGATATCATTGACCCGTTCCAAATCTTGCTGCACCGCATCAAATTTTCTTAAAGCTGAACGTCTCTGGCGTTTATACTTATTTATACCTGCCGCCTCTTCAAACATCCTTTTCCTGTTATCATCAGTTTCAGATAGGATTTGTTCAATCATGTTCAGTTCAATAACGGAGTAAGCATCTGAACCCATACCTGTATCAATAAATAAATCATGTATATCCTTCAAACGACAGGGTGTTTTATTTAAAAAATATTCAGATTCACCATCACGGTAGACACGGCGGCCAATTTCAATATCATTATATTCTAAAGGCAGTTTACCTTGGTTATTGTGAACGGTCAGGGTGGCTTCACAAACCGAAAGAGGTTTTAATCCATCTGTCCCATTAAAAATAATATCACCCATTTTTCCGGAACGAAGTACAGAATATTTTTGTTCACCAAGTACCCATCGAATGGCATCTACAATATTGGTTTTTCCACAGCCATTGGGTCCAACGATAACAGTAATTCCTTCGCCAAATGTAAGTTTTTCCTTTTTGGCAAAGGATTTAAAACCATGGATATTCAGTTCAGATATATACATTTTCCGAGGTAAAAGAGGTGAGGAAATGTAAGGATTTTATGTTGGGAAATCCATAGAGATAATCTTCAAATTATTATCTCAAAACAAATATGGCTCCGTAATCTTCTGTTGATTTTAACCTGGCGGCCAGGCCATCTGGCGTCCACCAAGTAAATGCATATGAATATGAAAAACAGTCTGTCCACCATCAGAATTACAATTAAAAACGGTTCGGTATCCGGATGTATCAATTCCTTCATCTTTAGCGATTTTTTTTGCTGTTAGCAATAATTCACCCAATAGGTCCTGATCATTTTTATTGATTTCGTTTAGTGTTTTAATATGTTTTTTGGGAATGATCAATATGTGCGTTGGCGCTTTCGGATCTATATCCCGGAAAGCCAGCACATATTCATTCTCATAAACTTTATCGCAGGGTATAGCGCCACTAACCATGTTACAAAATAAACATTCATTCATAGTGTTGATTTTCCATTAGTTGGTTTACCACTGAAATGGCCATCATTGCAGATGATTCACTTCGCAAACGACGAGGCCCTAAGTTTGCAAATTCAACTTGAGCTTCCTTTAATTGATATAATTCATTTTTGGAAAAATCGCCTTCGGGACCAATAATCAAACAAACCTCTTTTTTTTCATTTCCTAAACAATCTGCTATGGATTCAGAACCAGTTATATGGCATAAAATCTTATGTTTATCTAAATGAGTATTCAACCATGTTGTCAAATTAACTGGTTCAAAAACGATTGGAAAAAAACTCCTCCCCGCTTGTTTTGCAGCAGAAACTACAATCCGTTTTACCCGATCCATTCTCAAATTATTTTTTACACATTGATCCAAAATCAGAGGATGAATTGATTGTACACCCATCTCAGTTGCTTTCTCAAAAATCATATCCATGCGATTGCCTTTTATCAATCCAATTGCTAAATGAATATCATGATGGGATTCACCATAGTTTTCATGTGAGCGACGGATGATTCCGGAAACGGATTTGCCATTAATTTCCGAAACGGTTCCTTCATATGCTGTTCCGATTCCATCCAAAAGCCATAAATCAGCACCGATATTCCCACGTAGAGATGCTACGAAATGTCTAGACTCTTGTTTAGAAAGCTTGAATGTGTCCTGTTTTAAATTATCTGGTTCAAGGTGGAAGAAATGTTCTTCCATCAGCGACGTTTAGGACTCATATTAAAGGTAATATTTATGGCTGCGCCGCTATAGTTATTTCGTCCATCAACTTCGCTACCCATTGGAAGAAATTCATACCCAATGGAAGGTGAGATAGAACTGCCTCCCCTTTGTAAAAATAAAATACCAAAAACTATTTGGCCTCCATAGGTGGTTATGGTTGATGCTTTCCCCCATCGCTTCGACCATTTTTGAAATTCTTCTTTTCCATCTACAGCCAATACCGGTCCAAGTTTTAGTGCGACAAATGGGGAAAAATTATTGGCAATTCTTCCTTCAAAAGGTAGCCATTTCACTGTCCCAAATAAGGGTATCATAAATAAGGCCTGATCGCCAACATTTAAATATTGGCCAGTATAATAATTATATACGGGCAATTCCTCATCATTTTTGATATCATATATTCGTGTTTCAAATCCAGTGAAAAGATCAGGCTTTACTTGCCATTGACCAGAAAAAATGAAGCCTCCTCCCCTCGAACCAAACATGAACCCTAAACCTTTTTTCATTTGGGCATTTCCAATTGTGAATAACATTCCGATGCAGGTCATTATAATAATTTTTTTCATACTGATAACCTATTACTACTTCTGATTTGGTTTAATTCTTCCCATGTTTCCTCCGTTGATGCAATTCGTTCAACAATGCCATCACCTAACACTGAAGTTTTAAAAATTTCATCCACATCTTCCAATTGAACTTTTGTATACCATATTCCTTCAGGGTATATTACAACAGCCGCCCCCATTTCACAGGCATCTAAACATCCACTTTTATTTGCTCGAATTTTCCCTTTCATCCCATGTTCTTCGATCAATTGGACAAACCGCATGCGGATTTCTTTACCACCATTTCTGGCGCAATCTCCTTTGACGCTTGTTTCTGCGCGCTCATTGATACAAATAAATATATGTTTATCGTACTTCATTACGGTAAAAGAATGATTTTACCAATTTGTTGTCCATTTTCCAAATGCTCATGGGCCTCTTTCACTTCGTTGAAACGGAAGGTTCGATCTATAACAGGTTTGATTTTTCCTGCTGATACCAGCGACAAACATTCATCGAAAGCAGCTACATTTCCCATCGTTGATCCTAAAATCGTCTGCTGTTTAGAAAATAAATGCCGAATATCAATCCCAACCTTTGGTCCCGTTGTCGCACCGCAAGTGACCAATCGACCACCTTTCCCAAGAATTCGTATACTGGTTTCCCAAGTGGCTTTACCCACATGTTCAAAAACAACATCAACACCGCGCCCCTCTGTAAACGATTTCACTGATTTTGCAATTTCATCATTATGATGATCAAGAACCAGATCTGCTCCGATTGCCGCTGCATGGATACGTTTTTTCTCAGTACTACCGGTTGCAATAACGCGGCATCCTTTTGTTTTGGCTATTTGAATTGCCATTGTCCCTACACCTGAACTTGCTCCCCATACAAAAACAGTTTCTCCTGGTTCAATTTTTGAGCGATGAATTAGCATTCCGTAAGCCGTTTGTGATGTCAAAGGAAATGCTGCTGCTTCCTCAAAGGATATATGATCTGGTTTTAACCGTACATTCCCTTCCGGAACAGCAATATACTCACAATTAGTTCCATCTTGGGTTTCTCCAAGAAAACCTATTGTATCACAGTAATTTTCCTGCCCTCGTGAACAAAAGCGGCAATGGCCGCAATAGGTAAGTGGTTGAATACATACATTATCGCCAACTTGCAATTGGGTGACATCAACTCCAATTTCAGTAATTATACCAGCACCATCACTTCCTAAAATCATTGGTAAGGGCACACCTGGGATGCCTCGCCGTACCCATAAATCCAAATGATTCATTGCAGCGGCTTTTACCTGAACAAGGACTTCACCTATTTTTGGTTTTGGTTCAGGTGCAGATTCGTATTGCAGAATCCCAACATCACCATGCTCATGAATACGAACTGCTTGCATTAATTCTTATTATCCGAAAAAAACTTGCTATCTAAACTATATTTTCCTGGACCAGCAGCAGAGATAGTGGCAAAAACCGATAAATATATTAAAGCTAGTTCAGGGTTACCCGTTCCAGTGATATGATTCATTGCGGCAAAAAACATGGTAATACTAACTAAAATAGCTGCCGGTTGAGTAAAAAGCCCTACTAGTACTAATACAGCACAAACTGATTCTGAAAATGCTGCCAAAAAACCGAATATTGGATTAAGAAAATCAATTACTACCAAATATTTTGTAACAGCTTCACCAAGACCGTTCCACTTTTCTGGATTTATGATTTTCTTCCATCCATGGTTTACAATCATAAAATATCCAGGTAGAACTCTTAAAATAAGTAAACCAATTTGCGTGCATTCACATTTACCTTTTAATAAATCAATAAACTTGTTCATTATTTATCCTTTTTTTGGATATCCTCAAATTCTGCATCTTTTATTTCTAGGTTTTTGTAAGATCCTTTTTCTTTTACGGACCCTCGTTTAGATTTTGATATCAGGCGGGTATGTTTCACAAGAACATAAGCAATGTATCCCAAGCCAGCATAAATCAATATTTTGATCATGATTATAATCCAGTGGTGGGATTGAAAAATTTTGTCCCAGTTACTGGCTGGCGGATATAGTTGATTACCTCTTCCAAATCACCATCATTATGGACAAAATCGATATTATTTGTATTAATGATAACCAACGGCGTATCCTGATAACGAAAAAAGTATTCATTATACACCTGGTTAAGTGCATCGATATAATCTTCGGACATATTTTTTTCAAAGTCCCTACCTCTTCTTGCGATATTCCGCATGAGCGTTTCTGTATCCGCCTGGAGAAAAATGACCAGGTCTGGATGGATCACATTTCGCTCCATCATATTCGCCACTGTATCGTAAAGAGACATTTCTTTTTCATTTAAGTTCAGAGATGCAAATAACCGATCCTTCACAAACATATAATCGGTAATCACCAGATTTTGAAACATATCTACCTGGCGAAGGTCCTGTTGCTGCTGGTATCGTTGGAGCAAAAACCATAATTGAGTCTGAAAGGCGTGGCGTTCGGGGTCATCATAAAAATCAGCCAAGAATGGGTTATCTTCAAAGGCTTCAAGAACTAATTTCGCCCCTAATTTATCAGATAAAAGGTTGGCCAAACTGGTCTTTCCTACTCCGATGGTACCTTCGATAGCTACATAATACAAATTTCTCATGCTGATTTTTCCAATTGATGGTTCCGGACAGCAGAGGTGTCTGGGCACAATGTCAATAATTCTGATATAGTCCGGCCAAAGTCCTGGACCATAAAATCTGGTGCAATTTCCTTCCAGGGAACAAGAACAAACTTACGGGCAAATAATTCAGGATGGGGAATCTTTAAATGGCCTAAATCCACTGATTTTGTTTCATAAGCTAATATATCCAAATCGATTACCCGAGGTTCATTCTTCTCATGCGCTATCGGCCTGCCCAACATAAGTTCGATACCTTGGCAAACTTGTAGCATCACTTCTGGATCTAAGTTTGTTTTTAACTCAACGACTGTATTTAAAAATGCGGGTTGATCTGTATTATATAGAGGATCCGTTTCATAAATAGAAGCGGTTCGGTTAACCGTGATTTCATCCCGTACATCCAGTGCGGCAATGGCCGAAAAAATATTCGTTTCTCGATCACCAATATTTGATCCAAGTCCGAGATAAACCAATTCAAGCATAATCTGCTTTATTGCGTTCAATCTCCACTTCAATCGTATCCAAGACTCCTTTTACCGGTGCGTGTGGTTTTCGTACCCGAACCATAAGGGAATCTACGGGATGCTCATTTAAAATATCCTTCGCGATGGAATTAGCTAAAGCTTCAATAAGGTAAAATTTATCTTTTCTAATACAAGAATCGACCGTCTTATAAATAACCTCATAGTTAATAGTATCATTTAGATCATCTGATTCGCAGGAATCTTTCAAGGAAAGGTGCATTTCTACATCCACTTCGAACCGACCTCCCAGATGTTTTTCTGATTCACTGACACCATGAAAACCATAAAACTGCATATTTTTTAAACGAATGACACCCATAAGAAAAAGAATTTAATTGGCAGGGTCTTCGTTAGTCAAGGTGATGGATAAGGAATTTTATAT
>CAYXUK010000057.1:0-3561 GCA_964468295.1 uncultured bacterium | reverse complement strand
AAAGGGCTTTTTAAGAATATTGAGGATAACCTCAAATTACATCATACCGCCCATACCGCCGCCCATGCCTGGATCCATAGGAGGCATCGGTGGATCCTTTTCAGGTATCTCTGTAACCGTTGCTTCAGTAGTTAGGATCATTCCAGCAATAGAACCGGCGTTCTGTACAGCCACACGTGCGACTTTGGTTGGATCGATAATACCGACTTTGAACATGTTAACATATTCATCCGTACGGGCATCATAACCATAATCACCCTTCCCATCACGAACAGCTTGTGTTACGATAGATGGTTCAGCTCCGGCATTGTCACATATTTGACGAATCGGTTCTTCCAGGGCACGACGCATAATATCAACACCAACCTTTTCTTCGCTGTCGACTTTGAGTTTATCCAAAGAAGAAACGGAACGAAGAAGCGCAACGCCACCACCAGGAATGATCCCTTCTTCGACTGCTGCGCGGGTTGCATGCAATGCATCTTCAACGCGGGCTTTCTTTTCTTTCATTTCTACTTCAGTAGCAGCGCCAACATTAATTACCGCAACACCACCAGATAATTTGGCCAGGCGTTCCTGTAGTTTTTCACGATCATAATCAGAAGTCGTTTTATCAATTTGAACTTTGATTTCATTAATACGGGCTTTGATAGCATCGCCAGAACCGTTTCCACCAACGATAGTAGTGTTATCTTTATCAGAAACAGCACGTTTGCAGGTGCCTAAGTATTCTAGTGTCGCATTTTCCAGTTTATAACCAGCATCTTCAGAGATGACAGTTCCACCGGTCAATACGGCGATGTCTTCCAGCATGGCTTTACGACGGTCACCAAATCCTGGCGCTTTTACAGCTAGAACTTTAAATGTGCCACGCAATTTGTTCACAACCAGTGTAGCCAGTGCTTCGCCTTCAATATCTTCAGCGATAATCACAACTGATTTACCTGTCTGGACAACTTTTTCCAATAAGGGAAGCAGATCTTTCATATTGGATATCTTTTTATCATAAATAAGGATATAAGTATCATCCATCTCAGCTTCCATGTTGTCAGAATTTGTGACAAAGTATGGAGAGAGGTAACCACGATCAAATTGCATCCCTTCAACGGTTTCCAAAAAAGTTTCAGCAGTTTTGCTTTCTTCTACAGTGATAACACCGTCTTTACCCACTTTTTCCATAGCTTCAGCAATTTTTGCACCGATTTCATGATCATTGTTAGCTGAAATTGTACCCACGTTAGCAATCTGCTTCGAATCCGGCAGGTCTTTACTTTGAGCCTGCAGGGCTTCTACTACAGCGCCTACCGCAGCATCAATTCCACGTTTGATGGACATTGGATTGGCACCAGCCGTCACATTTTTTAGCCCTTCAGCAACAAGTGCTTGGGCTAAAACAGTAGCAGTGGTGGTACCATCACCCGCATCATCAGAAGTTTTAGAAGCAACTTCTTTCAACATCTGAGCACCAACATCTTCAACTTTATCATCTAATTCTACTTCTTTGGCCACCGTTACACCATCTTTGGTTATAGTTGGTGCACCAAATTTCTTTTCAATAACAACATTCCGTCCTTTTGGACCAAGGGTGACTTTTACCGCATTAGCGAGTTTATCCACACCGGCCTTCAGGGCGTTACGTGCTTCGAGATCATATGAGATTTCTTTAGCCATAATTTATTTACTCCTTATAGGACAGCGAGAATATCACTCTCGCGCATGATAAGATAATCAGTTCCATCAAAAGAAAACTCAGTCCCACTATATTTACCATAGAGGATCTTGTCTCCTTTTTTCACTTCCATTGCAACGGTGTTTCCAGCATCGGAAACTTTACCAGGCCCTGTTGCAACGACAGTGCCTTGCTGTGGTTTTTCCTGAGCTGTATCAGGCAGAATGATGCCCCCAGAGGATACATCTTCAGCTGGTGCAGGTTCAACCACAACACGATCAGCCAAAGGCTTAACTTTTAGTGCCATTTCGCTTTCTCCTGTTTCATTAATTAAATAGTTAAAATTTTGATTTTGTTATTTTTTCTGCAATTATGCAGCGCGGAAGTTATAGGCTAAAATCATGATTTTTCAACTCTTTTTAGCACTCTAAATAGTAGAGTGCTAAATTATAAATTATTTACCCGTACTTCCAAAACCTCCACCCCCACGTGTAGTGTCTGATAATTCTTCTACCAGTTCAAAATGAATGGGGGAACCATCCATAGCAACCAACTGGAATAGGCGTTGACCCGGTTCAACTGTATAGTCTTCGGTTTTAATATTATCCACTACCGCCATGATCTCTCCTCTATAACCGGCATCGATCAAACCAACAGCATTAGCCAGCCGAAGAGGGGTCTTGCCTATGCTCGAGCGTGACATTACTAAATACGGTTTATTATCAGTATTCTCACAAGCGATCTGCAGATGGATCAGTGTTGTCTCCCCCGCACTGATTGTCTGCTCGTTAATCACAAATAGATCCAAGCCGGCATCTCCATCATGAAAATGGCCATGATTCTCATACATTTGTTTTACTTCTGCAGTAAATGGTCTGATCTTTAAATCCATCAGGTTCCTTCTTTCCAGCTCTGTCTGTATTTCTCTTGTTCTTTCGTCAGTTTTTCTAAAACAATTCCTTGGACCTCTAAAGCGATCCTAGCTACATCGTCATCTATTACCTTTGGTACATCATATATACCCGGCAATAGTTTACCTCTATTTTTCGCTAGATATTCAATACAAAGCGCCTGAACAGCAAAACTACCATCCATAATCTCGATAGGATGCCCCTGACCAGTTGGTTGAGCTAAATTAACCAATCGGCCCTCTGCTAGTAAAATTAAATTTTTACCATTTTTCAGATGATATTTTTCCACATTAGGAAGAATTGTTTCTTTTGAAACAGATAAAGATTCCATACTGTCTAAATCAATTTCATGATTAAAATGCCCTGAGTTAGCCAAAATCGCCCCATCTTTCATTGCGTCCAAATGGCTTTTTGAAATCACATGCTTATTGCCAGTAGCAGTAATAAAAATATCCCCAAAGGACGCTGCTTCACTCATGGACATAACCCAACAACCATCGTACGATGCTTCTAGCGCACGGTGGTAACCAGATGATCCATCCCTGTTTGTAGCGCCTGTTTCAACCACAATGACTTTGGCGCCTAGGCCTTTCAACCGATTGGCGATACCCCGCCCACACCAGCCATAGCCCACGATAACAACCGTTTTCCCAGCGATTAATGCATTAGTTGCGGAAAGAATTCCTTCCACTACACTTTGTCCAGTTCCGTAACGGTTATCAAATAAATATTTGGAATGGGCGTTATTTACTGCCATCACTGGCACCTTAAGTGCTCCGTCCTTGTGCATGGCTTCCAGACGGACAATTCCGGTAGTGGTTTCCTCACACCCGCCGATCAGATGATCTAATAAATTGGAGTGTTTGGAATGGAGCAACTGAATTAAATCGCACCCATCATCAATGGTTATATGCGGCTTCGCTGTGATAACAGATTCTAAACAAACATAGTATTCTGAATCCGTTTGACCTGCCCATGCGA
>CAYXUK010000056.1:0-10918 GCA_964468295.1 uncultured bacterium | reverse complement strand
GCTGATATTTATCGTGAAAATGAATAATGAAAAAGAATGGGATACATTGGATAAAATTACTTAAAATGGAAGGTTTTACCAGAAAGGATTCATTATGCGCATCGTAATTATCGGGGTAGGAGAAGTTGGATTTCACGTTGCAAAAGCATTGAGTGAGGAAGACCATGATATTACTGTAATGGATCTGGATCCAAAAAAGTGTAAACGGGCCACCGAAAGTCTCGATGTGATTGTGCTGGAAGGAAATGGCGCGAGTCCCAGAAACTTATCTATGGCGAATGTCCAGGATGCAGATTATGTGCTGTCCCTAACGCGAGTGGATGAAGTCAATCTGATAGCCTCCCAACAGGCCCATCAACTGGGAGCGAAAAAGATAATTGCCCGCCTAAGAAACCAGCAGTACACTACTAGAGATTCTATTATTAAACCGGAAAAATTTGGTATTGATCTCGTAATTCATCCTGAAAAAGAAGCTTGCCATGAAATTGTTCAGTTAGTTCGGCATTCCTATGCGACCCAAGTAATGGATTTTGAAGGCGGGAGAATGCAGATGATGGGCATTTTTCTAGATGAAGGATGTCCAATTATTGGGAAATCAGTGCGGGAAATATGCGATGAAGAGCGTGACTTTAAATTTGGAATTATTACTGTTTTAAGAAATGGGGAATCTCATGTCCCTTGGTCTGATTTTATATTTTCTGAAGGGGACACAGCTTATTTTATTGTTAAAACGGAACGGATTGAACCTTTGATGATTTTATTGGGGAAAGAAGCCACAAAAACGAATTCAATTATCATTTTGGGGGGAAGTAAAATTGGCCGCAGTGTTGCAGCAGAACTAGAAAATGAAATGAGTGTGCGAATAATTGACAACCGCAGAGATAAAGCTGAATGGCTGGCATCGAAATTAAAAGAAACAATGGTACTTTATGGAGATGGTACAGATGTAGAGTTGCTTAAAGCGGAGAATATCCAGGATGCAGATAGCTTTATTGCAGTAACTGAAAATGAAAAAACCAATTTATTATCTGGTATGTTGGCTCATCATTTAGGTGTAAAACAGTCTGTGATCCATGTTGGCAAAACCGAATACATGCCAATAGTTCAGGAAATTGGTTTAGGAGCAGTATTGAGTAAAAATATGTCCACCGTAAATTCTATTTTACGGTTTATAGCAAGTGATCAGACTGAAAAATCAGTCACAACGTTTGACGAAATTGATGTAGATGTTATCGAATTCAGCCCTGAACCGGGCAGTAAAGTAACGAAGGCCCCTTTGTCAGAAATAAAATTTCCTGAAGATAGTATTGTTGGTATGACCAATCACCATGGTCATTTAGCAATTGCAAGAGGATCGACGCAATTAACGGACGAGGATACGGTTTTAGTGTTTGCAAAGTCCAAGGCTGTGAAAAGTTTGCGAAAATTATTTGAAGCCTAATGAACATAAAAACTATCCTCAATATTTTAGCAGCAATGCTCGGACTGACAGGTGTGACGATGTTACTTCCTGCATTGATTGCCTGGGGATACAATGAGCCCGATTTAGTCGGACATTTAAAATCTTCTGCCATTTGTGTTCTGATTGGTTTACCAGTTTGGTTTTTCACTCGAAAAAATCGCTCTTTAAATAACAAAGATGGATTTGCGATTGTTACACTAGCATGGCTTTTGGTTGCTCTAGCTGGAGCACAGCCATTTTATTTAACTGGAGCAATACCCAACTTTACTGATGCATGGTTTGAATCTATGTCTGGAGTGACTACGACGGGTGCAACAATCATTGGAAATATTGAAACACTGCCGAATCTGGTAAATGGAATTGAAAGTCTTCCTCATGGTGTTCTATTTTGGCGCTCATTTATTCAATGGATAGGTGGAATGGGAATTATTGTTTTCACGATCGCTATTTTACCTTTGTTAGGGGTGGGCGGTGTTCAGCTTTTTAAAGCAGAAGTTCCAGGACCAGTAGCAGATAAGATTAGGCCTAGGATCAATCAAACAGCAAAGATTTTATGGATGGTATATGTTGGTTTTACCATTCTCCAAGTGTTGCTTTTGGGTTTAGCTGGAATGCCTTGGTTTGATTCAGTCTGTCATGCATTTACAACAATGCCAACAGGGGGGTTTAGTACTCAAAATGCTAGTATTGCTGCTTACTCTAACCCTTTAATTCATTATATTATAATTTTTTTCATGTTTGTTGCTGGGGTCAATTTCACTCTTCACTTTCGAGCAATCACGGGAAACTACAAAGTTCATTTAAAGGATTATGAATTCAGAGTTTATTTATCAATTATATGTATTGCTACACTCTTGATTTTTTTTAATATATCTTCAGCAAATTCTGATTGGTCACACAATAGTTTTCTAATCTCACTATTTGAATCTTTAGCTATGCTTACTGGCACAGGTTATGCAAATGCAGATTATGAACTCTGGCCATTTTTCAGTCAACACATACTTTTAATTATTATGTTTTTTGGCGCAATGGGCGGATCGACTAGCGGTGGAATGAAAATAACCAGAATTATTCTGTTAATTAAATATGCTGCAACCGAAACACGTAGAATGTTACATGCAAGGGCAATTATTCCAATTAGAATTGGAGATAGGTTTATTAGTGATGAAGTCGTTCGCAATACGCTGGGCTTCTCTTTAATATATCTTTCAATTTTTGTTTTAACTTCCTTTGTTTTAACTGCGTTTAATTTAGATTTACTATCTGCAATAGGTGCATCAGCTTCAGCAATTGGGAATGTAGGACCCGCATTTGGAGCATTTGGACCAACGGATAATTATGCATTGCTTCATCCTATCGGGAAATGGATGCTGACGATCTGTATGCTTTTGGGACGACTTGAAATATTTACGATAATGGTTTTATTTAGTCGGACCTTCTGGAAATAACCTTTTTGTGAAATATGTCATTTATTCTTAAAGAAATTTCAAACCATATTGCGAAATTAACGATAAACCGCCCAGAGGTATTAAATGCCATGAATGATGAGGTTGTGGCTCATTTAGGTGCAGCTGTACAATCATGTATCGATAATGATCAGGTGGGCGTTATAATTTTAACTGGTGCTGGAGAGAAAGCATTTGTGGCTGGAGCAGATATCAAAAAAATGCAATCGATGGGACCTGAAGCGGCATTGGAGTTTGGTAAAGCAGGCCAGCAAATGACACTCACGATTGAAAATTCACCTAAACCTGTTATTGCAGCCGTCAATGGTTTTGCTCTTGGTGGCGGTTGCGAAATTAGTTTAGCTTGCCATATTCGCGTTGCCAGTGAGACAGCGACATTTGGTCAGCCAGAAGTCTTACTAGGAATTTTACCAGGATGGGGAGGTACGCAAAGATTGCCTCGATTGGTGGGAAGTGGCCTCGCAAATGAAATAATTACAACAGGACGAATGGTCAGTGCATTAGAGGCGAAATCTATGGGATTAGTCAACCATGTGGTTCCGCCTGATGAATTAATGAATAAGTGCATGGAAATAGCAAATCAAATACTTAAAAATGGCCCAAATGCAATCGCCCAATCATTAAACTGTATTCAAAAGCGAATGGGTATGTCTATGGAAGACGGATTAGAAATAGAAGTTGAAAATTTCAGTAAACTGTTTGCAACAGAAGAGGCTAAAGAAGGATTCTCCGCATTTGTTGAAAAGCGCAAACCGAACTTTAGGAATTAAGTCTTTGAATCATAAGAAATTATATATTGGTGCATTATTTTTTATATGTACGCTTGCCTTTGCTGCTCAAGCCGAAGAGGCAGCTGGTTTTGAACCGTCATGGTTATCGTTGCTTCCACCTGTTGTTGCAATTATACTGGCCTTAATCACTAAACAAACACTGATTTCACTTTTTGCTGGTATTTGGATCGGTGTCTCTCTATTGGCTGGAAACCCAATTGCTGGATTAACCACAGCTCTTGATACCTATATCGTTGGTGCTGTTGCAGATACAGGGCATGCTTCTATACTTCTTTTCAGCATGGCATTCGGCGGTATTATAGGCCTCGTGTCGGCCAATGGCGGGATGAAGGGTATTATTGAAGCCACTTCAAAATATGCCAAATCTGGTCGCAGCGGACAGCTAACTACTGCTTTTATGGGCATGCTAATCTTTTTTGATGATTATGCCAATACTTTATTGGTTGGTAATATGATGCGTCCCTTTACAGATAAACTGCGCATAAGCCGGGAAAAACTATCCTATATCGTTGACTCTACTGCGGCTCCCATTGCAAGTATTGCTGTGATCAGCACCTGGTCTGTATTCCAGATGAGTCTTTTAGATGGGCCTTACCAGTATTTCAACATTCAAGAAAATACTTATATCACTTTTCTACGTAGTATCCCATATTCATTTTATTGCTTACTGACGATCTTTTTTGTTCTGCTCAATATATGGATGCGGAGAGAATATGGACCAATGCATGCTGCCCAATTGCGGTCTAGAGAGACTGGGGCAGTATTATCTGACACTGCCAATCCCATGTTAGATCCCAATTTAATGGATGAGGCGAATATAAATCGACCAGCGACACACTGGACGAACGGTGGTATTCCAATCATTACTGTGATTTTTTTAACATTTCTTGGCCTTTTTATTACCGGTCGTAATTCTCTTGGTGATGTGTCCGATTATACGATACGAGATATTGTCAGTGGTTCGGATTCTTACGCAGCTCTTATGTGGGCAGCGTACATTACTTCTGGGATCGGAATTTTATTATCGGTTGGACGCAAAATATTATCCTTGCAGGAAGCGCTTGACGCCTGGCTGAATGGACTTCGGTCACTGGTTTTAGCGTGTTGCATTCTAGTGCTCGGATGGACGATGGGAAAGGTTTGTGAAGTATTAAATACTGCTGATTACCTGGTAAGTCTTAGTGCTGGGATATTATCACCTGAATTACTTCCAGCAGTCACTTTTTTAACAGCAGCAGCGATTAGCTTTTCAACGGGATCCTCATGGGCAACTATGGCGATTATGGTGCCAATTGTAGCTCCCATGTCTATTGAGCTTATGGAAATGGAAGCTAATGTTGTGATCCAATCACCTATTTTTCTAAGTACGTTTGCCTCGATTCTTTCTGGTGCCGTTTTTGGTGATCATTGTTCACCCATATCCGATACAACAATTCTATCATCAACTGCCTCTGGCGCAGATCACATTGATCATGTGAGGACCCAGCTCCCCTATGCAATGACAACCGGTGGTATTGCACTATTTTTTGGTTATTTAATGATCGGATACGGGTATTCTTACTGGATATCCATAGGACTGGGAATTGGAAGTATTATTCTCGCTTTGAAACTGCTTGGAAAACCACTTCCACGAACACATATATAAATAAAATCTCAGGTGGTATATTATTGTTTAAAAATAGTAATTTCGCCCCGAACGAACAGAAAATTTTAACTAGGAGAGTAAAACCCATGAAAAGGTATTTGAAATTCTCAATATCATTAATGACACTAATTGGGCTCGTTTATGCTCAGTCATCCGTACAAGGTACAGTAACGGATGCAAGTGGAAATCCGCTATCCGGTGCAAATGTTGTTGTTGACGGTACTACCGTTGGTGCAGCTGCAGCAGCAGATGGAAGTTACCGTATTGACATTGGACCAGGTACGATCGGTGGCCAAACTGTTGCGCTTACCGCATCTTACATTGGACATAGTAGTCAAACCGTCAATGTTGATGTGCCATTAACTGGCAGTGTCACACAAAATTTTTCTCTTGCAATCGATGCTATTGGCTTAAAAGCTGTTTCTGTAACAGCACTTGGCTTTGAGGCTAACCGAGACAAGCAGGGATCAACCAGTGTTTCAGTAGTAGCGGCAGATATGACCCGTTCAGGCGAAGCCCTGGTAATGAATTCCTTAGCTGCTAAGGCATCAAATGTAATTGTTAATGCTGTAAGTGGTGACCCGGGTTCAGGCTCTTCAATAAGAATTCGTGGGAATAATACAATTTCTGGTACCAGTCAACCGCTTGTAATCGTTGATGGCATGCCCATTAATAATTCTCAGATTTATGGTAACTCTGGTCGTTTTGGCGGGGTCACACAACAATCAAGAATGAATGACCTTAATTCAAATGATATAAAATCAGTTGAAGTATTAAAAGGCGCATCAGCCGCTGCTCTCTGGGGTTCAAGGGCTGCAAATGGTGTAATTGTGATTCAAACCAAAGAAGGTGCCGCAGGTCGTATGAAAATGAACTACAAGCGTACGCAGTCTTACGATGAGATTCATGAAAGAATCCCAATGCAAACTACGTATGGCCAAGGACGTAGTGGTAAATGGGGTACGCAAGCTGAGTCTTGGGGCGATAAAATTTCAGATCGTTCCGGTGGCGCAGATGAAGTGAATAAAGATAAAGCCTATTTCGTTTCAGAAGATGGTTCATTTACTCAGCACACGATCACGCAAAAAAACTCAAAAGATACATTTGTAGATCAAAACTTTAACCAGATTTTTGGTACAGGGAAACTTTTGCAAGATGATTTCCAAGTATCTGGTGGTGATCTAACTAAAACATACCTATTTAGTTATAGCCGATTACGTCAGGATGGTATGATTAAAAATTCCTATTACGATCGAGATAATGTTAGGTTAAATACAAGTTTCAGGCTTTCTGATAATATTTCAATGACATCCAAAGTCGGATATACTTATAGTAACTCCAACCGTATTCAGAGGGGTTCTAACGTTTCAGGTCTGATGTTGGGGCTTTTAAGAACAGCTCCTGACTTTGATAATACATATTACAAAGGAACATATATAAGTGGCGGTACTGAGTATGCCGGGCGCCATCGGGCTTACCGTCGTTATCTTGGCGGATCTAGTACAAATCCAATCTATAATAATCCCAATTGGACTGTTAATGAGCAAAAAAATGAAACACGGGTTAATCGTTTGATAATGTCAAATGAAATGAATCTGACGCCTTATGCGGGAACAGAGCTCATACTTCGTGGTGGTCTTGACCAATTTACTGATAACCGAGAAAGTTTTTATCCTCCTGGATCTGCTGGTTCTGCTAAAAACTCTGGTGCTTTTGACATGGCCCGTATTACTAATAAAGAGACGAATTATGATGTTATTGCACGCCAGAATGTAGAATTAGGGTCAAGCATGTCCATGGTGGCGACTGTTGGTTGGAATTTAAATGATCGGTCCTATAGCCGATCATCATCATGGATTGATGGATTTCTTGTGAATACCGATAAATGGACGACCAATGTAAATACGGCTGCAGAGGCTTCTTCAGTTTCTAATAGCAGATTATACATTCGTTCCACGCGTGCCTATGCTGTCCTATCGCTTGATGCATTGGATCAAATTTTTGTTAATGTATCAATGGCGAATGAAACCCATTCGACAATCAGTGATTCTTACATGTATCCTGCAGTAGATGTGGCCTATCAGTTGACAGATTTACTCAGCGGTGTGGGATTTATCAGTTTTGCAAAAGTTCGCGTTGCATGGGGTAAGGTTGGTGTAAGGCCAGCAGCCCATCGTTTTGAGACTTTAGCAGAGAGTGGATTCGGTTATAGTTCCTATAGCGATCCAGTATCGGTTGGTCAATGGGGTGGTGGTTATCGTGTAGATGATGATAAAGGTAACGATCAATTAAAACCGGAAGTAAAAACTGAAACTGAGATCGGCGCGGATTTTCGTTTCTTAGATGACAAGTTTTCACTCGGTTTTACTTCTTATTCGAATACAGTTGATGACATGCTGATTAGTAATAAACTTACTCCAACGTCCGGTTATGATACTCAATATTCCAATGCTGCTAGCATGGAGAACAAGGGTCTTGAAATTGATGGTTCTTGGAATGTGATGAGTGGGGCAACTACTGGCCTTGACTTCACGTTTAATTGGGCTAAAAATGAAAATAAGGTTCTTGACTTAGCTGGTACTGATGTATTGAACCTTGGCTCAGGCTCGGTGAACTCAGTAGCTAGAGAAGGCTACCCGATTGGTTCTCTCTGGGGAATCGGTTCACAAACTGAGGATGGAACAGTGAATGGTAAATTTATATTAGATAAGAATGGATTTCCTCAAATTACATCAACCAAGATGATTCTGGGTAATCCCAATCCAGATTGGCGTGGAACTTTGGGCATGACTGCTCGCTGGAATAACTTTACTGTTAATATGCTTTTTGAGCATTCTGAAGGTGGTGAATACTCACCACGTACTTTATGGGTACTCAGACGTTTCGGGACCACTACAGATACAGAAAATGAAGTGACGCTTACAAAAGATCTTCTAAATGTAGATGGCAAAACAATTCCATCAGGTACCACAGTAAGAGGATTTATTGAAGACTTTGGCGGTGGTGATGTACTCCTTGATGAAGCATGGTTTCGCCATGGAATTGGCGGTGGTTTCGGAGATAACCAGGCCTATAACTTTTCAATTAAAGATGCGACTTATTCACGTATAAGAGAGTTATCACTTTCTTATTTTATGCAATCAGATGCAGTGACGGATATGACGGGTTTAAACAACCTTACATTTACAGTTACCGGTCGCAACCTATTTGCTTGGTATAAGGACCTGGTGGGTGTTGACCCCGGTGTGAATGTGGGTGGTATCCAAACTGGTTCGGGATTAGAATATTTTTCTAATCCAGTCACTAAGTCATGGTTATTCTCTGTTTCGGCTAACTTCTAAGCGGAGGGTATAATAATGAAAACAACAATTAAAGGTTTAAAAACAATGAAGAAAATTATTGTTCCGCTAACTGCAATTGCCCTGTTAACAACAGGTTGTGATGTAGATAAAGCGATCAACGATAATCCCAATGAAATCACACTGGCTGACGTCGATTCAAGACTCTTTTTGAATGGCGCACAACTGGCCAACACAATTGTACAGGTATCTCACATAAATCGTATATGCGGAATGTACTCTGGACAGTTGATTGGGTTTACATCGTTGTATTCCAATATTTATGGATATGCACTCTCAACGGTTGAAACCAATGGAGAATGGAATAGTGCCTATACGGGTGTTATCACTAATGCACGACATATTCAGACTGCTGCGGCTGACGATAAACTATTGGTAGGAATATCAAAAGTTATAGAAGCCAATGCGATCGGTACTTTGGCATTATTAACGGGAGATGTACCATATTCAGAAATTGGTGGTGAGGTATCGGACCCGAAATTTGATTCTCAAAAAGCTGTATTGGCTGCATTATCAACCTTGCTGGATGGTGCAATCTCTGATTTAGGTGCAGCAACAAGTCGCAAAGAATCTTTCGATATTTATTTCAATGGAGATAAAGATAAGTGGCTTGCGGCTGCCTATACACTGAAAGCACGATATGCTCTTGCAAATAAAGATTATGCTGGGGCCTTAGCTGCTGCAGGAAGTGGAATATCTTCCTCAGCGGGTGACATGTTGTATACTCCCCGTGGTGATGCTGCCATAAATTCAGGTGATAAAAACCTGTTTTATACCATTTTGGCTGGTTCAAGGACTGGTGACCTTGGAAATGAGGGAAGTTACCTATTGGCCATATTAGACTCTTCAGATGCCAAATATCGCGGCAATGCTAAAACCAATGAAACAGCAAGACATGGTTACTATACAATTGATCATATGTCTGGCAGTGGGAATAAAGGTGTGATTGAACAGTTTGAGCCACAACCTATTGCTACCTATAGTGAAAATCAATTAATTAAGGCGGAAGCATCAGCAAGATCCGGGTTTGCAGCAGGGCTATCTGCACTGAATGCATACAGGGTCTGGCTTGCCGGTGGTGGACGTCTTAATGCTACGTTTGATGTAGCTGCAGACTATAAGTATGAAGCTTATGTTGAAGCCGATTTTGCTTCAGGTGGAATGGAGAATGCAGATGGTTTGACTAAAGAAAATGCGCTGCTTCGTGAAATTATAGAAGAACGCTATGTATCCGGATTTGGTTCATACATGCCATTTAATGATCATCGCCGTCTTCGTGGTGCAGGTGAAACAGCCCTAATCCCTCCTTTTCCATTAAATACGGTGGGAGCCACTCAGCATGTTGAGCGTATGCAATGGGCTCAAAATGAAATATCATCTAATAGTAATGCGCCTACTGATCCTGGTTTATATGCCAAAACAGAGGTGAATAAGTAATTTGTTCTAGAAATAACTAAACGCTCGCAATTATATAAAAGCCTCCATTTATCGATGGAGGCTTTTTATTTTTCATCATAATAACCCAGGCTAATTATGAAAAAGACATTATTAATATTTATTCCTTTTCTTTCTCTCCTTGGACAATCGATCTCAACCAATCAACTTGATCAATTAACTTTTCGTAATATTGGTCCATCTGTTGCTGGTGGAAGGATACATGATATCGAAATACTGCCGAATGATCCAGCGACGGTATTTGTCGCCTCTGCTTCCGGTGGTATATGGAAGTCTACCAATAAAGGGACAACCTGGAAACCTGTGTTCGATGACCAAGCGGTTTCAACGTTTGGTGATATGGCCATTTCACTATCCAACCCAGATGTGATTTATGCCGGTAGCGGCGAACAGCAGAATCGTCAAAGTACATCATGGGGTAACGGTGTATATAAATCCGAAAACCAGGGTGAAACATGGCGTTCGATCGGATTAGAAAAAACCTATCACATTGCCCGTGTTATTATCCATCCTGAAAATCCTAATATTGTATTCGTGGCTGCTTTAGGAAATCTTTGGAATTCATCTAAAGAAAGAGGTGTATATCAAACAACCAATGGTGGAAAAAATTGGAAAAAAGTACTTTATATAGATGAAATGACTGGTGTAGTGGATATGGCAATGGATAAAAACAATCCTAATATTTTATATGCAGCAACCTATCAACGTATGCGTAAGGTATGGGGCTTCAATGGGGGAGG
>CAYXUK010000055.1:0-11116 GCA_964468295.1 uncultured bacterium | reverse complement strand
AGCCAAAAACTTCAAAATGAGGACTTGGATCAGATACGTCAAGCCAATGCAAAATTGGAAACCAAAATGGCAAATGTAGAATCAATCGTTCTCAAAATGCTTGACAGATGGAATCGGTCAGATGAAACGTCCCAAAGACACCGGGAGGATATTGTGAAAGAATTAAACGATGTGACCGATGACCTTGCATATTTGAAAGGCAGAATCAACGGTAAGTAATAACCTACCACGCCAGAATACCTTTAAAACCCTCATATTCGCCGAATACGGGGGTTTTTTGTTTCTATTAAGTGTATGTGTGCCTTCGTATAAATAGGATGAATATGGGAAATAAAAAAATCCCCACATATTAGTTTTTTATGTTTATATTGGGGCATGGTTAATACGAAAATAAACGACATTTCACCGGGGCGACCCTTTAGTGGTGTTCTCTCCACGATCGTATTAACCTTCGATTCTCGTCCCGGTATCATTTTAAAAGAGGAATAATAAAATGAAAAAACGAAACTATATAATATCGAAGATGAAAGAAATGGGTTTTTCCGCAAGGGAAACCTTTTACTTTATGAAAGAACACGGTTTAAATGAATCATACGAAATAATCAAATGGTGTTTTTCTTCTTGTGTCAAGTGTGGAAAATCGCAATAGAAACAACCCAACGCAAAGAGGAACAACAGAATTGACCGCTCCGAAGGACACTATTCCTCGCCTTTTCCCGCAAGGGCGGGGCGGTCTTAAAATGAGGAATAAAATAATGAAAGACACACAAATATTTAATATAATAAAATCTGTGTTTCCAAAAGCAGCTTTTTATGAATCTGAAGATTATTTACTTGAAAATAATATGGTACAAGTCGATAGGAAAACAAATATTTGTTGGATGCCACAAGATGAACCTTTGACTTCTGACATATATCAATCCGACTCATACTTTACACTTAGTATTGAAATGGATGATGGGTTTTTATGCTCTATCCATCCAAACTTGGATAATGTAATAGCAAAAATAAAAAGTAGTCATAAATAAAGATCATCAAAGACAGAGGAACAAATAGTGAGCAGAACATCTGAAGGACTTGAACCGTGGAAATACGGCCCGGAATTTGGTGTGGATAGACAAATCAAACCGGACGAACCTATTTGTCCCCATGAAACCGTCTTTGCGGAAAAGATGGAAGATGAATCCATATTGATCTGTGAAGTTTGTGGCGAGGATGTGACCGGAGGAATCGTTGGATAAAGTTACATACAGAGCCATCATCGAACACGATTTGCCCAACGGTGATGTGAAGGGCAAGAATTTGGTCGAGTTCACAATCGATGAACTTGTGGATGAAATTGTGAAGGCAGGGCCAGGATGGTGCTTGAATCACGCCCACAAATGCTTCCCCCCATATAAAGACGGAGATTATAAAAAGGTGGAATCCGTCACCGATATAGTGAACGCCACACTTCAACTTAAACAACTAAATGAGGGATAATATGCCTGTAAAAATACATAATAAAGACTATTACACGGTGGCTGAAAGAATACACCTAATGGTTGAATTTCTTGGAAAACAAGAAAAAGATTATTCACTAAATACCGAATTGATCAGTTGGGAAAACGGGGTGGTAATTATGAAAGCCACCCTTACGCTAATTAACGGCGAATCCGTTCTGACCTACACCGGACACGCTTACGAAAAAGAAGGTTCGAGTCAGATCAACAAGACGAGTGCTTTGGAAAATTGTGAGACTTCGGCTATCGGACGCGCTTTAAGTGCTGCCGGGTTTGGTGGCGGAAATGAGTTCGCATCTGCGAATGAGGTTGAAAACGCAATACATCAACAAAATAAAACGCCCAAAAAGGCATCAAAAACACGAAAAAACGGCACAAGTTATATGACGGCATCACAAGAAAAAAAGATTCGTGATTTAATCAAATCATCTGTTCTGACCGACACAGAAAGAGTGTCTGCCGAAGGTTGGTTGTCCGACCCTAATGGACACACAAAGGAATCTGCATCCGATACAATAAATATGCTGACCAAGAAGATTGCCAATGGATTGGAGAACTAACGAATGGCAAAAACTAATAAAAAGGTTCGCACTGGCACAAAGCCTGATGGGATGGAAAAAGACACTTCGGGTAAAACAGAGACTTTTCGGGGATACTCCGAAGGTGAATCATTTATCGGTAGCGCAACTACGCCGATTGTTGAACGAACTGCGAGTCGTTTATTACAGAGAAAAAAATGATAGACCTCCTAAATAAATATGCGATAAAAATAACAAAACTGTCACTGGAAATGCAGGACATAGCCAACGGTGCTGTCGTTGATCCGGACACGGGCAATATTTTAAAAGACAAATCTGGGAATACTATTTTTTACAAAGATTCTCAGGGACATAAAAACAGAAGGGAAAAATCAAAATAATCGTGAGCCTACCCATCCACATAATCAAAACAAGCCTATGACCTTGAAAGATAAATCCGACAATACCAAGCGGGTTTCCCCCGAATACCGAATTTACTATTTATATCCCCCTTTTGATGGCGACCCCGTTGCCGTTATCATACCCAAAGACCAAGTGAAATATCACGATGGACACTTCACAAAGCTGTACCGCCGCTATGAATCAAAGAACTGGCGGATCGAAGAAATCAAACCAAAGGAGAAAGTGAATGAAGAATCACAGATACACCCGCTCACAGGACGACCAGTTTGACAGATATATATATGGATTTGCCAAGCTGTTCGCTGTCTATATGTTTTTTCAGATATTGAGATCAATCGCAAACGGTTGGATTTAGTGGCCAAGCGTTTTACCGATACTGAAAAATGGAAAAAGAAGTGGATTCGTGAACTGAATCCCGACATGAAATTATTTTGGTTTTACTTATTAGATAATTGTGATCACGCCGGGATATGGGAAGTGGATATTGACCTTGCATCGTTTCAGATCGGTGTCAAGCTGGATGAGGCCAGAATTTTAAAAGTGTTCAGCCGCAAAATTGTGCCTTTTAAAGATGGGAAATGGTTTATCCCCAAATTTATTGAATATCAATATGGTGAATTGAATGAAAATGTAAATGCTCATAAATCAGTCATAAAAATATTAAAAAAGTATGGGTTAAATAAAAAAAATCAACAGTTGCCCAACAGTTCATCTGGAACTGTACAGGATATGGATATGGATATGGATAAGGTTAAAGATAAAGGGGGGGAAAAAAATCAATTAGAATCAATCGAGTCTAAATTGTCAGATTATTCCGAGAAGTACCCCACCTTAAATATCCAATTCTATTATGATTCTTTCGTGGATTATTTGAAGGCTAAAGGGAAACAGTACAAAAATTACGAATCCGCCTTCAATAATTGTTGCCGACAGGAGTGGTATAAAGAAAGACCCGGATCATATTTATCCGACAAGCCAAAAGACAGGAGAATCGTAATTGGTTGTCCGGATGGCCACCACCAGAGAAAAGTGAACCGGGGTGTTTATGCTGTCTGCCCCAAGTGCAGGACTTCTATGAAGCCGATTGAAGAATTACAACTGAAACAGGCAATCGCATGAAAAAGGAATACATATTAGAAGGTCGGTGGCTGAACGCCATCAAAAACAAACGCCCGGAATCGGAAATAAGAGAATACAAAAAAGCATACATCAAAGAAGTGGAAGAAAATGCCAAGAAACGAAAGTAAAATTATTCTTCATCTTTGCGCCGATATTGGGAGCGATTCTAAACCGTATGAAAATGCGGGATATAATGTTATTCGTATCGGGAAAGAAATTGGCGTTGAGAAATTCCACCCCCCCCCCAACGTGTATGGTATTATCGCAAATCCGCCATGCACGGAATTTTCTTTCGCAAGAACCAATTCAAAGAATCCGAGGGATATTAGAAAGGGGATGGAAATAGTGAATCATTGTTTACGGATTATTTGGGAGTGCCAATACGATCTACCTTCACCTCTTGCAAAGACAACGACTTTAAAATTTTGGATGATTGAGAATCCATTTGGATTGTTGCGGCGATTTTTAGGTCATCCTCGTTTAGTTTATCAGCCTTACGAATATGGTGATAATTATAAAAAACGAACTTGTCTTTGGGGGTTTTTCAATATCCCTAAAAAAAATCCAATCGAATGCACAATGCCGAAATTTGATAAATTAAAATCGAATCAAATTCATTATGTCGGGAATGAACATTTAACGCGCCAGGAACGAAGAAGCATATCTTCGCCTGGATTCTGCCAATCTTTTTATGAAGCGAACAAATGAATTATGCCGAGAAAACCAAGCCGAAAAACCCTCGTAAAGAACCTTGATAAAGCCGTATCACAATACATCAGAAACCGGGACAAATGCTGCGTACAGTGTGGAACTGCGGAAAATCTCACGAATGGTCATATCTTCACACGGAAGAACTATTCAACACGGTGGGACATATCCAATGACGGTAATTGTCACACACAATGTTGGCCATGCAATTATAAACACGGTTCAGATCAATGGCCATACTTCAGATGGTACATCGACAAATTCGGACAGGAAAAATTCGACGAACTGCGAAGGCGACATAAGACCGTGCGAAAATTTAAAAACTATGACCTGGAAGAATTGCTGAGTGAAGTAAAAGAATTAGCACGATGCTAACGATCGAAAACAAAAAAAAGGAAAAGAAAATGCGAACAGTAAATCAAGTCAAGATGACCGATGATTACGGAAAGTTCTCCTTTCTTGATGGAAATAGAATGGTAAACCCATTAAACAAAAGACGATTAAGCGACTCAATGATTGAAAAACAGATACAAAACCCAATCATTGTAAACGAAAAACACGCCATAATTGACGGGCAACACCGCTTTACGGTTATGCGTGAAAACGAACTACCCGTTTATTACATCGTTGTTGATGGTTTAGAGTTGGAGGATGTTCACAGATTGAACACCAATCAAAAAAACTGGAACGCCGATGACTTTATGAATGGATATATCCGGCTCGGAAATAGAGAGTATAGGCGTTACCGTGATTTCAAACAGCGTTATGGATTCGGACACAAGGAATGTCAGGCGATGTTATCTGGAAGAAAACGAAACAACGCGGAAACGTCAGAATTGTTCCGCAGTGGCGGATTCAAAGTTAAAACGATGTCAAAAGCAACCCGGTGGGCGGATCAGATCACAATGGTTGAACCGTATTATGATGGATACAAGCGAAGGACGTTCATCTATGCGATGCTCGATATGTTTGATGAACCGATATACGACCATGCTGAGTTTATTCAGAAACTTGGTTATCAGTCCGGGAAATTGACAGATCAGACGACAGTGGAACATTATAAAATCCTGATTGAGTCGATCTTCAACTATCGAAGGAATCCAAAAGTAAGATTGTACTAAATAAAAATGGGGGGCGGGAAACCGTCCCCCAATAATTATGAGTTACTATAACACAACAAATTTAAAAGGATATGACCTCAAGGAAGCAAGGCGCAAGGCCAACACTCAAGAGGATCGTATTTTGACATTCTTTGAAAAGAATCCCGACAAAGCCTTTTCCCCGGAAGATATACAAACATACTGCATGATGGCCAATAGACCTTTAACCTCGGTGCGCCGGGCCATCACCAACCTCACAAAAGAGGGGTATTTGCGGAAAACCTCTCACATGAAACCGGGGAACTACGGCAAGCCTGTTCATACATGGCAGTTTAAACAATCCACACCACAGGAAGAATTGTGGTAAACACATACCAAAGGAAAAACCATGAGAGCCATCTGCCCTGACTGCGGATCGTCCCATACCAAAAAGAAAGCAATACGCCTAACCAAAAACGGTGAATCAAGAAGAAGGTGGGAATGTAAAGAGTGCGGTCGAAGATTCACAACCAACTGGCAGACGTTTGAAAATATAGATAAATCTCACCTCCCCCGGATATTATTATTCGATATTGAAACAACTCCCATGACCGTTCATGTATGGGGACTGTATAAACAGCGCATCCCCCATACCAATATCGTGAAAGAGTGGAATGTTTTATCCTGGGCGGCGAAATGGCTGTATGACGATGAAATTCACAGTGATATTTTAACACCTAAAGAAGCGAAAGCCGGGGATGATAAAAGGATCATAGAATCCATCTGGACATTATTGGATAAAGCCGACATCGTTATCGCTCATAATGGGGATCGCTTTGATCTACGGAAATTAAATGCCCGCTTTATAGACAATCAGTTAGACCCGCCTTCTCCCTACAAGTCCATTGACACCTTAAAAGTAGCCCGCCGGGAGTTCGCCTTCACATCTTACAAGCAAGATTATCTCACCAAGCATTTCAAACTTGAGCAGAAACTGGACACGAATTTTCAACTCTGGCTTGATTGCATGGATGGGAAGCAGGATGCTTTGGATAAAATGGCCGAATACAACCGCCACGATGTAATGGGATTGGAAGATGTTTATTTAAAACTCCGCCCCTATATCCACAATCATCCCAATCTGGGTGTACTGATGGATCAGGATGCCTGTCCAAATTGCGGATGTGAAGATTTGAATGAAACTGAAGCAGTCTATCTGACAAGCGCATATCAATTCCCGGTTTATAGGTGTAGCAGTTGCAAAACTCCCTATATACGTCACAAGAAAAATTCCAACATTGTGAAAACAAATATCAGAAGTGTAGCCAGATGAAAGTGATTTCACTTGGATTGGGGATACAATCAACGACTATGTATTTAATGAGTTCATTGGGACATATAGATCGTGCCAATTATGCTATTTTTGCTGATCCCGGTGCAGAATATGACCAAACATATAAATTATTGGATGACCTAAAAAATTGGTCTAAAAAAAATAATGGAATAGAAATTATTGTATGCGATGAGAAAAACCTATACAACGATTTGATTGATGGAACTAATTCGCCCGGACAGAGATTTGCAGGTATCCCCGCATTTAGCAATTATGAGTCCGGCGGGATGATTCGGAGACAATGCACATCAGAATATAAAATAAAACCGGTTATGAAAAAAATGCGAGAACTGCATGGTCTAAAAAAATATCAAAAAAATAAACCATCAGAAGTATGGCTTGGAATATCTTTAGATGAAATACAAAGAATGAAAACATCTTTAATTTTTAATGTTGAGTATGTTTATCCTCTAATTGACAGAAGAATTACTCGTGAAGATTGTCAAAAATATCTGACAGAAATGGGATTTAATGATGTTATAAAATCGGCTTGCGTATTTTGTCCTTATCATCAAAATAGAGATTGGAAACGGCTCAAGAATACAAATCCTAAAGGATGGGGAAAAGCTGTTGAGGTTGATAATTCAATTAGAAACGCCCTAATAAATCGTGGCCTTGAAGGGGAATTGTTTTTGCACAGATCACTAAAACCGCTTGACTCTGCCTATTTGCAAGAAGATCAAGAAGAATTGTTTATGTGCGAAGAAGGATACTGTGGAATATGATATTAGCGAGAAAGATGCTGCCAAATATATGCAAGGAAGGCTCTTGTTTAGAAATAGCCGAATATGAATTTACTGATGTGAAGGATGGTAAGACCGTCACACTGGCTTATGCCTGTAATGATCACGTCGAAGATGTAAGGAAATTATTAAAAGAAATATTTAAAAAGAAATGAGGGCGTTTTTTAAAGTTAGGAATCATTTAGATCGCTGACTTTGGAAAAGAGACTTGGTTGGCAAACTGGTCGCCCTCAAAGAATTATGCCGAATAAAAATGCATTGGTATTTGACAAAAGATGGTGATGAGTATTGTATGGACTTATTTAAACGACATTATTCATATAGAGAATATGCAGATGGCAGAGAACAGAAATTATTTGTTGGGCCTGGTGAAAAACTTGTGCTTCGCACATGGGAAGCTGATGCGATGTTTGTATGGAGAAATTTTATAAACGATTCCGGAGAAAATGGAATTAATTGTGCAGTCTTTAGAAATGAGTCAGAAACGAAAAGTAGCACCCTCATTCAAGAAGCGGATGCGATTGCTGATGCAATATGGCCTGATCAAAGGCATTATACCTATATCAATGCAAAAAAAATCAAATCAACTAACCCTGGATACTGTTTTAAAAGAGCCGGATGGAAACAGTGTGGAATAACAAAAATACATAAACTTATAATTTTGGAAAGAAATGCCGAATAAAAAAGCAAAAAACAGGAAAAGAGCGAAGATGCTTAAACGAAAAAGCATCGCTGAATATAAATCAAAGAAAAGAAGGGAGCGAAAAGATGCCAGAAAAACAGTACATCAACAAGTGCAAGATAGTTGAAAAGGAGTTTGACAATGGGGGGAGTGTTCTAAATTGCGCCTTCAACATAAAGGAACTGCAAGACATGGCGGAAAACGGGTGGGTGAATCTATCCATATCCAAACGCCGGCAACCGTCCGAAAAAGGGGCAACGCATTACGCCTACAAAAACGAATACAAGCCAAAGGATGAGGACTTACCGTTTTGATTGATGCAATAGTAAAAATATCCGGGTCAATATTATGTCTGGGGATCGGCCTGTCCCTGATCGCCTTCGGGTTGATCATGTTCAGTGCATTCGTGACAGAAATTTATGAAAGATATATAAAAAAGTGAGGTAACGATGCACGTCTGTTTGAATCATTTAATTGGCCTGACGATTATATTCATAGTGACCCTATTAACTGTGGTCATAAGTATAAACAATAGGGAGAAAGAAGATGACTAAAGTATGTCAAACTTGTAATAAGGAGAAACACCACGCCGACTTCTACGCCTATCATGCCAACCCCAACCGGTTAAGACCCCATTGTAAGCAGTGTCAAGGTCTGAAACGACAATCAAGGGATTGGCAGGGATGGAAACAGGGATGGCCTTACAAGGGCGACATCGATGATATGGAATATTTGAAAGACAGAGCGGAGACATTCATGGAAAATGGCAACGGATGGTGGTGGGGACAAGGATAGATGGAGCAGGGCTACAACGAGGAAGCGGCACGTTTAGCGGAAAAAGCACTCAAAAGATTAAACGTTTTCAAGTTAGCCGTAGAATATTTGTATCACCGGGGTCAATACGATTCTGATGAATTAAAATTTGCTAAAACCACCGAGTCCGCATGGCCCGAACTATCTGATTTACAGAGAGATATAGTCTATATGCACACCATCCAGGGCTTTTCTTTCACCGGGATAGCCGACTTGAAAGGTATATCCCCACAGGCCGCATCACAAGCCTTTCACCGGGCCTGTAAGCACTTCCAGACTGTTTAAATCACCCCAATAGGGTAGAGGGGTCACTCACCGCCCTACCCGCATTTCTGACAAAACAGACGAAGGACAGGCGGTAAACAGGAATGGTGGGCGTACCTCTTTCCGGAAAGATGATACGATACGACTACAAATGCAATTCTTGTCTGTGGGTATGGGAAACACTACGCCCTATGGACGACGAATCAGACGAACAATGCCCGAAATGTGATTCATTCCGCACACGGAAAGCAATCACGGCGGCTAATTTTATTCTCAAAGGGGAGGGATTCCACGATACCGATTATGACCGATATGGCCCAAAGTCTTAAAACAAAAGATTATCCCATCGAATCATTGATATTCGCCGAATATAATCCCCGGCAACTGACCAAAGACCAATATAAAAATCTCAAAGATTCTATCACTCGTTTTGGATTGGTCGATCCTTTAATTGTAAACACCCATAAAGACCGTAAAAATATACTGGTAGGAGGACACCAAAGGGCAAGGGTAGCGAAAGATTTAGGGTTTGATAAAGTCCCTGTGGTGGAGGTGAGCCTTCCTTTAGATCAAGAAAAAGAATTAAACATCCGGCTTAATAAGAACACAGGCGAATGGGATTACGATGCCCTGGCTAATTATTTCGATGTAGGCGAATTGACGGAGTGGGGGTTTGATGATAAAGATTTATTTCCGTTTGACCAAGATTATGGAACGGAGTTTGAATTACCGGATGGAGACAAAGAGCCTTTCCAGCAGATGACGTTCACATTATCAGACGAACAGGCGGAGATTGTCAAAGATAAATTGAAAATAGCAAAACAAAACGACTTCGGCGATACAGGAAATGAGAATAGCAACGGAAATGCTTTATGGTGGATATGCAATTCTTATGAGTAGAGTAAAAGACATCCGGTTAAAGGTAATTCCGTCAAAGATTGCAAATGATTTTGTGAGGAAATATCATTATTCAGGGAAGGTTGTAAATAATTCCAAACTGCATTTTGGTGCATTTCTCGATGGGGTGTTGCATGGGGTTATGAGTTTTGGCAGTTCGACGGATAAAAGAAAAATGCTTGGGTTGGTTAAAAATACAGGGTGGAATGAATTTCTTGAATTAAACCGTATGGCGTTTGATGATATATTACCACGCAACAGTGAGAGCAGGTGTATTTCGGTTGCAATTAGGTTAATAAAAAAACATGCACCTCATATTAAGTGGATAATTAGTTTCGCAGACGGGGCACAATGTGGTGACGGCACAATTTATAGAGCAAGCGGTTTTAAACTTACAAATATAAAACAAAACAAAACTATGCTAAAAATGCCTAATGGTGATATAATAGCAGACAAAACACTAAATAATAGCAATTACAAAAAGATAGGTCAGAGTGCAGGATATTGGAAGCGTAATGGTGCATATCCAATAAAAGGCAATCAGTTTAGATACATTTACCTAATAGATAAAACCTACAAAATAAATGTTCCAATATTACCATTCAGTAAAATAGATGAAATGGGTGCTGGAATGTATAAAGGTAAAAAGAAATGCGATTCTGGTGTAAATAGAAGCACACCATCTTTCCAAGATGGAGGAGGCGGGGCAGAGCCGACCGAATCGCTCTATAATTATGCCTGATGTATCAGGAAAGAACAGGAAAGCCAACGGACAATTCAAACCGGGTGTATCTGGCAATCCAAGCGGCAGACCTAAAGGCGTACAGTCCATCCCGGATATACTCCGAAAGATAGGGGATGAAGAAGGCACGGTGGATGGCAAGAGTAAACTGGATGTGGTAATGTATAAAGTATTTCAGTACGCATTAGAGGGGAAATCCTGGGCGGTACAGTTCATCGCAGATCGTACAGAAG
>CAYXUK010000054.1:0-11487 GCA_964468295.1 uncultured bacterium | reverse complement strand
GCTTTCAAAGTAGCTTGGCTGGATTTTTTTATTTTATCCATATGGATTCCTCCTCATTATAATTACGATAACCTGAACATATCAGAGAGAAAAAAACAACAAAAATATTAATTTTTTATAAAAATAAAAAATTTCTTGAAAAGGCTGTTAATCATATTTCTGATTAAATTAGCGCCATAAGACCGACCACCATCATCTGGAATCTCATGCCAAGGAAATTCCTTAACCCGGGCATAAATCTTATGAATTACTTCTTCAGAAACATTAATTTTTAAAGGGCTGTTCACTTACCCTAGATAAATTATTTTGATTTATTTGTTGCTAAAGCAACGGCATAATGACAAGAATATCCTCTGCTTCCAGCCCAAATTCGCCATTGGAAACACCAGCTGTGAAAGCATTAAAACAATCAGTATTGGTAGAAAAAGAAGCTTTTAATTTGTAACATTAGCCAATTTTATATTTCATAATAGAATCTGAGGGGGAAACTTTTAAGGGACTATAAATGATTTTTCAATTCCTTGTCTAAATATTGCTATCATTAATTTAATTGGACGGTAATTTTTTTTTAAATATTTCTAAGCCTAGAGATTTCATTCTATTATTTACGATAAATAAAAAAATTATTACTGACAAATAATTAGTTATTAAGATTCCAAGCCATAATCCTTCTAACTTAAAATTAAAATAAAAACATAATAGCCAAAAAATAATCGTAGCGCCTACAATGTCTCTGAACAAACTGATATATACAGTGTAAATTGGTTTTTTGACTCCCTGCAAAAGAGCTATTGAAATATCAAGAACTGGCAATATTGGGGCAAACAATGCAGCGATTCGTAGATAATATGTTCCTATGGCAATTACTTTTATGTCATCAGTAAATATTCCCATAAAAAAACTAGCGCCAAAAAAAAGAAGAACACTACCAATTATCATCAAAACAAGACTGTATTTTAAGCAAACTTGATATCCCTCTCGAATACGATCGTATTTAGCGGCGCCAAAATTTTGACCCGTTAGTGAAAGACAGGCAAAATTTAAGCCAATGGCTGGCAATAAAATAATTTGCTCAATGCGAATTGCGATACCATAAGAGGCAATAGAAATATCGCTTGTATCTGGCGTGGGAAAAAAAGAGGCGAAAAAGGCAATAATAAAAAAACCTCCCCCGCGACAAAACATGTTTAACGACGCCGGCAAAGCCTGTCTCAAGATATCAACTTGAAGTTTTATTGATGGAAAAAAATCCCGTACACTAATATTATCAAAATAATTAGACAATTTTTTAACGCGGTAAAATACATAGATAGTAGCAATAAATTCTGCGGCAATAGTAGCCCATGCAATACCCTTGACTCCCATGGGCGGAATTGGGCCATAGCCATAAATAAATAAAGGGTCTAAAATTAAATTAACAAAAAAACCTATAATAAAAACGTGGGAGTATGTTTTTGTATCTCCCACTGCATTTAATCCAGCTGTTGGAGTTGAATCTAAAATAATAAAAAGGGATCCATACAAAAGAATGTTTGTGTATTGTATAGCAAAATTAAAATATTCTCCTTTTGCATGCATAAGCTTGAAAAGATAGGGTGCAGAAATAAGACCAATCACCATAATAACAAGGGCTAGGATGATTGAAAAACTAACGGTTTGAATTAAATATTTCTTTGCCAACTCCTTGTTATTCGCGCCTTCCGCATTGGCAATCAGGGCCGTGGCTCCCTGGCGCGTGCCCGAGGAGATTGCGATAATCATAAAGAATATTGGAAAAGTAATTGTAATGGCCGCAACAGCCACAGAACTAATTTTAGAGGCAAAGTAGGTATCAACCACATTAAACATGGTATGAAATAAAAATCCAATACTGACTGGTATAGCCATTTTTACTGCAAGGTATGGAATTGGATCCTTTGTAAGGTTTAATTGTTGATTTTTCATGGGTTGAGTAAATTAGCTATTGAGAATAATTATTATTTAATAATTATTCTAGAGGTAGACTTTCTGTTTTTTCGGCAAAATGACAAGCTATGTGGTGCCCGTCGTTTAGTTCTCTCCACTCCGGCTCTTCACTGCGGCATTTCTCTTCAGCAAAAGGACAGCGGGTGTGGAACCGGCAACCAGATGGAATATTTAAAGGACTAGGAATTTCTCCCTTGATAGCCTGTGGATCCTTCTCTACATCAATTTGCGGAATGGCCGCAAAGAGAGCTCTTGTGTAGGGATGCATTGGTTTTTCAAATAATTCGCGCGTGCTGCATAACTCAACAATTTTTCCTAAATATAAAACTGCAACGCGGTCAGATATGTGCGCAACTACACTTAGATCATGAGAGATAAAAAGATAGGTTAGTTGCAATTCATTTTGCAAATTTTTTAATAAATTAAGCACATCGGCTTGTATGGATACATCTAAAGCGGCAACCGATTCATCGCATACGACAAATTCTGGATTTGTCACAAGTGAGCGGGCAATTGATATTCTTTGTCTTTGACCTCCTGAAAAAGCGTGGGGGAAACGTCGCAAATGTTCTACATTCAAACGACAGCGCGCTGCTATATCGCGCACCTTTTGATTTGTATCTTCTACACCTTGGGATGAGCCTGAGGCTTCTATCGGTTCGGCAATAATATCCCTCACTGTCATACGGGGGGATAGTGACGTGTAAGGATCCTGAAATATTAATTGCATGCGTCGACGAAATTTACGCAAAGCTTTCCCTTTCAATGTGGAGATATCAATTTCTTCATTTTCGGTTTTATATGTAATTTCTCCTTGCGTTTCATTCAAAGCATTTAATATGGCGCGACCGATTGTTGTTTTTCCAGATCCGGATTCACCAACTAGTCCTAAAGTTTCACCGCGCATGATATTAAAACTTATATTATCAACTGCTTTCAAATGAATAGGCTTTGAAAAAACTCCTTTTTTTATAGGAAAATAAACTGAGAGATTTTGAATTTGCATTAATGTTTTATCATTCATGACATTTGCTCACTATTACTATGAAGGTGACAGGCGCTGTTATGCTTTTCACCCACCTTTTCAAAATCAGGAATTGTGGATACACACAAATTTTGATCTGCAAAGTTGCATCGGGTATGAAACACGCATCCGCTCGGTCGCTCTAGCGGGCTTGGAATATCCCCTTTGATTGGCTCCAAGGTTGTATTTACGTTATCAAGCCTTGGCAAGGCTGCAAGCAAAGCTTTCGTGTAGGGATGTTGAGGATTGGAGATGATGTCTTTTGTTTTTCCTTGTTCAACAATCCTTCCTAAATACATGACACAAATTTCATCCGAAACCTGGCTGATAACGCCTAGATCATGACTGATAAAAATAATTCCCATTCCAAATTCTTTTTGAAGATCTTTCATTAATTTTAATACTTGTGCTTGAATGGTCACATCTAAAGATGTTGTGGGTTCGTCAGCAATTAAAATAGAGGGACGCGTCACAAGAGCCGTTGCAATCATTGCCCGTTGCCGCATTCCACCCGATAACTCAAAGCTGTATTGATCAAAGCGAGTATCAGGTTCTGTAATGCCCACTCGTTCTAACATTGCCACAACACGTTTTCGCGCTTCTTTTTTTTCTACATCTTCATGCAAACGAATAGCTTGGGAGATTTGTTTACCAATTGTATAGATAGGTGAAAAGGACGCTGTCGGTTCTTGAAAGACCATTGAAATTTCACCGCCGCGGATGTTGTATAAATCTTGATCTTTTGTTTTTAATTGAGCAATATCAGTTGTGTCACCTGATTTTCTTTTTAAAAGCAGCTTTGTCTGCTTGCCTACGATTGCGTTCTGCGGATGAAGAGACATTAACGAACGCATCGCCACTGATTTGCCTGAACCGGATTCTCCAACAATACCGAGGGTTTTTCCACTCTCCAAAGAAAAGGATATGTCATCGACGGCACGGATAACCCCCTCATCGGTTGTAAAATCAACGGAAAGATTTTCGGCTGAAAATAAAAGATTGTTGTTCATCATGGTCATCGTTTCATCTGAGAGTATGGATCCGCTGCTTGTCGTAAACCATCACCTACTAAAACAAATCCTAAAATAGCTAATGAGAAAAATATAAGTGGTATAAAATACCAAGGTGTTAACTGGATTGCTTGCAGTGTTGTCATATCCTGCATCAAGACCCCCCAGCTTATTGTTGGACGTCGCAACCCTAAGCCAATGAGGCTTAAAGCTGTCTCGCCAAGCACGATATAGGGAAAGGAAATAATTAAATCAACAATGATATAGCTCGTAAAGGAGGGCAATAAATGTTTTCTAATAATCCATGGCCCACTTGCTCCTGAAAGCTTTGAGGATAAAATATAATCTTCACTTCTTGTCGCCAGTACGTGGGTTCGAATTCTGCGCGCAAGCGTTGTCCAGCCCAAGAAGCCCAATATACTCGTCAGGGCAAAATAAATTTGGACATTGGACCATTCCTTTGGAAAAGTAGCAGCAAAAGCGGCATACAGGGGTATCGTGGGTATCATCCTGATCGCATCACTAGTGCCTTGAATGCCTACATCCGTATATCCCCCGACATACCCGGAAGTCCCGCCAATGACCAAAGCCATAAAAAAGGCGATAAACACAGCTAAGGCTCCAATGGAAAGGGATGTTCGAGTCGCATACATGCACTGTGAAAACAAGTCCGTACCAAATTTATCAGTCCCAAAAAGATGAACTCTTTTTTTTGGATCCGTGGCGCCAAATAAATGAATGTCCATTGGAAACAAACCAAACATTTTATAGGATGATCCACGCACAAACAATGAAAGGGTGATCGTGCCGATTGTTTCATCCTCTTTAAACTTATCAAGTACTTTATATTTTTTTGTTCCTTCGACGCGGTATTTGCGTTGCATTTTTTCAGCAGTAACACTGTATTTATTTTTTACATCTTGAATGTATGGTCTAGTTAATTTTCCGTCTTGATCAAATATATGCACTATTTGGGGAGCGCCAAAAGTGTAATTTCTATTCTTGCCCTCTTTTGTACCTGCGGTAGGTGGATAGGGCGATAGAAATTCTGCAAAGATAGATATAAAAAAAAGAAACATTAAGAACCAAAAACCTATTGACGCCATACGGTTTTTACGAAACCTACCTCTAACCAATGTCCACTGGGATGCGGAATAATATTTTTCTTTTTGGCCTATAATGTCAGTCTTGTTCATGCAAATCTCCCTGCTCGTATTCTTGGATCCAAAATACCTATCACAACATCGGTGATAAGATTAACTGCCGTTACCGCAGCTGCAAGAAGTACAAGAATAGCGGCGGCGGTATTTTGATCCGCATCCATATAGGCAAGAATTAATTCTTGGCCCAATTCCCCCATCAATAAAACTGTTGCAATGATTGGCAAGTCTCCAAAAATTCTAGTTAAGTCGTACCCCATGGAATTAAACATGGGCACAATTGCTTGGCGGCCTGGATATTGCCAGTATAATTTCCAACCACGCATCCCCCGCGCTTCAGCGGCGGTAACATAGAGTTTTGATACTTCATCGCTCATCAAGGCGCGCATGGTTTGCAGGGCAAAGGCCGTTGATGCCCAGCCCAGGACAATCATTGGAATATAGGCGTGCATTAAAAAATCCTTAATTTTTGCCCACGTCCAAGGTTCATTAATATACTTTGCTGAAATTAAACCTGTGACATCAGCATCAAAAATAAAAGTATTCACCACCATCAGGATCAAGGCAACAGCAAACGCGGGAACGCAAAATCCCGCGTACCCAATAAACGTAAGACTGTAATCAGCAAAAGAATTTTGTCGGATGGCCGAATACATACCAAGTGGTATGGAAATCAGGTAGGTAAGAGTCAAAGCGCATGAAACAACAATCACCGTTGCAGCAAATTTCATCGCCAAAAGATTCGTTACAGGTGTTGAGGAACGAAAGGCAGTACCAAAGTCAAAACGTGTCACAATCCCCCATATCCATGATCCATAACGTACTAGAAAAGGACGGTCGAGACCTAACATGCGTCTAGCATTCTCAATATCTTCGGGGTAAATCGGGCTGTTGCTCGCTGAGGAGAATTTTTTTAAAAGATATCTTGAAACATAATCACCAGGCATCATCTCAATGATTGCGTAAACAAGAAAGCTGACTGCAAGAAGTGTCAGTAAACTGAAAATAACACGAAAGAACAAATATTTACTAAACGCTAACATCAAAGACCTCCGCGCAGTTTTTACGAAACCTGCTTCTAACCAATGTCCACTGGAATGCTGAATAGTATTGTTCTTTATCCAGAATAGCAACAGTCTTGTTCATGCAAATCTCCCTGCTCGTATTCTTGGATCCAAAATACCTATCACAACATCGGTGATAAGATTAACTGCCGTTACCGCAGCTGCAAGAAGTACAAGAATAGCGGCGGCGGTATTTTGATCCGCATCCATATAGGCAAGAATTAATTCTTGGCCCAATTCCCCCATCAATAAAACTGTTGCAATGATTGGCAAGTCTCCAAAAATTCTAGTTAAGTCGTACCCCATGGAATTAAACATGGGCACAATTGCTTGGCGGCCTGGATATTGCCAGTATAATTTCCAACCACGCATCCCCCGCGCTTCAGCGGCGGTAACATAGAGTTTTGATACTTCATCGCTCATCAAGGCGCGCATGGTTTGCAGGGCAAAGGCCGTTGATGCCCAGCCCAGGACAATCATTGGAATATAGGCGTGCATTAAAAAATCCTTAATTTTTGCCCACGTCCAAGGTTCATTAATATACTTTGCTGAAATTAAACCTGTGACATCAGCATCAAAAATAAAAGTATTCACCACCATCAGGATCAAGGCAACAGCAAACGCGGGAACGCAAAATCCCGCGTACCCAATAAACGTAAGACTGTAATCAGCAAAAGAATTTTGTCGGATGGCCGAATACATACCAAGTGGTATGGAAATCAGGTAGGTAAGAGTCAAAGCGCATGAAACAACAATCACCGTTGCAGCAAATTTCATCGCCAAAAGATTCGTTACAGGTGTTGAGGAACGAAAGGCAGTACCAAAGTCAAAACGTGTCACAATCCCCCATATCCATGATCCATAACGTACTAGAAAAGGACGGTCGAGACCTAACATGCGTCTAGCATTCTCAATATCTTCGGGGTAAATCGGGCTGTTGCTCGCTGAGGAGAATTTTTTTAAAAGATATCTTGAAACATAATCACCAGGCATCATCTCAATGATTGCGTAAACAAGAAAGCTGACTGCAAGAAGTGTCAGTAAACTGAAAATAACACGAAAGAACAAATATTTACTAAACGCCAACATCAAAGACCTCAGGAATTAAACAAGTTTAATTTTTTTTAAAAAGGGGCGATGCTGTTTATGCATCGCCCCCTTTGAGTTCTCAATTAAGAAAAATTACCTAAAAGATGAATCTTCTTTAAAGAATATTTGGTTAAACCTGTATGGAGCTGCAAGCAGGTGGTCCCAGGAAAACACAGTATAGGGTTTAGCATTTTCAAGATCATTATGGACCACTAAAGGTGAAGGATTTTGACCAACGCCTCCTATCCAATATAGTTGTTTGGTCATTTCTTCATTAAGTGTCATACCAATAGCTATTTGCTCGTCTGATCCCATTTCTAGCATCTGAAACTGATCAGCCAATTTGGCCCATCGCTTAACATGTTCGGGAGGCTCTTGTCCTCCTTTTCCATCCATCCAAACAGCCCAAGGTGATCCGAAAGTCGCACCGAAATAACTCGCAAATGGGGGCTTAAAGTTTTGAGTCCTCTGTGCAAGATCCATAGCTGTAACTTGACCACCATTGATGGTCATGTCATGATCGTTTGATCCTTGAAGAGCTCTGTACTCATCTGATGTCACTTCCTTAAGGGTTAATTTAAGACCAATATCCTTGAAGTATGCTTGCCACAATTCATGCAATCTAACTGGCCCATACTGTTCAGAGAAAATATCTTGAAGGATAAATTGAGATCCATCGGGTTTTTCTCTATATCCATCTCCATCAGTATCTATCATGCCTATTTCATCAAGAAGCTCTATCGATCTATCAGGATCATACTCAATCATATACTCCAATAATTCTGGATCAACCCAATCTACACCAGCTGGATCGAATCTAGTACCTTGAGCAATTGTACCTTCACCCAAATATACCAAGTCCTGTATTTCTTCACGATCTAAAGATAAGCTTACAGCTTGGCGGAAGCGTATATCACTTAAAATCGCACGCATGCCTTCATCCTTGTGAGTGACGTTGAAAGTTATTGCGTGATTGGTTCCAATCCTTGGTGGTAAATGTACCGTATAATTCCCTTGCTCTTGGTTTTTTTGCAGGACAGGTACATCCTCTATTTCCAATGATTGCCCCTTCCATCCAATTTCACCATTACTAATCATCAAGTTACGAACCTCCGCTTGAGGGACATATCTTTCATACATATGGTCGATGTAAGGTAATTGTTGACCAGCACTATCCACTCCAAAGTAATACGGATTAGGAACCCACTTACGATGGTCGGCGTCTTCCGAAAACAGTATCCAAGGCTCCAGCATTGGTTTTACATTCCTACCAAGCTTAGTTGCTGCATCTTGATTTTTTAGCATTGGAGAAGGAGCATCTGTCCAGTCCGTGCCATGAGTATAAAGATGAACGGCAGCGTAGCCATTTTCTAAACCAGCTGCTTGCGCTAACTTGTCCGCATCCGGATTATATTTAGGATAAAATTGTTTAAGGAATTTCTGTGGAAGAAAAGTTTCTCCATAGTATCCTGCAAACTGTGCTACCAAGCCAGGTTTAGGTGCAGGTAAAACAAACCTCATGCTCGTTTCACTGAGTGTTTCAGCAATCATTGGCTCTCCACCAATCAACCATTTTTGTGGTGTTTTAGGATGCATAACTTCATCTAGTATAAAGTCATTGTACCAAAAGGTAATGTCATCCGCTGTGAACGGATCCCCATTAGACCATTTATGCCCTGGACGCGTATGAACAGTTAATTCTGTAAAATCATCGTTCCACTCCCAACTTTGTGCAACAAGCGGGTAGATTTTGCCCAATACATCATCAAACACAACTAAATTTGTGTTTCGTACAGAACAAAATTCTCCTGTTCCAGCTTCAGTGTTATTTCCCAGATGATTCATTGTCCCACCATAATTTCCAACTAAATTGTTGGGAAAAAATACAATTGGGTCATCAGGCAAACGATCCGCCACTGGTGGCAAATCAGAATTACCAATAATCATCGCGTTGTATTCAGCAATCTTTGGGTTTTCAGTAATTGTTGCAATTGTACAATCACCCGCTTTTTCAAACTCAGACAATAGCATCTTTTTACCGCTGTCTATATCAATGCCTTGTGTATCTGTCATAGTTATAGCAGAACACGTACCAGCTATAGCTATTGTTGAGTTAAAAAAAAGAAGTGCAATTACGCTTGTCACAAAGATAAAAAAGTTTTTAATCTTAATCATAATTATCTCCTCTTGTTTAGTTTTAGTCAGATCAAACTGACCTTTAGGCTAATAAGTAAATACCATTTTCTTGCAAAAAAAAAGCAAATTCCGATTGATCTTTTAAATAAAACCATAATTTGCGCCATTCTTTTATCCACAATTGGCAAAATAAATTATCTTCATGAAACTTTTACACAAACTGTACACAGCCCAAACTCAATATATTTTATTTTCAATTTTTTATTTTCAACTATTATAAAGTTTAGTAGTAATGAGAAATGAAAAAATCGGTTTTATTCATTTGTGCTGACCAGTGGCGATGGGACTGTTTCGGTTTCATGGGACATAAAAACGCGCATACCCCAAATATTGATAAACTAGTTTCGCGCAGTACTGCTTTTCGCAAACACTTCACGGGCATTGTTCCTTGCGGTCCCGCTCGAACAACCATGTTAACGGGCTTGTATCCATTCATTCACCGCTCTGTTTGCAATGGCACTCCTCTGGATAATCGTTTTACTAATCTTCCTCTGGAGGCCCGCAAGCTTGGGTATCAACCGTCCCTCTATGGCTACACCGATACCTCGTATGACCCTCGCGGCTTGGAAGATAACGATCCTCGACTTTTTACGTATGAATCGCCGATGAATGGATTTGATCCAGCCTGCCTCTTACCCGAAGGCAATCCTGAACCGTGGGCTGAACATTTAAGACAGCATGGCTATGAAGATGTAAAGTCGCACGAATTATACAATAGCCGACCAGCCAAAAAGGGAGAGGGGTTTGTTTATAAGGCTTGGGAAATCCCAACCGAACTTTCTGACACTTCTTTTCTAGCGGATCGAGCTGCTGCTGATTTGCAAAACGCGAAAGAGCCATTTTTCATGCATGTTTCTTTTTTACGACCCCACCCACCGCTGTTTGTATCCGAGCCATGGCATAGTCTGATTGACCCAAACAGCATTGATCCCCCAATTGCCCGTAAAACCAAACAAGAAATGGCTGACCACCATCCTGTTTTAAAAAATATGATGGCAAAATATGACGAAAAAAACAGCTATCCTATGGAAATTAATTTTCCCGATTTAACGGACCAAGATATATCCAGAATCCAGGCTGTGTATTTAGGAATGTGCGCGGAAGTTGATTTCAATATTGGAAAAATTCTTCAAGCCCTAGATGACAGTGGTCAGGCTGACAATACCATGGTAGTTTTTACAAGCGATCACGGTGAAATGCTGGGGGACAATTGGCAATGGGGTAAAGCCGGTTGGTGGGATCCATCGTTTCGGATTCCCCTGATTGTTCATGCGCCAAATTGCAAAGGGCAGCTCATTGATCAAATGACTGAATCTGTTGATCTGGCACCAACCATTATTGATTGGTTGGATGGCAACATACCAGCTGACTGGAATGGTCGCTCGTTACTTTCAATAGTGGGAAACACGCAGCCTCAACTTCCTCCACGTGATTTTGTAGTTTTTGAATGGGATTTTCGTGAACGTTATTACACCGATTTTATTGAAAAATCAGAATTAGCCCCCGAGGAATGTAATTTAGCCGTGATACGAAACAACGAATGGAAGTATGTTCATTTTCCTTCCTTCCCTTCCCTTTTGTACAACTTAAAAAACGATCCCTATGAAAATGACAACCTGGCGTTAGATACAAAATATGATTCCATTAAGGCTGAAATGATGGGTAAGCTGTTAGCTCATCGCATGCTGCATGCGGAGCGGCAAATGGCAAATACGAAACTAACTTCAACTGGGCCACAAACATCCCATGGACCTCCTCACAGGCGGCTACTAGTGAGTTAGAGTGCTTACAACTGTCATTGGCGCTTATCCAAAACCCTCCTTTCTGAATCTTCCTGACTGGTTTAATGCAGAGGGTGGAACTGATACGCCCAAACCAACTGTTGACTACAACAATGCAATTAAAAAAATGGGTGAAAAAGCTGAATCAATTTTTTTAAAAGCGGCAGCAGAAGTTATTAATGATCAAGTAGAATGCGG
>CAYXUK010000053.1:0-11588 GCA_964468295.1 uncultured bacterium | reverse complement strand
TACACAGCGTTAGGTATGCAGTATTCCAAACATTGCAGGGACAAACGAGATGGCAAAGGCGGTAACACTGGCGGATCTCGATAATCTCCCCTAATTATTAGAATTTTGAAGAGGCTATTTCATTCATTTGGAATAGCCTCTTTTTTTGTAATAAAAGTTTAACTTTTTATGTTTACCCTTGTCTAAATAGAAAATGCATGAAAACAGATCACGAACTGATCAGAGAATTTCAGGATGGAAACAATGATGCTTTTGATGAACTTGTTAAACGACATCTTCCTGAAACGTATGGATTTTTTATTAAGTTCACATCTGATGAAGTGGAGGCAGAAGATCTGGCACAGGATGTATTTATCAAAATGTATAAAGCACTTAAAAAATTTCGATTTGAATCAAAATTCAAGACCTATTTATACCGGGCGAATATTAATATGTCCAATACCTATCTTCGGCGCAACAAGTGGCGCAACCTGCTCCACCTGGATCAGGCCCCGGATCAGGGCTATATGGACACCAGTCTTGAAGATGAGTGGCGCAAAAAAGAATTATGGGATGCGGTTAGCCTATTGCCATCCAGACAAAGGATGGTTGTAACAATGCGAATATCCCAGGAAATGCCTTACAGTGAAATATCCAATATTATGGGAATCAGTGAGAATTCAGCCAAGGTGAATTATCACCATGCAGTTAAGGCACTGAAGAAAAGATTTGAGAATTGAATAATGAATATTGAAAAACAATTCCAAGGTATTGCTAAGTCGCAGTTTTCTGCTCCGGATGGAGATACCTTTTTAGAAAAATTGCATGGTGAACGCCAGAAACGTCAGCAACGGAAAATGGGTTTTATTCATGGTGTAACGTCTGCTGCTATTGTGGTTGTCCTTGGTATGATTACATCGAGCCAGTTAACCGATGACCCGATGGTGTATGCTTCCACGGATTTGATTCCAGTAGAGACGATGGATGCAGAAACAGAAGAATTCGTTTATGATTTAGCCGTGTATTTGGTTGATAACAGTGACGATATCTGGGAAACACTGGCATTTTTAGATGAAATAGATTTTGAACCGGTTGTAACAATGCATCAGGAGGAAACCGAATGAAGAAAATAGTTATAGCAACATTATCTTTTATGATTATGAGTTTTGCGTTTGCCCAGCCAGGCAAACTAAGAGGCCCGGGAGGGCAGTATAGTGAACGTATGGAAATGATGATGATCTGGAAATTGACGGACCATCTTGAATTGAGTGAAGAACAAGCTGAAAAATTCTTTCCCAGCATGCGACTTCATCAAAAACAAGTTCTGGAAATTCGTAAAGAAGAAAAAGAATTGTTTAGTCCTACTTTTGCTAAAGTGAAAAAAGGCGATCAAATTTCCAAATCTGAAGTCAACAAATTGTTAAATAAAGTCGAGTCCTTTGAACAGAAAAAGATTAAAACCCGCACCGATTTTATTAAAAAATCGGGCGATATCCTGAATCCAACACAGCAAGTCAAACTCATGATGTTTGAACCCCATATAAGAGATCAATTGCAAGATCGCATGAAAGAACGGTATAAGCCGCCGATGCGTGGTGGTAACCCAAAAGGAAAACGAAGATTTTAATCTGTAAGTAACCTCTCCAATAAAAAACCCCCGAAATCGGGGGTTTTTTATTTTAGTTGGATAGGGAAGTCGATATAATTTCTATCTTCCCATTCGAGTTATTACATGTCAAAAATATACAATTTTAGCGCAGGACCAGCCGTTTTGGATTCAACCGTATTGGAAGCCACATCCAAGGCTGCTATCGATTATCAAGGCCATGGCATAAGCCTAATGGAAATGAGTCACCGTTCAAAACCGGTAATGGATATGGTAGCAGAAACAGAAAACTTGGTCCGTGTATTATTACAGGTTCCCGATCAATATTATGTGCTTTTTCTACAAGGAGGTGCATCCCTTCAATTTTCAATGATCCCCATGAACTTGTTAGGTGAGAACCAAACAGCTGACTATACGGATACGGGTGCGTGGTCAGCCAAAGCCATTAAAGAAGCGCAGTTATATGGGAATGTAAATGTGGCCTGTTCATCCAAAGAATCAGTACACAATCATATTCCAAAAGAAGTAAACCAAAGTGAAGATGCAGTTTATTTACATGTCACCAGCAATAATACGATCTATGGCACACAATGGTATTCATACCCGAAGCCAATTAATGCAGATGGCTATTTGGTAGCGGATATGTCATCTGATATTTTTAGTCGTCCCATTGATGTGTCCCAGTTCGGATTGATTTATGCAGGTGCCCAGAAGAATATGGGGCCGGCTGGAGTCACCTTGGTGATTATCCGGAGTGATATACTGGGTAAAGTCGACCGAACCATTCCAACGATGATGAACTATCAGACTCAAATTGATAAAGGATCCATGTTCAACACTCCTCCAGTCATGTCTATTTATGCTGTGAACCGTACCTTGAGTTGGTTAAAAGAAAATGGTGGCGTAGAAGCCATGGCGAAAAAAAATGAAGGAAAAGCCAAAAAGCTTTATGATGAAATAGAACAAAACCCTTTATTCATCAGCCCTGTTGCCATAGAAGACCGTTCCCTTATGAATGTACCATTTGTGTTTGCAGATGAGGGAGATGAGGCAGACTTTTTATCTTTTTGCGATCATCGGGGATTAAAGACCCTAAAAGGCCATCGATCGGTAGGTGGTTTTCGTGCGTCGATTTATAATGCTATGCCTGAAGCGGGTGTAGATGCTTTGATACAGGCTATGCAAGAATATCAGACTAGCTGAATCGATCTGTTTCTAAAACAGACAAGTTTCAATCATCCCAAATAGTACCTTCTTTTTTTAACTTGTTAATTTTTGGGGCAATCACAAAAGTACAGTAAGGCACATTGGGATTATTGGCAAAATAATCCTGATGGTACACTTCCGCTTTATAAAAAACATCTAGAGGAGCTACTTCTGTTGTTATTGGATCCTTAAATATTTTTTTTGCATCAATTATTGCCGATGTTACTGATGCTTTTTGGCCTGCGTTGTGGTAGTAAATAGCAGATCGGTACTGGGTACCGAAGTCATTACCCTGTCTATTCAATGTGGTTGGATCATGAGCCTTCCAAAAGATATTCAATATTTCATCATAAGTGATCTCACTGGGATCAAAGTGGATTTGGCATACTTCTGTATGGCCAGTTTCCCCGGAAGTTACATCTTTGTAAGTTGGATTTTTTGTATGACCACCAGCATAGCCCGATATAACGTCTTTTACACCTTCAACCCGTTCATAAACAGCTTCGACGCACCAAAAGCAACCGCCACCAAGCGTGGCTATCTCTAATTTATTATCTGGCATGGTTTGAGTTCCTTTTTGTTGAAAACCAATTGATGTAAAACTCAAGAATATTAAAAAGGGAAAATTGATGTATATTTTTTTCATTTGATCGAAGAGAACTTATTTATTCAGGCAAACGTGATGCACCCATTAATCGTTCCATGGGTTATAATTAACTATAATTCTTTCAAATCTTTGTATAGGGTGGTGAGCATTTCTTTCGCATCGCCAAATACCATCACCGTATTATCGAAACCAAACAACTCATTTTGAATGCCGGCGAACCCCGGATTCATTGTACGTTTATTCACAATTACGGTACGGGATTTATCGACATCCAAGATGGGCATACCGTATATTGGGCTGGAGGTATCATGACGGGAAGCGGGATTGACCACATCGTTTGCACCCAGGACAATAGCCACGTCACAATTATCGAATTCTGGGTTAACATCACCCAGATCTTTCAACTGTTCATATGGTACATTTGCTTCTGCCAACAATACGTTCATGTGTCCGGGCATCCGGCCGGCCACTGGATGAATGGCATATAATACCTTTTTTCCCATGGATTCCAGTAAGTCTGCAACCTCACGGACTGCGTGTTGTGCCTGGGCTACTGCCAGTCCGTATCCTGGCACGATAATCACTTTATCTGCTGCTTCCAATATCATGGCTGCTTCTTCAGTTGTAGTAGACTTCACTTTCATCTGCTTTTCTGAACCAGTTATGGATTCTTGCTCTAGGCCAACTGCACCAAAAATTACATTTGCCAACGATCGATTCATTCCTTTACACATAATATTAGTGAGAATCAAACCTGAAGCACCTACAAGGGCGCCAGATATGATTAGTCCATTATTCATCAGGACAAATCCAGTGGCTGCAGCAGCAACGCCTGAATAAGAGTTTAACAGTGAGATTATTACAGGCATATCCGCACCACCAATGGGAATCGTCAATGTGATCCCTAAAATAGCAGCAAGAATTAAGACACCATAGAACATATTCATCTCTTGTCCGCCACCTATGCAAACAGATACACCCATAACTACCAGTGCCAATGTCAGGAGACCATTGATAGCTTGTTGTCCTGGGAATACGATTGGTTTACCGCTGATGAATCCCTGCAGTTTACCAAAGGCAATAAAACTGCCAGTCAATGTCAACGTGCCTATGAATACAGAAAGAGTGATGGTTGCGGTAAGAAATGTGGTTTGATCAACTGTACCAAACTTATTGAAATATTCTGCTGATGCCACTAAGGCTGAAGCACCGCCACCAAACCCGTTAAAAATTGCTACCATTTGCGGCATCTGCGTCATCTGTACGCGAATAGCAAATGTGGCTCCAATTATCGATCCAATAATCATCCCAATTACAATTAGTTTGAAATCAAGTAATTCAAATGATACAACCGTTGCAATAATGGCAATCAGCATACCAATAGATGCAATTGTATTACCATTACGTGCAGTCTTGGGTGAACTGAGTTTCTTTATACCCAGTATAAAAAGTATAGCGGCAATGACGTAAGCGAGATTTGTATATCCCATACTTATTTTCGCTTAAACATTTTTAGCATACGATCAGTTACCATAAAACCACCAACACAATTGATAGTAGCAAAGATCACTGCGACCAGCCCTAGCCAGGTCCCGATTTCACCGCCGACTTTAGTAGAAATAATCGCACCTACAATCGCGATACCTGAAATTGCATTGGATCCTGACATGAGCGGTGTATGCAGGGTAGGTGGAACTTTGGTAATAATTTCAAACCCAACAAATATGGCTAGGATAAATACGGTGAGGATGTTAATGATTTCCATAATGAATCCTTATAAGTTGTTTATCGCTTCGAGAGTAGGTTTGTGCGTGATTTTTCCCTGGTGCGTAAACATGGCACCTGAAATAATTTCATCTTCCTCATCAATATTCAATTGACCTTCTTTAATTAAATAAGTAACAAAGGAGAAAATATTTTTTGCGTACAACTGAGAAGCGTGCACCTGCATGGATGAAGGCAGATTTATAGTACCATCAATCATTACACCATTATAATTAATTATTTCCCCGCCTTTTGTCAATTCACAGTTACCGCCATTTTCAGCTGCCAGATCCATGATCACCGATCCCGGTTTCATTCCATTCACCATTTCCGTTGGGATTAGTAATGGTGCCGGACGTCCAGGAACCAATGCTGTGGTAATGACTAAATTTGATTTAGCAATATGTTTTTTTATCATTTTTCGTTGCCGAATTTTATAATCTTCTGATGTTTCTTTTGCGTAACCACCTTCACCAACACCATCATTTCCATCAGACTCAACAGCAACAAATTTTGCTCCGAGAGATTCCACTTCTTCTTTGACTTCGGGACGAACATCAAATGATTCTACTTGTGCACCTAGTCGTTTTGCAGTAGCAATTGCCTGTAATCCTGTAACCCCTGCGCCAAGGATCAGTACTTTTGCAGGTGGAATTGTGCCTGCCGCTGTCATTAACAGAGGCATATATACGGGCAAATGGGCAGCTCCTATCAATACGGATTTATATCCAGCAATATTTGCCTGGGAGCTTATTGCATCCATACTTTGCGCCAGCGTCGTTCGAGGAATGAGGTGCATGGAAAAACCTGTAATATTTTTAGCCGAAAGTTTTCTTACTTGCTCTGCCCGTTTGGTAGTTTGGAAAAGTGAAATATAAGTTACACCATTGGGCATCGCATCCATTTCTTCCAAAGTGGCTGGAGCAACTTTTAAAACTATATCTACACCATTCAATAGATCGGTTATTTCAGTAACCACTTCGGCTCCAGCATTTTGATAATCTTGATCAGAGAAAAATGAATGTTCTCCTGCAGCAGATTGCACGCGCACCGTTATGCCGCTATTAATCAGTTCTTTAACTGTTTTTGGAGTGGCGGCAACGCGTTTTTCACCGGTGATGGTTTCCTTTAAAACTGCTGCGATCATGCTGAATCCTTGTAAATAATTTCTTAAACAGCCCGCAAATTTAGGAAACCTGACCCTTACAATTCTCATTTTGATTTCAGGATTTTTACTGTAGCCTTTCATGGCTAATTTTATGTCTATGAGATTTCACATATTATTTGTGATTGCCAGTATTTTTTTATCTAACTGCGCTCCTTCTTTACACATTGTAGAACGGTATCCTAATAACAAGGAAAAGACTGTTGAATTGATGAGAGGCAAAGGAAGTTCAGGGCAGATAATTAAACGGATTGAATATTATTCGAATGGTAGAAAGAAATCGGAAGTTGATATTAATAATGCTCGAAAGGACGGAAAGTATCTAGCGTATACAAAAAATGCAGCAATATCCATCAAGGGGCGATATGAGGATGGTAGCCAAAGCGGGAAATGGTATTGGTATAATACTGCAGGTGAACTGGATTCAATACATACATATCAAAATGGTCGACTTCATGGGAAGTCAACCATTTATTCAAATGGCAATGTTCTTATTAAACGAGAGTATTCCAAAGGAAAACTAAATGGCAAATTTTTTGAATTATATACTAGTGGAGAAAAAAAAGTAAATGGCTACTATGTAAATAATCTTCCAGATAGAAAATGGCTTTGGTGGGATGAGAATCAAACTAAAGCAAGGCAGGTTCATTTTAATAATGGTGTAAAACACGGTGAAATCCGTATTTGGAATGAAGGTATTATAAAATTAACGGGTGCTTTTGACCAGGATCAAAAATCGGGTACTTGGAAATGGTACCATACGAAAAAACAACTGGATTCTCTTGTTACATATGAAAAAGGTTTATTACATGGGACTTTGAATGTTTGGCATAAAAATGGAATTTTGGCGGTAACCGGCGATTTTGTCCATGGAAAAATGAATGGGCAGTGGAAATGGATTTCAGAAGATGAAATACCTGATTCTTCTAAAACCTACAGCAATGGCCAATTAAATGGTTTATCTGAATTTTACTATAATAATGGTCAGCTTAAACAATCAGCCCAATATCATGCCCATCAGCTACATGGAGAACAGCGATTCTATTTTCCTACTGGACAGATCAAATCAATAACTAATTTTGAATCGGGTAAGAAAACAGGTCCATATGAAACATGGTTAATCAGTGGAAGTCCGGAAGAATTTGGTATTTATAAAGAAGATAAACTGCATGGAAAAGTTCAAAGATGGTATACGACTGGGATAATGTCATCCATTGCCAATTATAAGCAGGGTATTTTACATGGCTTGATGCAAATACAATCACTTTCCGATGAGTTAAATAAGCAGATGTTTTTTGATCAAGGAAATGAAATTGTCCGCTTTGAATACCATAGTGATGGCCGTTTTAAACGGGTTATGATCATCGATAATGGTCAAATACTTTATGAGAGAAAATGGAATGGATTAGGAATAGAAAATACTGAAGAAAAATATATTGTCGGAACGAGTCGAGATACCGATTTTTATTTATCAGGATTTTTGAAATACGAATGTACGTTTAAAAATGACAAAAAGCATGGGGTTGAGTGGTGGTTTGATGAAGACCGAAAACCAACCAGAGTCAATATTTTCTACCAGGGAGATCGAATTCTTAGTTACGATTTAACATCAAATGATGAAAGAAGTGAATAAAAAAATCAATTAGTGTAATTTCATCGTCTATGAAAGACATAATAATAGATAATATCATGACTTGGGGCATACCTGCTGGTATCATTCTTATTGGTATCACAGCTGGTTGGCTGTTTAAAAGATTTGTTCATCATCGTTTAAAAAAGATGACCGAAAAAACTGAATGGGGAGGCGATGATGTGATATTTGATGCTATTGAATCTCACATCGTTCTATGGTTTTTTCTCGCTGCAATGAATATTGCTTCCAGTAGCTTGCCGCTTAGTGAAGATTATAGCAATTATTTAAGCAAGATTATATTAGCAATTCTGATTCTTTCGGTTACCCTGGCCGTTTCCCGTATAGGTGTTGGATTGCTCAACTTCTGGGCAGACAAACAGGGTACTGATTTACCTTCCACTACTATTTTTGTAAATCTGGCACGTATGATTATTATTGCTGTTGGTGTGTTGGTCATTCTTCAAACTTTGGGAATTTCCATCACACCGTTGCTGACCGCTTTAGGTGTTGGAGGCATAGCTGTTTCTTTAGCCCTCAAAGACACCCTATCTGACTTTTTTGCTGGACTACATATCCTGCTTTCTCAAAAGGTAAAACCCGGTGATTTTGTGGAAATGGATTCGGGGCATATGGGTTATGTCCTAAATATTACCTGGCGCCATACAACATTAATGGAACGCACAAACAATGTAGTAACCATTCCTAATGCAAAAATTTCAGCAGCGGTCGTCAAAAATTATGATAAGGGCGATCCTAGTTTTTCTGTTCGCATTGCTGTAGGTGTTTCCTATGATAGTGATTTGGAAAAGGTAGTGAAAGTGACAGAAGAAGTGGCTGAAGGTGTCATTAAAGATGTAGATGGAGCGAAAAAAAATGAACCAGCGATCGTGCGCTGTTTTGAATTTGCTGACTCCAGCGTTAACCTTAAGGTATATTTCCGTGGTCTCAAATACGGTGATCATCATCCTATCATTGATACGTTTATTCGCCGCATTCATAAACGATATAAACAGGAGGGGATCGATATTCCATTCCCAATCCGCACGCTGATCCATAAAAATGAGCAATCATGAAAAGTTGGATTATCTTTGGTGCCCTACTTGCTGCACTAGCAGTGTTGTTGGGTGCCTTTGGGGCGCATGGATTAAAGGGGAAAATTTCACCGGAAGACCTGACAATATTTGAAACAGGCGTGCGATATCATATGTACCACGCACTTGGTTTAATTTTAATGAGTGTTCTTGGATTGTATTATTACCCAGAAATGATACAACTGCCTGCCATACTTTTATCGGTAGGTATCCTGCTGTTTTCGGGAAGTCTTTATATTTTAGTGCTAACTGGTTTGCGGTGGATGGGTGCGATTACGCCGATCGGAGGCGTCGCCTTTATTGCTGGTTGGCTGCTATTGGCTTACCGAATGTTTAAAGTATAACTAATTCCTTTTCATAATGACTGGCTCAAAACGTGTTTTAAGGACCTTCGATGCTACTTCGATGGTCACTGGAAACATGATTGGCTCGGGAATTTTCCTTTTAGCGGGCTATGCTGCTGCATCCGTTCCTGATAGTTCTACACTAATCTTGGCCTGGATCGGTGGCGGAGTAATGGCTCTACTTGGTGCTTTTGCCATTGCAGAGTTATCGACACGATTTCCAGAAACGGGAGGTGATTTTCTTTACCTTCATAGAGTCTATGGTCCGTTTCCGGCATTTTTACATGGTTGGATGAGTTTAGTTATTTTTGAATCAGGATCAATTGCAGTTTTAGCACTTTTTTCTGCTAAATATACTCAACAGTTTTTTCCTGCATCCCAGATTTTGTCTGTTCCATTATTGGCATCTTTGCTGGTTCTATTCTTTTCGGGTATCCATTGCTTGAAGGTTGAGGTAGGATCACGCTTCCAATCTATTCTTACCGTTGTCAAGATACTTGGCATATTTCTTATGGTTTCTTTGCTATTCAGCGGAGATCCTAATGAAATAAATTCAACCCCTAAAACGGATCAGAGTGGTAATCCATTCATTGGGTTTACACGAGCATTAATCCCCATTTTCTTTGCGTATACTGGTTGGAATGTTGCAGGCTATATCGGAGGTGAAATTCAAAATCCGAGAAAAACATTACCCAGGGCTTTAATTGGGGGTACGCTAATTACGATGGCAATATATGTGGTTGTAAATCTATCATTCATACAATCGGTGGGTTTAGCCGGTATTCAGGGCCAGGATATGGCCCCTTTAATTGCTCTGAAAGCTGTAGGTGCTGAAAGTTGGGCCACATTTTTATCGATTCTTATTTTTATCAGTGTGTCCAGCTCACTTTCCATTACCATTCAGACAGCTGGTGCGCGAGTGATTCAAGCGATGGGGGAACAAGGTGTTTTTTTTCAGTTCACAGCCCGCCTGCATGGAAAATTCCATACACCGGTAAATGCCCTTTTAGTCCAGGCAATTTGGACTATCTTTCTGATGTTTACCTTGGATATAGAAAGTTTGGTGGATTCCACTACGGTCGTCATGATCATGTTTTCGGCCCTTTCAATATCAACCCTATTCAAGGTTAATTACGGTGGAAATGGATTAAAAGAAAATGAGAATATCTATAAAACACCATTATTCCCTTTGGTACCTGTAGCATATATACTTAGTGCTATATTTGTCAGTTGGGGTGTGATACAATTTCATTTATCGCAAGGGAGTATATTGCCTATATGGGGACTGTCATTCTTATTGTTTGGCAGTATTGTTTATATTATTTGGAAAAAAATGAGTTAAAGTGAGTAAAATAAAAAATCAAGCATTGGCACAGAATGGAAATAAACTCCTTGATTGGGCGGCAGACCGGATGCCCGTACTGGCTAAGATTCAAAAACGATTCGAAGATGAAAAACCTTTATCGAAGTTAACAATTGGTATTGCGCTCCATTTAGAAAAAAAAACAGGCATTTTATTGCGAACCTTGGCAGCGGGAGGAGCAAAAATATCAGCTGCTTCCTGTAATCCTTTAACAACTGATGATTCTGTTGCTGCAGCCCTGGCAAAAGAAATGGACGTGTTTGCATGGGCAGGTCAAACGGATTCAGAATACTATGATTGTTTAGAATCTGTCATTATAGCGAAGCCGCATATAACCATTGATGATGGGTGCGATTTAATTAAATTACTCCACTCCAAGCACTCCAATTTATTAGATCAGGTGATCGGCGGGTGTGAGGAGACTACCACCGGAATTGTCCGTTTAGAAGCCATGCATAAGGATGGAGCACTTAAGGTACCAGTAATGGCAGTAAATAACGCTCATTCCAAATATTTATTCGATAATCGTTACGGAACTGGACAAAGTGTAGTGGAAGGAATTCTATCCGCAACTAATGCATTAATCGCTGGGAAAACGGTTGTTGTCGTGGGCTACGGCTGGTGTGGGCGCGGTATCGCCAATCGGTTGAAAGGGCTAGGCGCCAAAGTCATTGTGGTTGAAACAGGAGCTACAAACAGGGATGGGTCATCTGGTTACCACCGTGCACTGGAAGCTTCGTACGATGGTTGTTGGGTTATGTCCATGAGTGAAGCAGCGTCCAAATGGCTTTTTGAAATCACATGCTTATTGCCAGTAGCAGTAATAAAAA
>CAYXUK010000052.1:10084-11835 GCA_964468295.1 uncultured bacterium | reverse complement strand
GTACCAATTCTTTATTATGGGAAATCAGATATACAGAATAATAAAAATCAAACGGTAATCATTACATTTGCTTTTGCCCTGGCTACTGGCATTGGCTTAATGGTAACGGGTGTGACGGGATTTGGCCAGCTTATTTTGGGGTTCCACATTATTTTTTCACTCATCTTTATTATATTTGCTTTCCAACTGCTTACTTTTGATTTTATTAAGTTCATTCTTGTAACTGGTGCATTATTCATTATAGTAGTTATCGCTGGCGTAAAGGATTGGAGTGCAATAAATCAAGAAAATAAAATTGCTAATTTTTCGCCATCGCCCGGATCAACCAAATCTGGAAATTATATTGAAGCCAATAAAATTAATCGTTCCGCCCGTTGCGGGACTTCAGGATGTCACCCTGATATTTATCAGCAGTGGTCACAGTCAGCTCACCGCTTTTCTTCTTTTAATAATCCTTTTTACAAAGCATCGGTGGACTATTTGCTTTCAACGAGTGATACTACCACCGTTAGATGGTGTGGCAGCTGCCATGATCCCGTAATGCTGTATTCTGGGTTAATGGTTGGTACACCTGATGTTGATCTACCTGAAGCACATGCAGGTATTACATGTGAAATATGCCATGGGATAATTGATATCCCTGATATTACGGGAAATGCAAACTATGTTTTGGATTCACCTATTGAATATCCTTTTTCTCATTCAAAAGGTATGTTAGCAGCGGTGAATCGTATGTTGATTCGTACAAAACCTGAAGCCCATCGTAAAGCGATGCTCCAACCACTTCATAAATCAGAAACGTTTTGTGCCACTTGTCACAAAGTGAGCCTTGATGTACCGATTAATCATTATAAATGGTTGAGGGGTCAAGATGAATATGATGCTTGGCAAGCTAGCGGCGTAAGTTACAATGCAGTAGCTGCATTTTATAATCCACCTCAATCTCTTACTTGCCAGAGTTGTCATATGGCGATGGAAAAATCAAATGACCGCGGTAATGATTATCAAAAAGTATTTGGCCATTTTTTCCCCGCAGCCAATACAGCCCTGCCATCATTAACTGACTTAAAGAATAGTGAATGGATAAATCGTACGACTCGATTTTTACAAGATGATAGAATTAACATCGATATTTTTGGTGCAATAATTGATTCTGAATTAATTGCTCCACTTGGGGATCGATTGCAAGTTAAACCGGGCCAGCAAGTTCGTTTTGAAGTTATAGTAAGAACGAAAAAGATTGGACATACATTTCCTGGTGGCACGATTGATTCAAATGAACCCTGGCTGGAAATCATTGGAACCGATCAAAATGGCAAGATCTTTTTTAGTAGTGGCTCTATTCAGCCGGATAAACATGTGGACCCATCAGCTCATTTTTTCCGCGGTGTTTTGTTAGATGGAGATGGTGAATTTATTCTAAAAAGAAACCCCCATGAATGGCGAACCACTTTATATAATAATTCAATTCCTCCGGGTTCTGCAGATGTGATTCATTACACGTGGCTTGTACCAAGTGATTTTGATGAAGAAATAAATTTAATAGCAAAGGTCAATTACCGAAAATTTAATCGTAGTATCACCATTCATTCTTTGGATGAGTTAATTGACCTTCCGGTTGTTGAAATGGCCAAAGATGAAATTATTATTTCCCGTTTAGAAAAAACTGAATTAGCAAATAATGCTGGTATGCGTTACAATGACTATGGTATTGCCATGTTGCGTCAAAATAATTTGGAAGCATCCAGATT
>CAYXUK010000052.1:6342-9984 GCA_964468295.1 uncultured bacterium | reverse complement strand
GAAACACATCCTAATGACCGGGCTATGCTAAAGCACTATGGTCAAACGCAATACTTTGCGGAAAATTGGATTGATGCCAGTTTAATATATAAGAATGTACTTCGCATCGACCCTGAGGATGTCGAAGCACATTATAACCTGATGCTTATTTATCAAAAATTAGGTGATTTAGGACAAGCAAAATATCATAGTGAAAAATATTTAAAATATAAACCAGATGAACAAGCTCGGTCCATCAGCCAAACTGCCCGGCTGAGATTTCCCCACGCTAATAATGAAGCTCAACAGGTTCATTCTCATCAACTGATTCAAAGAGAATTGTTCAGTACACTTAAATAATATTTATCAAAAGCTGCCAGCAAGCTTTCCTGACCTGAATAGGGTGCTGGAAAATATTTTTTTGATCGAATTCCCAATTGCGCTAGTTCAGATATATACCAATCTTGTTTATTAGTCATGTCCCAAAAATCAATCGCATCTGATGTTTTGTATTTCCCAGAATCAACTGTTTGTTTAGAAAACAACCATGAACATGTCACTTTGCATTTATCAATACCTTCTGGCCAAACAGTATGATACATAACATATTCCGGGTGAAGACTTAAAAGCATATTGGGAAATATAGAATAATAATACACACGATTTAGATTATCACCTTTCACACCGTTTAATGGTGGGCAGCATAATTGGCCACTGGCTGTGATACTTTCCTTATCTTCATTCAAATCCATATAGCCGCCCAAGAATGGGCCCTCATAGAGATCATTATGCCCACCCATATAATTATGAATCGCTGCTAAGTCAGGATGAAGAATAGGACAGTGATAGCACTCGCAAAAATTCTGAATAACCAACTTCCAATTCCCATTTACTATATATTGTTTTGTTTCATGAACAGCAAGGTCAGCAATATCCCAGTGGCTAAATCTATCCATCAATGGAGCAAAAGCAGTTGCAAATTTTTTTGGAGAATCAGATAAATTAATAAATATAAAACCATCCCATTCAGCAATGGCTACAGGATGGAGTGAGTAATCATCTTTATTGAATGTGTCTACAGCATCCATGTTCGGAGCTCCAAATAACTGACCATTTAAATTATAGGTCCAACCATGGTATTTGCACTGAATCGATTTTGAGAATTGTCCAGATTCATTTTCACAAATTCGTGTACCACGGTGTCTACATACATTATAATAAGCAATTAATTCACCATCATCGCCTCGTAAAACAATGACACTTTCAGTGCCAATATTGATCACTTTATATTGGCCTTTTTTCTTAAGATCAGATGATCGTCCTGCGCAGATCCAATTTTTTAGAAAAATGTTTTCATATTCTTTTTGGAGAATATCTGGATTTATATAATAATCCTGTTCAAGGGTATGGGCATCTTTAATAAGCGTTTCAGCTGTTTTTTTGAAATTCACGCTTTTAGTATCTCCCGTGCTGCGTTGAAACCATTAGTCATGTGAAAGCCACCTCCAGGATGAGTGCCTTTTCCGCAAAGATAAAGATTCTCAATAGGTGATTTATATTGTGCTGAGCTTATCGTTGGACGCATAAAAAAGAATTGATCCAATGTCATTTCACCATGGTTAAGGTTTCCCTCAGTTAAACCAAATTTATTTTCCAGATCCTTGGGTGAGAGAATATAAGTAGATTCTATCATAGATGAAATTTTAGGAATATAATTTTCTAGATTCTTAATCACATTATTTTTTAGTTGTTCTTTCAGATCGTCAGACCAATCTTGACCACGCAGGTGGTAAGGTGCATATTGCAGCGTGGCAGATAAGACATGTTTGCCCTCAGGTGCAAACTTAGAGTTACGCACCGAAGGGAAAGTGAACTCAATGTAAGGATTTTCAGCAATGCGACCATATTTTGCATCATCAGCGGCTCGTTCCAAATATTCAATGGAAGGACTAATGGAAAAAACAGTATTCATTTGGTCTTCTTTCACACCTTTAATCTCCGGAAGGGTATTTAATGCAAAGTGAATCCGGGACACACTACCACGATATTTAATATTTCGTAGTTGGGTATAAAAAGCAGGATTTAGTTCTTTTGGACCAACCAGGTTTATAAAAGTATTATGCGGATCCAAACCGGAAATAACTTGTCCTGCCTCAATGGTCTCTCCATCATTTAATGTGATACCACTGCAGACCGCATTTGCCACATTAATAGAATGTACAACAGCATTTTTTCGGACCTCGACACCATTGGATACAGCAGATTTTAATAAAGCATTGGCTAAGTTTTCTGTACCACCTTTTACAAACTGTATATAATGAAAAACACCATTGGCATGCACATGCTGATGGAGCAAATTATAGCCTGTAGCTGCAGAAAATGGTCCTAAGCTAATGTGGTTGATACCTGCAGTAGATACAGCACCTCGAAGTAATTCAGATTCGAACCATTCATCCATTAGTTCCGGCATCATCATTGGTGCAACTCGCATAAAATCGACCAGTCCACGGGTACCATGTTTTTTTATTGGCTTTAGCATAGATCGTAAAGATAAGGCTTCCTTCAATCCTAAATCTGGAAGTTTTGGGGGTGTCAATTCATACAGTTTTTCTAAAAAAAGAGATAGGTTATCAATGTAGGTTGTAAATGCTTGCCAAGATTTGGCATCCTTATCGGAATGATTTGCGATGGATTTAGCCGTTTGATTCAAATCTTGATGAAATGAAATATGCTGTCCGTTTTGATCTAGAGCAATACGTACTATGTCCGGAGAAACCAATTCCAAATCTTCCGACACCAGATCCAATTGTTCCATGACCCTGGGATCAATCCACTTGATCGTATCGCTCAACATGTTGCATTTATATTTAGGTGCAAATTCTGACGTAACAGCCATACCGCCCACTTGGTCTTTAGCTTCAAGAATCAATACTTTCTTTCCAGATTTACCAAGAATAGATGCACTGACTAAGCTGTTCAGACCGCCACCAACAACTATAATATCATAGTGTCCCACTACCAGTCCTTTATAATCTTTTTTGCTGCCATTTCTCCAGGAGACCCTGTGATACCTCCGCCAGGATGTGTACCTGATCCACATTGATAATAATTGGTGATAGGAGTTTTATAATTAGCCCATTTTACTGCAGGTCGCAGAGCAAACAATTGTTGCAGCGTGAGTTCACCATGAAAAATATTTCCTTCCGTTAAACCAAATGTAGATTCAATATCAGCCGGCGTGAGCACCTGCCGATGAAGAATAATATCTTTAATATTAGGTGCAAAACGGGCAAGAGCATTGATCACAGCATCGCCAAAATCTTCCCGCTTTTGATCATCCCATCCTCCATTGATGTTGTAAGGTGCATATTGTACAAAGCAGGACATAACATGTTTTCCGGGAGGTGCCATTTCTGGGTCAAGTACTGATGGTATAATAATATCAATATAAGGTACTTCAGAAAAATTGCCATACTTAGCATCATCATAAGCTTTTTCAATATAATCAAAGTCTGGACTAATGGAGATGGCACCGCGAAGATGAGGCCCATTGCCTGGTAAACAAGTGAATTCAGGAAGTGCATCCAGGGCTAAGTTCACTTTGCCAGATGAACCGCGAATACGAAAATTTTTGATATCTGTCACAAAATCATTGGGAAGATC
>CAYXUK010000052.1:0-6242 GCA_964468295.1 uncultured bacterium | reverse complement strand
GCACGAAATGCACCATCAATATCACCCATATAGTGGTGTAACATTACATAGGCTGAACCAGGTGAGCGAGGTCCCATAAAGGTTCCGATGATCCCACTGGCAGACATAGTTGCCTTTAGAGGTTCAAACTCGAACCATTCATCTAGAAAGTCTGCCGAACTCATTGTCATTAGTTTGGTAAGATATTCGAATTGTTCACTGGATAAAGTTTTAAAATGGTTCAGCAGTTTTTTCATAGCACTCAGATCAGGAAAACTCGGACGTATAGCATTTGGAGGGATCGTTTCGAGTATAGGACGGACAGCCATTCCGATCTGGCCCATTAATGGGCCGAACCGTGTGTAAGTTTCAGCATCCCGTGGTGAGTGGCGGTACATCTCACGATAGGTTTCATCTGGATCAGCTGTACGCATTAGATAATCATTATCTAATGGTGTAAATGTGCTTTCCAATGGAAGTAGTTCTAGGCCAAACTTGGGCAGCATCAACTCCCTGATTATATTGGCTTTTAGGAGGCTTACTACATAGGAACAAACAGAAAATTTAAAGCCAGGGAAAACTTCTTCCGTAACCGCTGCTCCACCAAGTACGTACCGTCTTTCCAGTACAAGCACGTCCTTCCCAGCGCGGGCTAAATAAGCAGCAGCGGTCAGACCATTATGACCACCACCGATAATGATGGCATCATATTTTTTTATTGTGGGCATGACCGTTTTCTTTCTGGATCAAAGAAGGGCATATTGACTACTTTGGCAGGGGTAAGTTTTCGAAAATGTTCCACCTTGATCTCAAATTTTAATTTTGATCCCAATTGAGAAAACTCCGATTTTATATGTGCGAGGGCAATGTAACGTTTTAAGATGGGAGACCAACATCCACTGCTGGCATAACCCACCTGTTCATCACCATGGAATAAGGGGGTACTAGTTCGCCATGCGGTACTAGGAAGGCCAGGCGCCAGACCAACATCACGATAGAGATTTTCCAGTTCTTCCCATTCAATTTCAATACCAACTAAATTCCATTCCGGTCCACGTGACAATTCCGCTTTTAAAGCTTTTTTACCGATAAAATCTTTTTTCTTCATTTTTACAGCCCATCCTAACCCAAGTTCATAGGGTGAAGATTTTCGCGGTTCGATAATAGCATGCCGTGCAGATATATAATCTACATCAAGTAAAATAAGCCCTGCTTCGATGCGGGCCATATCCAATGCCTGTAGACCGGTGGGTGTTATGCCATAAGATTTGCCCTTATCCATCAATAAGTCCCAAACGGAGAGTGCATCTTTCGGGTCCATCCATATTTCATAACCCAAGTCACCGGTATATCCGGTACGGGAAATAGTAACAGATATATCATGAAACTGGGTATCCATCATCCAGAAAAATTTGAGACTGTCCAAAGAATCGCTAGCAATCGAATTGAGAATAGCACGAGAATTTGGACCCTGCAAAGCTAAAGCAGCGGTAGTTTTAGAATCATCTCTGATGGTTAAGTCCATCCCTGCTGCATTATGCTCGATCCATTCCAAGTTCGGTTCTGCACTGGTAATACGAAATTTATCTTTAGCTAATCTTTGTATCGTGCCATCATCTATCTGTTTTCCATCTTCATCACACCAGGGGGTGTACATAACTTGTCCAACTTTACAGATACCAATATTCCGTGTTACTAGGCGATCAAGAAATTGTTGGGCGTCCGGACCCGATATTATGTATTTATATAATGGAGTAATATCTAGTAAAGCGGCTTTGGTGCGTATGGCAAAGTATTCATTCTCATGGGTAAGCTCGTAATTAGTTGCTGCAAGATACCCTGACCACCGACGCCATTCTTGAGATTCATTCAATTTAGTTGTGCGCTCAAAAAAAGGCGAAAGTATAAGTTGAGTATGAGCCATGAATTGATTTTTATAACTCATGATTCAGACCTCAAAAATGGTCGGGTTAAGCAAGTTGGCCCACCTGTGCCTTTCAGGGAAATTTCTGATCCATCGTAAATATGCACTTCTACGCCTTTTGCTTCTAGCTGCTGTTGTGTTTTAGGGTTACCTGCAATCATAATACATTTTCTTGGCGCAATCGCTAGTACGTTACATCCCATCGAATTGTATTCTTCATCAGGAACTTCCAAAAGTTCGATTCCTAAATCGATTAAATATTGGCGAAAAAATACGGGAAGTAGCCGAGAGTAAACCAAGTAAAGATCATGATCAATAGGACTAACATTGCTCATAAGGTGCAAGCATTCTGTTGGGCCAGTCCAGTGAGGGAGTGGAACTGTTATAACTTTTTCAACCAAGTTGTCTAACAATGTTTTAAACTGGCGTATCCCTTCCGCATTAGAACGATATCCTTCTCCCACCGCAACCATTCTTTCATTGATCCAAACAACATCACCACCTTCAAGTTTTCCTGGTTCTTCAATCCGCCCAAGAATTGGTATATTAATTGATTGATAATAAGTTTCCGTGGCTGATGGTTCAGATAAACGATCTCTTTTCCCCATGTTACAAAGAATTATCCCGCCATTAGAAACAATACAGGGATCATGTGTATAAATAGAATCCAGTGTAGTGGAGTCATCACTGGGTAAATAATGAACTTCTGCGCCAGAAGACTCCAATAAGCCTACAAAGGTTTCATAATCAGTGAGAGCTTTGTCAAAATTGGGGACACTTAAATAATTTAGTTGGGATGACTGGTTGTTTAATTTGATTTGGTTTTGGTAAGCATCTTTGGGATGTTTAACTAAAACGCGACGGATGGGATCCACCATATTCTGGCAACCATAAGAATTAATCAATCGTACCTCCACACCAATCCACGATCATGTTTGCAATTATTTCTATTGTTTTTAGCACTTCATCAATTTCCACATATTCATTGGCCGCGTGTGCAAGATGAAGATCCCCTGGGCCAAAAAGAACGGCGGGAATATGAGCATGATTTGTGAAGAGGCGCAAGTCAGATCCATATGTTACACCTTCAATAATTGGGGCATCGCCAGTTGATCTCACAATTGCATGAGTGAGAGAATTAATCATAGGATCATCCAGATTAGTTTGCCCCGATTCAAACTGACCTTCAAACCATTCGATTACAGGTGGATTTTCTTTAAGCCAAGGATCATTATTAGAAATATTATGGATATGTTTTTCGAAGGCACCCCGAGCTTTGTCTGCTGTTTCATTGGGAAAAACGCCGAATCGTCCTTCAGCTACAACCGATTCCGGTACCGTGGAATGCCACTGCCCACCTTTAATTGTACCGATGTTAATAGGTGCGACACGATCTTTGGACTCAAAATAATCTGTATTAAATGAATTATGTCGCTCTTTCTCTAACTTTACAATAGATTGATGAATCAGGTTAAATTTTTCAATAGCACTTACTCCATCCCAACGTGTGGCTGCATGTGTGGCACGGCCGGGAATTGTCAGGCGGAAGGTAAGTGCACCAGATTGGATCGGACATATTTTTAAGGATGTTGGTTCAAGAATTACGGCGGCATCAGCAGAATAGCCTTTTATAATATTAGCAAGCGTACCGCAGCCACCAGATTCTTCTCCAACAACTGATTGAACCATAATATTGCCATTTGGTTTAAATCCTAGATCTTGAAGTGTTTGAATTGCAAATATTCCGGAAGCTAAGCCTGCTTTCATATCACATGAACCCCGTCCGTAAATCTTTCCATCCTTTACAAGGCCTGACCAGGGCGATTCGGTCCATGAGTTTTCCAACCCGGTAGGCACCACATCCACATGTCCATTTAGGATCAGTGATTTACCGTTTCCTTCATTTTTCCAATGTCCCAAAACATTCACACGGGAATCAGGAGAAAATCCATCATCGCTAAAAGCGGGGTGGTTTTGTAGTTCAGCAAAATGAACAAGTATCTTTTCTGTATCTAATCCAAGAGAGTTTAGTTTATCTTGGATGATTGTTTGAACAGGACCCTCATCATTTGCAAGGCTGGGGGACTTGATAAGTTTTTGAATGAAAGTGATAATATCATTCCGAGATGCTTCCACTTTGGATGCGATTTGCTGCTGTAAATCAACCATTCTTTTTCCAGTAATAATACATCGGGAGTCCGACTAATATTATCCCTGCTCCAATGGCAGCATCTCTGGGTGCTTCCATGATTGTGTTTATCGTTAAGAAAATTGCAAAAAGAATAAAAATTATTGGGATCCATGGATACACCGGTGTTTTGTACGGTCGTTCCATGTCAGGTTTTTTATTTCGTAGAATAATTACTGCGCCAGCAGACATACCATAAAATATCCAGGAAGCAAAAATAATATAGGTGATCAATTGGTTGAAAGTGCCGGTAAAAGTGAGAAGGCAAGCCCAAACGCATTGGATAATCAATGCATTAGCCGGGGATTTAAACCTGGGATGAATTTGCGAAGCTTGATGAAAAAACAATTTGTCCTTGGCCATTGCATAATTGATCCTGGCACTGGTTAATACGAATCCGTTGTTTGCACCGATCAAGGAGATTAGGATAATTAAAGTGACAATAGCAGCGCCTTTGTTACCAAGAAAAACAGAAGCAGCATCAGATACAACTAAATCGGAGCCATTCATCCCAGTAAAACCAAGCGTATAGATTAAAACATAATTTAGCAGTAGATAGATTGTTACAACAATCAGCATGCAAAAGATAAGTGACAAGGGAATATTACGTCCGGGATTTTTAACTTCACCCGCCACATAGGTAATAAAAATCCAACCATCAAATGTCCAAAGAACAGAAACCATTGCTAATCCTAAAGGACCAACTAATTCTGTAAAAGATTGATCCGAAAAAAAAGGGCTCAGATTTTGATTCGAACCACCTTCCATCACTAAACCCAATATGATGATACCAAATATGGCGCCTAATTTTGAGATTGTAAATAGGTTTTGAAACCGAGCTCCTGATTTTACGTCCAGAATATTAATGATTGTCAGTAGGACAATTGTAGCAACGGCAATACCTTTAATACTGATATCAGTTATTGGAAAGAAAAATCTCAGGTATTCGGAAAATGCAACTCCGACTGCAGCAATGGAAGCAGTATTAATAACCGCTATGGCAGACCATCCGTAGAGGTATCCCCAAACTGGGCCATAAGCTTCGCTCAAGTACACATATTGACCACCGGCCCTAGGCATAGCAGCACCTAACTCAGCCACAGAAAGAGCTCCAAAAAGGCTAACAATGCCACCAGCAATCCACACCATAAAAAAGAGTGAGGCCGAACCAGTAAACATGGCAACGGCTGCTGGTACCATAAATATACCTGATCCAATGATTCCACCAGCATTGATCATAGTAGCATCCAAAAGGGAAAGCACCCGCTTCAGTTTCGGTTGATCAGACATTGACAAAATGAAAAAAAGTTATTTCTTTTCCCAGAAATCTTCCAGTTCTACACCCAGTCCATCCGCTACTCGATTGACGTAGGCGAAATAAGCTACAATTTGGTTAATATCTAAAATTGCGCGATCATTGAAGCCTACATTTTTAAGACGTTCTACATCTTCCAAGATCATATCCCCCGGGCGCTCAGTCAGTTTAACAGAATAATCCAGCATAGCCATCTGTTGAGGTGTGATATCCGCCAGTTTATAATCGGACTTTAATTGTTTGACCAGTGTTTTATTTTTTGTGAGTTTGAGAAGACCTTCTCCATGGTGAATGATTCAGTAATGGCACTGATTAATAGTTGAAACCACAACTGCAATCATTTCTCTTTCTCGTCTATGGAGAATTGATTTACCATACATGGCCATTTTATATAGCCGAACATGAGCATCCAACGACTCAGGATTGAGGCTGTGAATTTTTAGAATATTATCCACACCACCCCAGGGTTCAATTAAATTATTATACTGATCTTTTAATGAACCAGTCGCTTTTTCTTCGTTTATTACATTAATCCAAGCCATCATTTTTCCTACTTAATTAGATAAAATATAAACATATTTTAGTTCATATTTACTTCTGAATTAGAAAGTTCATCTAAGTAATATCCAACAGTAAAAAAGAATTCAAGAATTAATCATATGAAAAAGATTTCTATACTTACCGGTGCTGGCATGAGCGCTGAAAGTGGACTCAGAACATTTCGCGATAGCGATGGTTTATGGGAATCACATAATGTATATGATGTAGCGACTCCCGAAGCTTGGCAAAGGGATCCTGAATTAGTCCTTAAGTTTTACAATGAACGTCGAAAACAG
>CAYXUK010000051.1:0-12294 GCA_964468295.1 uncultured bacterium | reverse complement strand
GAAATCAGGTCTACTTTGGGTAAAACCGTTTTAATCTCATCTAAACTAACAACGCGCATCATAATATCAATTTAATTACTTCACTGCTAATGTTTCCGCCACAGATAATAATGACCACAGTTTGACCTTTCAGATCATCCTTTTTTTGCAAAAAACCGGCGATGGCGGCACCGGCAGCTCCTTCAATTAATTGATGTAGTTTTTCAATACCGATTCGGACACCTTCAGAAATAGCTTCTTCATCTACGAGAATGAATTCATCAATGATTTCTTGGCAAAGTGCAAATGTAATCGAGCCTACTTCCACACCGCCAGCTGTTCCGTCAGATAATGTTGGTTCGGAGGGAAGATCTAATTGTTTTCCAGCCTTCATAGACTCAAACATAACGCAAGAATTTTTTGGTGAAACAGCAATCATCTTTACTTGATTCTGAACCGATTTTAGATAACCCCCAATACCAGAAATCAACCCGCCCCCTCCAACAGAAACAAATACGGAGTCAATATTCTTTAGGTCCTGGTTCAATTCGTAACCAATGGTACCCTGGCCACATACAATGGCTGGATCATTATATGGTGAAATGTAATTTGCACCAGTGTTACTGGATATTTCCTGAGCTTTTTCCTCTGCAATCAGGCAATCATTCCCATGGTATTCTACATCTCCACCCAGGTTTAAGATATTGTCAACCTTATTCTTATGAACATTATCTGGCACAATAATCTTACCATCGATTTCAAGAATGGACATAGCCAATGAACAGGCGGCACCGTGATTTCCCGTTGATGCTGTTACGACTCCCATACTTTTTTCTTCATCACTGAGAGATGTCATTTTACTGACAGCGCCTCGAAATTTGAATGAACCGGTTTTCTGTATATTTTCCAGTTTCAAGTAGACATCCCCATTAATCAGATTGCTTAGATATGGAGAATGTTCTAAAGGCGTCCAGCGGATAATATCTTTGCACCTATCAAAGGTGCGATTTATGTCATCGGGAAAAGAGATCAAAGTGATTGGAAAATAGTTGCAACTCGATCCAGGGCTGGTATTAAGTGTGACCGACTGGCCCCATACCCAAATCTCAAATAATGATCCATACCGTACCAGTCTCCCGCCACAATTAAAACACTGGCTTCCTTCCTGACCTTTTCAAATAATTCTGTGGAATTTATTTCCCAGTCGTACCCTATAAATGCCATTGCTCCTGCCGCCGGAGGAATGAAAGTGAAATGGTCGGAATGGCTATCTACCCATTTTTGAAAAATATTTAAATTTTCAGTAAGTGAATCACGAATATGGTCTAGGGTTTTCATTCTATTGTCAGGATGTAACACATGAGATGCAATCACATCACTCAAACGTCCTACCGAAAGAGAAGTATAATCATTTGTGGCCCAGCTTTTTTGAATATAATCCGGATTTGAAATGGACCATCCAATCCGTAGACCAGGCAATCCATATGCTTTTGAAAGTCCACAATTCACAATTGTTTTATCATAATCTATTTCCCAGAACGATGTGCATTCTTTTCGATTTAATTCTGCCCCCCGATAGACTTCATCTACTAAAATCCAGGCATCAACTTCTTGTGCAATTTTTCCTATCTTGTGAACCATATCTTTTGATAGAACAGCACCAGTCGGATTGTTAGGATTACAAATAGAAATCATTTTTGTTTTTTCCGTGACCATACTTTTCAGTTCATCCAAATCAGGCTCCCACCCCAATGATTCTTTTAAAGAAAAGGTTCTAACATTGACTCCCAATCCTCGGGCAAATCCATAAATTTGGAGATAGTTTGGTACCATATAGACCATTTCATCTCCAGGCTCCATCAAGGTCAGAATGGCCACCATATTGGCTTCTGCGGAACCATTGAATACTTGAATATTATTTTTTGTTGCGCCGGTATAAATCGAAGCAATTGCATTCCGTAATTCTATTGAGCCTTCGGTAAAACCATATGTTATTTCTGTATTTTCAATTTTTTCAATTAATTCAGCGTCAAATAATGATTTAATTGTGCCTGGATGAACCCCGCTCTCAGATAGATTATAATCTACCCTTCCTTCCCATAGAGACTGATTACGTTCTAATTGGAATTGTTCAAATTTCATCAGCTGGCCAGTGCTTTTTGAATAGCAGTCTCAAAATAAGCTTTATCCCTTTCCATTTCCCATGCATCTGTAAGTTGTCCATTTATATCAAAAACCATCGTAAAAGGGAGAGCGCCGGACCAATCATCACTGATGGCTCGAATGAAATTATTGTCGTTCCCATCTTCTTTGATGAACGTCAACCCTCTTACACCCTGTTTTTCGAGGAATGCAATGGCTTTATCTTTATAATCCATCCAGTCTGTCGTCACAAAATAGATTTTCATTCCCTTCTCTTCATATGCATTAGAAAGTTCCATGATCATGGGAAATTCTTTCAAACAGGGCGAGCAGGTGGTTGCCCAGAAATTGATCAGGACAGCTTCTTTGCCCTTATGGGTAGCGATCTGTTTATAGAGGGCCTTTGCATCCACCGTTTTCAATTGAAAATCAGACCGCTCGCAACCAGCAAAAATGAGAAATGAGATGATGAATATATTTTTCATTATTTATTTAGTATGGGACGCATGATTGAGTTCCCGTCGAAATTAATTCCCAACAATGAATACGGCATTTCCAAACAATAATTTACCGTTATACCAAAATGCTCGAAATAAAGGATTATCTGATAGATAGATCACTCGACCTCGGCCAATTTCTTCTACACCAAATACCATTGATTCCCGAAAATTTTCCTGAGCCTTGTATCCCACAAATCCACTGACCAAAGCGGTAGAATCCTGGGTTATTCCTACATTCCAGCCTCGTGGTAAATAAGTATATCTTTTGTTCCGCAATCTAAGTGAAAAGTATTCATCATTATATCCAAAGGCCAAAGGATGAGAATTATCCATTTTAATTTTAATAATAGAACCATACGCATTATCACTTAATCGATCCCGTTGTCTGTCCTTATACATTTTTAACCGTTCAGTTAGCTTGCGTGCTTTCTGTTTTTTCTCAGACGCTTTCTTCTCATCATCATTGGCATATGATTTCAATCCATATCCCTTCCGGTCAACGAAACTGTCTAACGCAGAATCCATTAGAATCAGCCTTCCACCAGAACGGACCCAATGCCTCAATTCATTAAGAGTTTCTTGATTTATATTACTGTAATTACCTGAGGGTAGAATAAGTACATCAAAATCATGTTTTGGGATTCGGTTAAAATAATCGCTGTTTAGTACAGTAATTGGATATTCGATCTGACGTTCAAAATAATGCCACACCTCTCCAAATGCAGAACTGCGTACATCATTCCCTGATAATAAGCCGATTTTAGGTGCTTTTGCTACCCGCATGGAGCGTGAACCAAAATCTTTTCCTTTGGTTACTAAACCAGTAGTGACAGTAGTCAACGATCGTTTGAACTCATTGGCCGCATTCTCAATAATCAGATCGAAATCTTTCCCAAGGTCCTCATTCCCATTTCGAGTAATGACTAAGGTTCCTCTATCAAATGACTGTCCATCTATTTCAAATGATTCCTGGGAAACTCGTACAACCACCTTATGCTTAAATAAATAAACAAGAAATTTCAGATCCCAAATACCCTGCCATGGCAATAGATATGCATAAGGTTTTTCTTTAAAACTTTTGGATGCTACTCGTTTGGGTTTGGCAGCTTTCGGCTTGATTTCATTTTTCACAGCATAAGCTTCCAGGCCATATACATAAGGCAAAGCCCAAGCAGTAATATCATATGTCAGGGAATCTCTCAAAATTGTATTCGGTTCAAAAAGCACCTGTACCAATACTGACTTGGGTTGGTGGGCAGAAATAACCAGATCATCTGTTTTTGTTTTAATTGATTGGGTTTTTCCCGTTTGATAGTGAAAACCCTGGTATGTACGTGTTCCTCCCGCATGACCATAGGTGATACCATTGGTTTCCAACCATAGCTTCAGGTCACTCAGTTTATCTCCATCGTTCGAAGCAGGAATGATATAGGCCTTATAGTTTCCCCTTGGATCATCCTTACCAGTTGCAAAAAATCGGGAGAATTCTTCAAGCATACGATCCGTATTTTTTGATGCCACTTCCACGGTTGACAAACTAGTTGTATGATGGTGGGTCAGTCGATCCAAAAGTGTCAGTGTATCCCCATCGGTTAGTTCAACTGCCACACCACCACCGCCGCCGCCAGCCTGTTCATAGGTCATTCCAATAGCGCCATTATAAGTAGGATACGTATCCCCGTAACTCGGATAAAGCAAATCGAACACTTCTTTGGTAAAGTAAAGCCAGTTGTTTTCATCAAAATATTTTGCATGATTTTTACCAATCATAGTTTGAAGTTCACGCTGCCAATCGGTGATATATTCATGGAACGGCTCAGCTGCAGGGGCAAAATAGTAGGGACTATTGGGACTCTGTTCATGAAAATCCACATGAACATGGGGTAGCCACTGGTTGTATAATTGAATTCGTGATTCTGACTCTGTCTGGGTCTGCCAGGCCCAATCTCGGTTTAAATCAAAATAATAATGGTTGGTGCGCCCACCGGGCCAAGGTTCCATATGTTCTCGCGCTATAGGATCTACATTTGGCCACCTATTTCTGGTCATGCGAAACCAGTTTGCATAGCGGTCTCGACCATCGGGGTTAATGCAGGGATCTAATATTACAACTGTATTTTCCAGCCATTTTTGCGCCTCTTTGTTTAAACGGTCAGCTAATGTATACAGTGTTTTCATAGAAGCTTCAGTAGAATTAGCTTCATTTCCATGCACGTTATAACTGAGCCAGACAATACCCACATTTTCCCCAGAAGGTTTACCATCCAACAATCCAGCTCTTTTTAAGTTATCATTACGGATACGTTCCAGGTTTGCCATATTCTCAGGACTGGAAACAATGGCTACAATCAAAGGACGCTGTTCATAGGTTTTACCATAATGCTCAATTTTTACATGCGTTACCGATTCAGCTACATGTTCAAAATAAGATACGACACGGTGATGATAAGTAAAATTTTCACCCAGGTCATAACCTAGAAATTCCGAAGGTGATTTTAGGCCCTCTGCAAAAAGGACAGAAATAGATAACAAGATATTTATCAGCACTTTATACATTGAAATTCCTTCTAAAAATGGGACGAGAACTTAGGTAAAGATGCCTGAAGAAGAAAAAAAAATCGATTGAGGATTACAGTTCTTTAAAAAGGTTTTTTCCAAGAATGGTCGAAGCAGTCAGCAATCCTGAGAACAAGGCACTCGTTAATCCAACTGTAGTAATATCCTGTCCAGTAAGATATAAATTTTTTATCCCCGTTTGTGGACGCAGCCATTTCTGACGAAACCTTTTTGGCGTATGGTTAAGCCCATACATTTCGCCTGCCGGATAATGAGCCATGTCTCGAACTGAAAGTGGTGTGGATAGTTCATAATGATCCAATGATTCTTTTACATTGGGCACATGCTTGAACACAATATTTAATATTTTTTGTGAGATCTCTTCCTTAAAATTTTCATATTCATTCCCTCTTTTTTTCCACGGCTTTTTATCCCATTTTTCAACCCATTCCCATCGACCCAAAGTAATGGCTTCCATCGTAGCGCATCCAGGATGATTCTTATCCCAATCGGGATCTTTTGCAGATGGAAATGAAACATAAACAACCGGAAAATCCCCATCTGGGTCTTGTTGATAATCGGCGATATTCTTATCATGGTTATACCCCGGATAAATCCAAAGATTTGTTGTTTTTAAGCCCAACTCCTTTGCTGATTTTTTCAATCCAATATATAAACATAAATAACTTTCGGTTGGCTGAACTTTTTTCAATTTCGATTTAAATTTGCTGAACTGTGGCTGATTCCTCAGAAATGTATTTACGGTATTTACAAGTCCAGCACTACTAACGACTTTATCTGCAAACAATTCATTACCATTTTCTAATCGAACACCAGTTACTTTCCCGCCATGGACCAGTATTTCATCCACGCCAGTACTCACCACCACCTTGCCACCCAGTTTTTCGATCAAATCCGTAGTATATTCTGCAATCATTCTTGAACCGCCAACAGGGTAGTTTCCCCCATCCAAATAATGCCGGGCCACCATTGCATGCATAGCAAAGCTACTACGTTCCGGAGGCAATCCATGATCACCCCATTGCCCAGTTAATACACCCAATAATTTTTCATTTTGCGTCAATTCTCCAAGGACCTCTTTGGTGGACCTATTCGCATTTTTGTAAAATTGTTTCGTCATTGAATTTCTAAGCAAGGGTGCCAACCATTTGGGTAACGCCTTACTGGAAAAAAATCCCTTTACACTCTTAACCTGAGAATTAAGGAGATTAACATATTCACGAATATTATGCTCCTCTTCAGGGAAATGGGCAGACAGAGAATCAATAAATTTTTCTTTGGGAGCAATAAAATCGTAAGATTTATCAGGGAATATGATACGATCATAATTATCGTCCATTTTGGCCCACTGCAATTTTCCATCCGTCACACGGTCGAAAAGGCGCCGAGCATAGGTTTTGGTATTATGAACTTCTCCTATATAATGGATTCCTACATCCCACTCATATTGTTTGCGCTTGAATGTGTGGGTAAACCCACCAGCCTTAAAATGTTTCTCAACTAAAAGGACTCTATAGTTGTGCTGGCCAAGTAAGACCGCCGTTGTAAGTCCGCTCATTCCTGAGCCAATAATAATTACATCAAATTTTTCTTGAGCCAATTCGGGACGGTACCCTGTCCATTTTTTCATAACAATTTCTAATCTCCCAATTGTGGAAATTGAAACCGTTCCAAATGGGACGGTGTATGAGCTTTATCCAAAATGATAGTTATTTTTTTAACAATGTCCATATGCTGATCGGCCACATTGTTAAGTTCCTGGATATCCGATTCCAAATCATAAAGTTCAATAGCCAAGTTCCCCTCATAAATATCCCTTCGAATCGCTTTCCATTTTCCCATGCGAACTGCCTGTTGGCCTTTATATGCCGGAAATTCCCAATAGAGGTAGTCGTGTTTTTTCTGACTCTTCCTTCCCATGAGTGTCGGAACAATACTAATACCATCAGTATTGGAGGGGATGGTAATACCAACTAAATCACAAAATGTTGGCATCATATCATAAAACACCGAGATATGATCGGATTGACTACCTGTTTTGATTTTACTCGGCCAACTCGCGATCATAGGAACTCGAATGCCACCTTCATGGACAAACCCTTTGGCCCAGCCATATTCTGTTTTAAAAGGTTTGGCACTATCAAAAAATGGTGTGTCTGCTCCACCGGCATAGGTCGGACCGTTATCACTAGTAAAAATGATGATCGTATTTTCATATACACCAAGCTCAACTAATTTGCTTACCAAATCCCCAACCTGCTCATCTAGATAAGAAATCATGGCAGCATACGTGGCACGGGGTGTTTGGTTAGGAAAATAAGATGTTCCAGTATAGGGCTTTTCCTTTCCTAGCTTCGCACGGTAATAGTTCACCCACTTCTCAGGTGCCTGCAATGGAACGTGCGGCAAGGGTGATGCATAATATAGAAAAAAGGGTTGGTTTTGATTCTCTTCCAAAAATTTTATCGCTTCTTTATGCATTAACTCTGGGGCATAATCATTCAATATAAAATCGTCATAACTGGCAGGATCATTCGGGTCTACTCCTTCTTCCAAGTTAGCGTGAGGAGGGACATTTTTATTATTTAATAGATGGCGCTCTTCATTTCGCCATAAATGCATGGGATAAAGTGTATGAGCCTGACGCTGACAATTATAACCGTAAAAGAAATCAAACCCCTGTCGATTTGGAAGACCTTCAGTTGTTGGTGCTCCTAAGCCCCATTTACCTACCATTCCTGTTTTATAACCGGCGGACTTTAATAGTTCTGCAATCGTGACAGTACTATCCGGTATCGGCCTCTGACCTTCCAGGTAAGGATTGTCAAACATGGCCTGGTAGTTCCAAGTATCGCCACGCTCTTTCCATTCGTCATTTCCTCGAATGGGTGTGTGTCCTGTGTGCTGCCCGGTCATGAACACCGAACGGGATGGCGCACAAACCGGAGAACCGGAATAATGCTGGGTGAAAAGCATGCCGTTTTTTGCCAACAAATCAATATTCGGAGTTTCAATAATTTTTTGCCCATACACTCCCAATTCACCATAACCCAGATCATCAGCTAATATATAAATAATATTAGGGCGCACTGGACTTTGATCACATGAATTGAGCAAAAAAGAAAAAATAAATATGGAAATTCGCTTCATTGAATATTTTTATTTTTTATATTGATCAAAAATTTTCATCGCCTGCTTACTGTTTGTTCGCCTTGTCATCCAGATTGGTCGTTTCAAAGTCACTTCCCAATCAAATAATTTTTTATATAGTTTTTTCACTTTTTTTGGGTGTTTTTGAGATAAGTCGATTTGTTCAGATAAATCACTAGAAAGATTATATAGCAAGGCAGGCCGATCCGGAAGACGAATCAGTTTCCAATCTCCATCACGGATGGCTGCACGAGTTTCTTTCTTCCAGTAAAGCGTTTTGTGCGGGTATCCATTTCTTGTCCCATCTAGAAAAGGGATTAAACTGACACCATCGATATTTTCTAATTCGTTTACATTTCCACCTGCCACATCAACAAATGTGGGGAGTAAATCCATAGTACTGATGGGGTAATCATAGTTGGTGCCACCAGCAAAATGATCTCCCATTGATAATAAAAATGGTACTCGAATACCTCCTTCAAGATGAGTGCCTTTTACACCGCTTAAAGGTTCATTGGAAGAATAATTGATCCAAGCACCTCCATTATCATTGGTAAATATAATTAATGTATTCCCAGTCAGTTTCAAATCGTCTAGTTTGTCAAGAATTTGTCCACAAGCACGATCCATCGCTTTGGTCATTGCATATAGTTGTTGACGATGTTCTCTCTGAATGTGGCTTTTTCGCGGCAAGTCTTCATTTAAATAATGCATGGGTGTATGAACTGCATTAAAAGAAAGAAACAAAAAGAATGGGTTATCTTTATTTTGATCAATGAAAGTGAGAGCTTCATCAGCTAAAACATCGGTTAAATATCCTTCATGTTCCGAAAAATTTCGAAAACCTCTTTCCATTCTTCTTAGAGAATCTTTAGGAGGTGTTTCATAAGCAAAATAACTTCGAGCTCCACCACGAAAACCGTAGAACTCATCAAAACCCCTTTTTAAAGGGTGAAACCTATCCGCACCTCCGAGATGCCATTTTCCCAGATAAGTAGTCCGGTAACCCTCATTTTTAAGGTAATCAGCTATGGTTTTTTGTTCTAAGGGAAGGCCCATGTCCTCTCCAGTTAGTCCTGCAGAACTCATGGCAGAAGGAACATTATTTTCTTCTACACCGAAACGTTGCTGATACTGACCGGTCATTAAACCGGCTCGAGATGGACCGCACACAGCTGCCGTTGTATATGCTTGGGTAAATTTTACACTCTTTTCTGCGAGGCGATCTAAATTGGGAGTATCAAAATTCTTACTACCTTGGAAACCAAAATCACCATAACCGGCATCGTCAGCAAATAAAAATACGATATTGGGTGGTTCATTTTTATTGGAAATACCTGTTTTATTACCACCTCCATTAACAAATGACGAATAGGATACATTTACAATCAAAAAACATAACCAAAACTGTAAAACAGGTTTTCTTTTTGAATAATACACTCGTTTTTTAATCTTCATTTTTATTGTTGGAAATGACAGTAGAAAACTTAGTTTAGTTTTCGGTTAAATACAGGTGAGAAAAATCAGGCTTTATTATTCTCTGACGATTTAGCTCATGTTCATAAATCCGGTTTCCGAGCTCAGTGAAGAACGGTAATCCTTTTTCTTTGAATTCATATACATCGTCATTCAAAATTTGGTTTTCATTAACATATATGACTGCTGAAAGAAAAAATTCTAACCCATTCTTTGTGTCAATAATATAGGCGTTGTCTGTAAGGAAACCATAGGCCAATCCAACCTTATTGAAAATGCGAATATAATCTGGTATTTCCTCCTTTACACTGCCATACATGAAAAATTTGCAATAGCCATCGTAGTATTTATCATAATCAGGATAGGAAGGATAGTGACTTTCCCGCGGTAATTTGGACATCCATTCATAAAGAAAAACATAATCATCCTGCGTTAAATCCAATCTACTATATTCAGAAGCTGTGGATGGAAATATGATTTGACGTAAAAAACGCTGTTGTTCATCTAAATTGAAAAAATTCTTTACAGAAAAATCCATTGGAGTATCCACCATTTTGCTATTCTCCAAATGAGCTTTCCCTATCAAATTTTCGTTAGAATTTACAGATAGATTCAGAACAGATCTCCGCTGGGGCTGATTAAAAAGCTGCTTGCCTTTTTCATCGTAAAAAGTAATTGGATTCGTATAACGGTTCTGCTCCAAGGAAAGCGGTATGGACAACCGATGCCGAATGCGGGTTTCGGGATAGCCCAAATCCCACATCCGCTGGTTAAATCCATCCTGTCCTAATAATTCATATAACCGGTTATATGCATCATTATCGGATACCACGAATATCTTTTTAATATAATGATCTATGGAAGCTTTTCTATTTTCTGAAGTAGAATCTTCGTAAACGGCTGTCTGCCCTTCAAAGCCTACCCCTACTGTTAGGGGCGATTCCTTTTTCAAGCCAAGAGATTGATAATGATTAACTTTTTCAAGTCCGAGCACAGTCGCAGGGAATTTCACTGTGCTTGCAGGATAAAAATATTTTTCAGGATCAAAATGGTAATAATAAGTAGTAAAACTTGGCAATTGATCCGGATTTCGATCGACTTGCGTATATATGATCTGAAGACGATACTTATTAGGATTTGCCACAATTTTCGGAAAGTCCGCTTTCATGGAATCCAGAATAGAGTGAAGGAGTTTTGAATCACCGTCCTGTTTCCCACAGCTGGTGAATATCGTGATAATCAGGAATATGGATAAATGTCGTAAAATAAGAAGCATTTTAATTAAAAAATTAAATTGTCTTATGATATACTTTGAAAAACATTTTTAAAATATTGAATATTTCTTAGTCCATTCATAATCTTACTGGAAGAAAGTGAAAAATTTTTCCACTTTCTTTATTTAAAATTAACAAGGAGGAAAAATGAAAAGATTCATTACAACCTTACTGATATTGTTTACTACTATTGCCTTCGCTCAGGAAAATCCTGTCGCTGCCAGTGGTGGATATTCAAAAGTATATGTAGGTAAGGAAGCAGCATATGAAAAAGCTGTTGCCAATCATATTGCTAAATGGCATGGCCCAGATCAATGGTCCCAATTTGGCGCTAAAGTGATGAGTGGCCCTCGAAGCGGACAGTATTTCACTGGAACAACCGGCCACTATTGGCAGGATTATGCAGATCGCAAAACAACGAAAGCTCATAATGATGATTGGGCCAGCATTACGAAGAAGTATGTGGAAGATAGCAGCGGTATGATGTTTTTCGAAAAAATACTTGATGCCAGTTACAATGATCGCAGTGCGCCTATGTGGGAAGGAACAATGTATTATACAAAACCCGGTGGTAGGGGTACCATGTTAAATATTTTGCGTAAAGCAGTAGAGGCCAATAACAAATCAAATTATGATGCTAGTTATGGTGTGTATGCTATTGTCTCAGGTGGAGATCAAGATGGCTTATTAGTGTTAATAACACGGATGGACAGCATGGCCGATATGGCATATACAGGCCCATCAGTAAAAGAAAGATGGGTAAAAGCATTTGGTGAAAAAGCTTGGGAAAAAGATATTAAAGATTGGAATTCAAGTTATACAAAATCAACAACGGAAATAAATCGATTAATCCCTGAAATGACTACACCAGCTTCAAACTAATATAATTAAATAAATTAAGGGTGGCATGATTGATAGCATGCCACCCTTTTATTTTCAATTTAATTTATGGTGTGCTTGGACCTTTTTTATCTTTATCCTCCAGTTGTATACAGTATAAACCACTGTTCATATCTGAGAAAAAAATATAATCCTTATAGGGCTGGGCACCCCAGACCATAGGTGCATTAGATATTCTTCCTTCCTTATGAAAAGATTTAAAAAAGCCGATCTCACGGCCTTGTTTATATAGATCCCCTAATAATTCACCGGATATATCCAATATTCTAACGCCTCCTTGATAAAACGCAGCTAGA
>CAYXUK010000050.1:0-12577 GCA_964468295.1 uncultured bacterium | reverse complement strand
TTCTTTTTACAACAATAACATGTTCAATGGACGGCGTTTGTTCCACAGCTTTATCTGCATTGACTTTCATGGGAATATTCTGTTTTGTACCGCGAACACCTGTATCCTGTGTGATCAATATTTTGCAGGCCGAGTCATTGATCCTATCCCGCAGTGAATCGGAACTAAAAGCACCAAATACAACGGAATGTACAGCTCCAATCCGGGCACACGCCAACATAGCAACTGGAAGTTGTGGAACCATTTGCATATATAGACACACTCGATCTCCTTTTTCTACGCCAAGGTCTTTAAGTACATTTGCAAACTTTTGGACTTTTTGTAATAATTCACTATACGAGAAACACCGATCTTCCGATGGATTATTTCCTTCCCATATGAGCGCTGTCCGATCACCTTTTCCTGCCTCTACATGACGATCAAGACAATTATAGCTCATATTGAGCCTACCCCCTTCAAACCATTTGATATTCGCATTTATAAAATCAAATTTTCCAACGGAATCCCATTTCTTTGACCATATAATTCGTTCTGCTTTTTCAGCCCAGAATGCATCTCGATCAGCAATGGAATCGGCATAGGTTTTTTTATACTCTTCCATATTTTGAAAATGCGCATTTGTAGACCATTCCTTTTTGGGATTAAAAATTTTATCTGTCATGATTTTATTCTCATCCTCAATTATTTATATGTTGATGACGCGGTAATTTTTTTTCTAGGTCCGATACGACATCGATTATTTCCCGTGTTGCTTTTTGAATTTCTTCTGGAGTATTAAATCTCCCTAGACTAAAGCGAATAGCTGAATGAGACATTTCATTATCATGGCCAAGGGCTTTTATAACATGGGATGGCTCTAAATTAGCACTACTGCACGCAGAACCTGTGGAACAGGCTATACCTTTCATTTTAGTAATAAGTGTCTCAGCATCCAAACCAGTAAAACATAAATTAATATTGTGAGCTAGCCGGTTTTTTCTAAGGCCATTTAATATAACTTTCGGATGTGCGGAAATAATTTCGTCAATCATTTGGTCACGATACTTTTCCAGTTTCGCATTTTCTTCATCCCGTTTCTCTTGACAAACTTCAATTGCGCTTCCAAAACCAACAATTAGTGGGACTGGTAGCGTACCGGAACGCATACCTCTTTCATGTCCACCCCCTTCCAATTGGATCGTTAATTTTACTTTGGGGTCTTTTTGCCGAGCAAACAGCATTCCGATTCCCTTGGGGCCATAAATCTTGTGCCCGGTAGCAGCCAGTAGATCAATATTCATTTCCTCGACATCTATTGGCAATTTGCCAAAAGATTGACAGGCGTCTACGAGAAAGAATGTATTTTTTGAATGGCAAATGGCACCGATCTCACTGACAGGTTGAATTGTACCGATTTCATTATTGGCATGCATAATTGCTACCAGGACAGTATCGGTACGGACAGATTCCATAACTGCATCAGGATCGACACGTCCTGTTTCATCAACAGGCAGATAAGTAACCTCCCAGCCCTGTTTTTCCATAGCTGCACAGGTATCTAGCACTGCTTTATGTTCAGTGACCTGAGTTATAAGATGTCTTCCTTTTTCCTTTTGTTGGTCACAGATTCCACGAATTGCCAGATTAATGGATTCTGTTGCACCACTAGTAAAAATGATTTCTCTTGTTTGGGCATTCAATTCACTTGCAATAATTCTACGGGCCATTTCTACGGCTTCTTTTGCTTCTCGGCCATAGGCATGATGAACACTGGCAGCATTACCATATTTGTTTTGAAAGAATGGCAGCATCGACTTTAAAACAGCAGGATCTAGAGGCGTAGTTGATTGGTTGTCTAGATAAATAGGCTGATGCATAATTACATTATAACAAAAAAGATCACCATCTTTTTTTGATAGTTAAGATTTGATTTTAGATTCTTTGGTTTCTATCATCGCGCGCATGGGATGACCTGAACCATTATTCCGCAGCATAACAATTTCACACATGATGCTTAATGCAATTTCTTCCGCAGTAGCTGCCTTCAAATCCAAACCGGTAGGAGAATAAAATCGATTTAAGTCATCTTTATTCAATCCATTTTCTAATAGATAATCCATAATAATACTTGTTTTTTTTGCACTAGCAACAACACCAACATATGGAATGCCCTTTTTCAATGCTTCACATGCGATTTTATCATCATCCCTGTGATGAGTTGCCAAAATAAAATAATCAACCTTAAAGTCAATGTCTTCCATCTCAAGTGGCTCAGTTATAACCTGATTTGCATCCGCAAATCGATTTTCTTCATCTTTTGGTGCTTGAACAACAACCTTGAATTTTAACAGGCTGGCTATCTGGCAAAGGACTTCAACCACGCGACCCATTCCTCTAACAAGCAGAGTTGGATTAACCATTTGCGGTTCTACAATTACTGACATATACCCTCCACAAGGTATTCCCATTTCCATTAAATCACTGTCCAAATCGATATCAATAATTTTGGGATTACCATCTGATAACGATTCTTTTGCTACCGAAGCAACACGGTTTTCAATACAACCACCTCCAACATACCCAATAATACGTTTTCCCTTTTCATTGAATAGTGCTTTATCTCCAATTTTTCCCGATGATGAACCTTGGACACTAAATACAGATGCAATGGCATAGGGTATCTCAGCCTTTTCCAGGTTGCTCATCATTTCGATCAATTCTTTATGTTTCGACATAATCTGACTTTTTTGCTAATAAGTGAAAATAATCATCCTTAGTATCGCAATCAAGTACCACCTCTTGCGATTGAATCGGAACGCCAATAGCATCATCCGGATACTGTTTCAAGACTTTTTTACAACCACGATCACCTGTCGAAGATAAAATCTCTGAAAAATATTTTTGAGGGAAAATCACCGGGTTAGCCTGACGGTTTTTATAAATCGGATAAATAATCCGTCTTCCCTTTTCATTAATGAACTGCTCTATTAGTAATTGTAATGTATCTTTAGAAATCATGGGCATATCTCCCAAAACAATCATATTACCATCCACATTTTCAGGTAAAGAAGATATTCCTTTATAAATTGAGCTGGCCATACCTGAATTCCAGTCTGAATTGTAAACTATATTATCTACTTCTTTTGGAATGGCCTGAGATACAATTTCATTTTCATATCCTGTAATTACAATCACTGGATTGATGTTCACACTTAAAACAGTTTTACAAACATGTTCAATTATGGCTACGCCCTCAATGGGCAATAATAGTTTATTATCATTATCCATTCTGAGAGACTGTCCTGCTGCTAAGATCGTTGCCGAAATCATCATGCCATTGCCCTGATGAATTGCCGTTTATCCAATTTGCCCAATAATGAACCCAGTTCAATTAGACTGTCAAGATTATGGATGGGTAAGAAATCATCTACGTTCGGTAAAATACTTTGCACACCCTTAGTAATTGGCTCATAATCCTTGAAACCCAGGTTAGGATTTAGCCAAATCAATCTATGACAGCTGCGGTGCAATCGGCTTGATTCTTTTGTCAACAGTTCAATATCCCCCGTATCTAATCCGTCACTAATAATCAATACAACCGCACCACCAGTAAGCACCCGACGTGCCCATATTTGATTAAACGTTTCCAATGTTTTTCCTATTTTTGTACCACCGGACCAATCTTTTACGGATTGATTTACTAAATCCAAAGCATCATTCGCGTCTTTTCGACGCAAATAATGTGTAATACGGCTTAATCTAGTTCCAAATGTAAATGCTTCCACATGCCGGTTAACTGAATGTATAGAAAAAATAAAATGCAGCAAAATTCTCGTATAATGATCCATGGAGCCGCTAATATCAGTTAGGATGACTATGGGTCGTGGCTTTGTTTTTCTTTCTTTCCACTGTAATTCAATAAAATCTTGAGCGGGAAAAATATTTTTTCGGATAGTATTACGAATATTTAATCGATATGGGGTTGAACCGGATTTGAGTCGCCGAAGTTTCCGCAAACTAAATTCCCAATTCCATTGTTTGATAAATATTTTTGCTTCTTCCAATTCTTCTGGTGTATATGCGTCAAAACGTTTTTTTCGGAGCACCTCTTGCGGGCTATATAGAAAAACATCAAATGGTTTTTCTTCCTCTTTTTCAACCTCCTCTTTACCTTTATATCCTTCCACCCGCTTTTTATATAATTCTTTCACTTGGTCTTTCATGCTTCCAAGTTCGGCCTTCCCTAATCGTGATTCATTTAATTTGCGCAAAATATCAGACACATTTTCTATCCGATCTGGATTGCGCCAGTAAATATCAAATAATTGGTCAAACAATGGGATAAGCTTGTGATCGGTAATAAAACAGGTTTTCAATGCCTGCCGAAAGTCTTCTCGGTTGGATAGTCCTATTTTTGAACTTGCTTCAATAGCATTCATAATTTCCCCCGTACCTAAACTATAACCTGCCTGACGCAGAAATCGCCCAAATACGGTGATGGCGTTGTGAAGTCGAGACTGGATTGCTGTAGTAGTCACAAAATATGAATCATGCAGAAATCGTGTCCGCTTCTGCAAAGGCACGCTGAACCATGCCTTGGGTTGTTTCTCCATCCATTTTTTCGATATCATCTTGATATTTTAGGAGAGTACCCAGTGTGTCAGCAGTAATTTCAGTGGAGAGTTCGGTTACGCCCAGTTTTATCAGTGCATTCGCCCAGTCAATCGTTTCAGCGATACCAGGTAGTTTATAAAAATCATTTTGGCGAACGGCCTGGACAAAAGCGACAATTTGACGACCGAGATCTTTATTGACTTCAGGGATTTTACGTTTAATGATTTCAAATTCCTGATCAGCAGATGGATAACTAATCCAATGATAAAGACAGCGACGCTTCAGTGCATCATGAATTTCCCTAGTACGGTTTGACGTTATAACTACTATGGGCGGTTTATCAGTTCTTATGGTACCAATTTCAGGTATAGAAATTTGAAAATCTGAAAGTATCTCTAGTAAGAAAGCTTCGAATTCCTCATCAGCCCTATCCAACTCATCAATAAGTAATACTGGCGGATTATCACCATGATAATCAATGGCCTGATATAAAGGTCTTTTAATTAAAAAATCTGTTCCGAATATCTCTTTTGATATTTTATCCTTATCTTTTTTCCCTTCAGCTTCCATCATACGTATCTGGAGTATTTGACGGGAATAATTCCACTCATATATAGCATTGTGAACATCCAGCCCTTCATAGCATTGGAGACGGATTAATTCAGTATCCATTATTTGCGCCAAGACTTTTCCCACTTCGGTTTTTCCTACACCTGGTTCCCCTTCTAAAAAAATGGGTTTTGACATATTTATCGATAAATAAATAGAAGTCGCGAGCGTTCGATCCGCAATATAATTAGTCTCATTGAGACAATCTTGAATAGTCTCGACAGAATTAAGGTCTTGTAATTTTTTCATGGCGCCGAAAGTAGGTCTTTATCATGTAAATGTCAATGATAGTGAGAATATTTCAATTCCTATTTGATTTGGATTATAATATCTTTTTTATTACACTCGTCTACCTTTCCGAGGTGATTGCCACACCAAATAGTACGAGCGGGGAATAATAAAATTAGGAGGGCGTACTATGATCCCAGGATCATTTGATTATCACGCACCTACGACTGTGGATGAGGCAATCAAACTACTTGGCGAACTTGGCGATGACGCTAAAATTTTAGCCGGTGGCCATAGCTTGATCCCTATGATGAAATTACGGCTCGCAGAGCCAACTCATCTCGTAGATATTAATGGAATTTCTGATTTAGACTATATTAAAGAAGAAAACGGGTACCTTTGCATCGGAGCAATGACACGCGAATCCGCACTGGAAGTCTCAGAACTGGTTGCAGAAAAATATCCAATTTTAAAGGACACTTCCGAGGTGATCGCCGATCCACTAGTAAGAAACTTAGCATCAGTTGGCGGCAATATTGCGCACGGTGATCCGGCAAATGATCATCCAGCAACCATGGTTGCTCTCAGCGCAGAAGTTGTCGCGAAAGGACCTGGTGGCATGTTGACCGGTGGAGAGCGTACAATTTCTATAGATGACTTTTTTAAAGGACCGCTCATGACCGATCTTGGTCAAAATGAAATTCTTACCGAGATAAAAATTCCAACCCCAAATGGAAAATCCGGTGCCGCATACAAAAAACTAGAACGAAAAGTTGGTGATTATGCTATTGCTGGTGTTGCGGCCGCACTTCATTTTGATGGAGATTCTTGTAGCAGTGCCGGGATTGGTCTAACCAATGTTGGTCCCACACCAATTCGTGCTTCTGAAGCGCAAGATTCCCTGGAAGGTACATCCGTATCGGATGATGATATTAATAAAGCCGCAGAACTTGCTGCAGCTGCTTCTCAGCCTGTAGGTGATCATCGTGGTTCAGAAGAATACAAACGTGCTATCGTCAAAACTTTAGCGTGTAGGGCAATACAAACTGCTAAAAATAGAGCAGAAGGAGGTTCATGATGGCTACCCAAACAATTACAGTCAATGTCAATGGAGAAGCAAAAACGGCTGAAGTAGAAGATCGTTTACTATTAGTTCATCTCATTCGAGATAACCATGGATTAACTGGGACCCATATTGGATGCGATACGACTCATTGTGGCGCATGTACAGTTTTATTAGATGGTACCGCTGTAAAGTCTTGTACTGTTTTTGCCGTTCAGGCTAATGGTAAAGATGTGACGACTATTGAAGGAATGGAAGGAGATGCACTCCATCCATTGCAGGAAGGCTTCATGGAAGAACATGGACTACAATGCGGATTCTGTACTCCAGGTATGATCATGTCTTCCAAGCACCTTTTAGATAAGAACCTTAACCCTTCAGAAGAGGAAATTCGGTGGGGTATTTCGGGTAATTTATGCCGATGCACAGGTTATGTAAATATTGTGAAAGCGGTACAATACGCTTCAAATAAACTTCAAGAAACATCTGCAGATTAAGGAGATAAGTAATGGCACAATGCAAAACCTCACCAGAAGTTGGCGGAATGGGACATTCCGTAAAAAGAAAAGAAGATCCTCGATTTATACGTGGACAAGGCAATTTTGTAGATGATGTTGTTCGACCCGGAATGGTATATATGGATATTGTTCGCAGTCCCTATGCCCATGCAAAAATCAAGAGTATCAATACTGAAAAAGCATTAGCACACCCTGGTGTTGCTGCGGTAATCACCGGCGAAACATTAAAAGAATATAATCTGCATATGATGCCCACACTCATGTCAGATACACAAATGGTACTGCCCATAGATAAGGTATGTTACCAAGCACAAGAAGTTGCTGCTGTAGTTGCTACGGATCGTTACAGCGCTGCAGATGGTGTTGAACTGGTCGAAGTGGAATACGAACCACTTCCTGTTGTAGTTGATCCTCATAAAGCAACTGATCCTGATGCACCCATTATACGGGATGATAAGGAAGGACAAGACAGCAACCATATTTTTCACTGGGAAGCAGGCGATAAGTCAGGAACAGATGAAATTTTCAAAAATGCAGATGTTACTGTCAAAAAAGATATATATCTCCCACGGATTCATGTTGCATCCATCGAAACTTGCGGCTGTGTTTCAGAATTTGATTCAGTAACTGGACAACTTACAGTCTGGATGACGACACAAGCACCACATGCAATTCGTACAGTTCTTGCTCTAGTAGCTGGCCATGTGGGTTTACAAGAAGATAAAATCCGCATTATCTCACCCGATATTGGAGGTGGGTTTGGCGGAAAGGTTCCTGTATATCCTGGTTATGTGATTGCTATTGCAGCTTCAGTAGTGACAGGTCTACCCATTAAATGGATTGAAGATCGTCGAGAAAATCTCCAGGCAGACTCTTTTGCCAGGGATTACCATATGACATGCGAAATAGCAGCGGATAAAGATGGAACGTTAAATGGATTGAGAATCAAAACCTTAGCAGATCATGGTTACGCTGACGCAGCGGCAAATCCATCTAAGTGGCCTGCTGGTATGTTTTCCATATGTACCGGTTCTTATGATTTTAAAAATGCCTTCGTAGAAGTGGATGGTGTTTATACCAATAAACCACCGGGAGGGATAGCCTACCGCTGTTCTTTTCGTGTGACCGAAGCTGTCCACGCAATCGAACGCATGGTGGATGTTGTTGCTGATGAATTAGGAATGGATGCAGCTGATATCAGAATGAATAATTTTATTCCGAAAGATGCTTTTCCGTATAAATCACCTATGGGCTGGGAATATGATAGTGGTGATTATCATGGAGCCTTAAAGCTGGCTATGGATAAAATTGGCTATGATAAGCTTCTCAAAGAACAGGCAAAAAAACGAAAAAAAGGTGAATTAATGGGAATTGGGATCTCTTCTTTTACAGAAGTTGTTGGAGCAGGGCCTTCCAAAGATTTTGATATTCTCGGTATTAAAATGTTTGATAGTTCAGAAATACGTATTCACCCTACTGGAAAAGTAATTGCCCGTTTTGGAACTAAATCTCAGGGGCAAGGTCATGAAACTACTTACGCCCAGATCATTGCAGAAGAATTAGGCATCCCTCATACAGATGTTTCTGTTGAAGAAGGCGATACGGATACTGCACCATATGGTTTAGGGACCTATGCCAGTCGTTCAACGCCTACAGCTGGGGCAGCAGCAGCAATGGCCTGCAGGAAAATTAAGGATAAAGCCCGAAAGATTGCTGCGCACCTGCTGGAAGCTGCAGAAGAAGATCTTGAATGGGAAGTTGGAAAATTTTCGGTTAAAGGTGTTCCGGATAAATCAGTTACGATTCAAGACATCGCTTTTGCAGCCTACACCAATCACCCACAGGGTTTAGAAGCTGGTTTGGAGGCTACTCATTATTATGATCCGCCTAATATGACTTATCCTTTTGGAAGTTACATTGCAGTGGTGGATATTGACTCAGGTACAGGTGAAGTAAAGGTTCGGAGGTTTTTAGCAGTAGATGACTGTGGTAATATCATCAATCCTATGATTGTTGAAGGACAGATCCATGGAGGTCTTACTCAGGGCTTAGCACCTTCTCTGTACGAAGAAATTAGCTATGATGATGAAGGTAATATTACAGGAGGCAGTTTCATGGAATACCTTGTGCCTACTGCAGTAGAAACGCCAAATTGGGAAACAGATAAAACGGTCACACCTTCACCCCATCATCCCTTGGGAGCGAAAGGTGTCGGTGAATCACCAACAGTAGGTGCACCGCCTGCAATAGCAAATGCTGTTGTAGATGCATTATCGCATCTTGGTGTCAGGCATATAGATATTCCCCTTACTCCTGAAAAAGTTTGGCGCGCAATTCATAAGCAGGACGCTGTCTAGACCCTAATTATAAAAAAAGCGTATGAAAGTTGAAATTTCAAAAACTTTTTCTATCAGTGCGCCTATAAGTGATGTCTGGGATTATATGACCGATATTAAAAGTGTGTCTTCTTGTATTCCTGGAGCCCAATATAATGAAGCTCTGGGAGATAATAAGCATTCAGTTATGCTCAATCTAAAAGTAGGTCCTATTAAATCCAGTTATCGAAGTGAAATCGCTATTAAATCCCTTGATGAATCCAATTATACTATGAAAATAGAAGGACGTGGTACAGATACAAAAGGAAAAGGTGGTGCCAATATGGAAATGGTTGGAAAATTAATCGAAAAAAGTGATGGGACCACAGAAGTCAATGGTGATTCATCAGTTACTATTCAAGGCATGCTTGCTCAATTTGGATCTCGTATGGTCGAAGATGTTTCTAACCAAATCTTTGTTCAATTTACACAATCCCTATGTGCAAAATTGGAAGGTAATAGTGAAAATATCAAAGATAGTTCCCAACAATCTGACAATTCATTAAGTGGAACTGCCGTTGCTGGTGCAGCTATAAAAGGAATGGCTGGAAGACTTATAGGAGCACTGAGAAAGAAGTAATGGCACAATCTTGTAACTGGATACAGCGATCCGCAGAGCTAGAAAAATCCGGCGAACCATTTGCGATTGCTACTGTTATCGATACTATAGCACCAACTTCGGCCAAACCCATGTCCAAAGCAATCATCACACCTGATGGAAAAATGGATGGATGGATTGGGGGCGGGTGTGCACAAGATATTATTATTGATGAAGCAATAAAATGTATTAAAACCGGTAAATCTTCTGTAATTAGATTAAGTCCAGATGATGAAAAAGAAACTCTAAATAGCTATAAAAAGAATGTGCTCATAAACTGTGAAAGTGAAGGAACCTTAGAATGCCACATTGAACCGGTGATACCTATGAAAACCATTTTGATTTTTGGGGCAACACCTACGGCAGAAACCCTTGCCAATATGAGTAGATTACTTAATTATGATGTACGTGTTATGGGTAAAAATGTAGGTGAATTGTCACTTTCAGAAGGAATACAAACTTCAAATAATTTTAAATCCTTTAATAAACCATCATTCGCAATTATTGCTACCCAAGGTCAAGGCGATCTCCGTGCCTTGAAAATAGCATTAGATTCAAAACCGGAATATTTGGGTCTAATCTCAAGTAAAAGAAAAGGTGAAAAACTAATTAATAAGCTTGTAGCTAAAGGGTACAATAAAATTGAATTGAAAAAAATAAAATACCCTGCCGGTCTTAATATTGGTGCTGTTACACCTCAGGAAATTGCAACTTCAATTATTGCAGAAATTGTAAAAGAAAGTCGACCCAAACTTGAGGAAGAACTAGTAATAGATTTTATGCAAATTAAGCAAGGCCAAAAAAAGGACCCCATATGTGGAATGGGTGTGAACCCTAGTAAAACTGATTATCAATTTAAATTTAAAGGTAAAGAATATTATTTTTGTTGTGAAGGATGTTTAGATAAATTTGAATCTGAACCAGCTGTTTACGTCTAAAAATATTTCATTTTAGAAAAAAAATCTGTCAAATTTAAACTATCAACTCCTCGAAGCTGCTTGTTCTATAGCTCTCTTTGCCATCACACCGCAAAGATGTGTACGATAATTAGCTGAAGCAGACAGATCACTGAGCATTTCTTGACCTTCAGATACTTTTTCAGCTGCAGCTGAAACGGCATCATCTCCTAGATCAGAACCATTAAGAGATTTTTCCGCTGCTGATGCTCGAAAAGCATGGCTTGCAGCACCAGTAACACCTATTCGGCAAGACGAACAGGAACCATTGGATTTAGAGATGAGCGCACCTACACCCACTACAGCATAACGGGAAGAAGGATTGAAGAACTTGGCATATGCTGCCCCACTGTCACCACCTACTACCGGAACCTGTATTTCCTTAATGATCTCGCCATCATTCAATGCCGTTTCAAAGAGACCCGTGAAAAAATCGTCCACATTGATAGATCTGCTACTCGTTACGATAGTTGCTCCGAGTGCCATTAGAATACCTGGATAATCGGATGCAGGATCAGCGTGGGCCATATTCCCACCAATTGTCCCTCGGTTACGTACCTGCGGATCTCCTATCATTCCTGCAGCTTCGGATAATGCAGCACAACCATCCTTGACCACATCAGAAGTTCCGACTTCTGTATGGGTTGTCAAGGCACCAATACGGATCGTATCTCCATCGCGGCTGATTCCTTTTAGGTCATCAATAGCAGAAATATCAACGAGCGCCCCTGGATCAGAAAGGCGTAGCTTCATTGCTGGTATCAGGCTATGACCTCCGGCCAAAAAACTGGCATCTGCATTTCCCTTGCAAAGGGATTCGGCTTCTTCAATTGATTTAGCACGATGATAATCAAATTTAGCTGGATACATAGCTTAACCTCCGTTCGCTTGAATAATATTCCAAATTTTCTCCGATGTAAGTGGCATATCGATATGCTTGACATCGTAGTCCGATAAGGCATCTACAACCGCATTGACAACTGCCGGCGGAGAAGTGATACTCCCCATTTCTCCTACACCCTTGACACCCAGTGAATTACTGGGAGACGGAGTTTCAATCCGGTCAGAATCTATCATGGGGAAATTGTCGGCCCTGGGCATGGTATAATCCAACATAGATCCAGAAACCAGTTGACCATCATCATCATAAACACCATGCTCATAAAGAGCCTGCCCAACTCCTTGGACTATACCTCCTACAATCTGACCTTCTACAATCATAGGGTTGATCACATTGCCACAATCTTCAACAGCCAGATATTTCTGAATTTCAATTTCTCCTGTATCTTTATCCACTTCCAATTGCACTAGATGCGCTGAGGATGGAAAAGTGAAATTGCCAGGATTATAGTATGCTGCGGTTTCCAGTCCCGGATCCATTCCTTCCGGAAGGCTATGGCCACTATAAGCAGCAAAAGCCAATTCGGCAAATGGTTTGGATTTATCTGGAACACCCTTTACTTGGACACTGCCATTCTCATCATCATATACTAGATCATCTTCAGACACTTCCATCAGATGTGCAGCAAGTGTAACTAGTTTTTCTCGTATACTATGAGCAGCATTTGATAGGGCTTCACCCCCAACCGCCGCACTACGGCTGCCATATGTACCCATTCCTTGAGTCACTAAGTCTG
>CAYXUK010000049.1:5140-12771 GCA_964468295.1 uncultured bacterium | reverse complement strand
ATATGAAAATCAATGTGCAGGATATGAACCAATTTGTTTCCGGCTGGAAAAATAAAGATTTTCAATATGAATTGGGCCCAACGCGCGGTTCTTTCCCTCATTTGATCATGGATGGGAATTCTATATATGATCTGGACGATGCAATGATTTTTGCCAGATTCTGGGGTTGGTCAGTTGAAAACCATGGAATAAGCACAATAACCCGGCCAATTTCAGCCCTGAAACCATCGATTAGTATGACATCCAATGGTTTTATTATTCAACCTCCCTCCGGATCAAAAACGGGGCAGGTGTTCCTTGGATATGATCATGAATTCAGTAATCTTATGATTGAAAATGCAAATACAACAAACCTATCAGAAATTATCTTATCTAGTAATCAACAAGATGTTGGACACGCGATATATGAAGCTGGTTCTCTAAGTAGATTTGATCTGAAGCCAATAAGGGTTAATGTGCAACAATCTGAAAATATTCAAGCACCTATTTTTGTTTCATACATATTTTATGGGTCTGGAAATGAGATTGTTTCCGAGGGAGAACAAGAAATCAACTTGGTACAAATCCCAGAGTCTTTTGCCTTAAACCAGAATTATCCAAACCCGTTTAACCCTTTAACTAAAATCCAATATCAATTACCATACCAAACTGATGTCAACTTATCCATTTATGACATATTGGGCAACGAAGTGATCGTACTGGTACATCAGAATCAGGCTCCAGGTACATATAATGTTATTTGGGATGCAATAGATAGAAATGGCCAACAGGTATCTGGTGGGGTATATTTCTACAGAATAAAAACGAGAGAATTTACCAAAACAAAGAAATTGATTTTATTGAAGTGACTTTTAAAAAGGACCGTAAATCTCTTTCTCTAGCCCCGATAAAGGGGCTTTTTATTTTGTTAGCAGTTTCTACAATGGTTGGCCAGGAGAAAGCAGATGAAGCTGACTTAAAAATGAAAGAAACTGGTTGCAAGGGTGAAATGATTGAGAAGGCTTCTAAAAATGGAATACGATCATTAAGTTTAACAGAACTTTTTCGTTATTATAGAGAAATCAAAAAATGTCCTGATAAAAAAATGGCAAAGGCTATTAAAAAAGCAAATGATGAGAGACAATTCAAGGAAGATGCGGAAAACTATAAAGGATTTACTGGCTGGACATCATCCTGTGCCTATTGCGCGATAGCGTTGTTTGTCTATTCAATATTTCAGTGAAATAATTCGCAGGAGTTAATAAATAGGGAAATGAAATACATAGTTACTGTTTTACTTTTTTTTCAGTTTGGAGTTACCCAAGAGGTTAATTCGATGGAAGCATATAAAACTGTTTTGAGAATGAAATTAAATATGGATATAAATCCAGTATTTTACCTCGATGAACATCAATCAGGGCAGATGAATAAAGTGCATCAATCTTGCGTAGAATATTTAGATTTGTATGAAGCTAAAGTGCCGCGCCAAGAATTGATAATTCAAGCCGAAATCATTAATGAAAGAGCTATAAAATTTTCAAATATAAACTATGATCGAACCATACCGATAAAGGTAAAGAAAAATATTAGATATAATTATTTTTCAACCGCATTAGATAAAGATTGAATGAAATCGTCACCTAATTCATTAATAATAATTTTGGATATTTCTTCGGCGATTTCGTCACCATTTAATCCTTCGGCCTCTAATGCTTTCCATGACTTGGATAATGTATCTAAATCTTTTTTATCCGAAAAAATTTCATCCAGCACTGCAGCAGGGATATTACAATCCCGTAAGCGCTGATAAATGTTAAAGTACATCATTTCCATAACAGATATTAACCCATACTGTTAATGGAGAGAAAGGAGTACATCCATGGATAAACATATCAAGGTCCTTTATGGATTATTAATCGTTGGATTTCTATCCATATCGACACAATTATGGTTTCAAACACAGGCGATTAACGATCTTAAATCAAAGATGGAATCAGTCCGGGAGCTATTATTCAGATTTGCCTGATTGTTTTATGATAAAATGACCCTAATTTTTGTAACGAATTATTCCGGATTTTAACCGATTTTACAAATGGCGTCGTACCCAAGTGGTCTAAGGGAACGGTTTGCAAAACCGCTATTCGCCGGTTCGAATCCGGCCGACGCCTCATCGATTTTGCCTGGGTGATGGAATTGGTAGACATGACGGACTTAAAATCCGTTGGCCGAATGTGGCCGTGCCGGTTCGAGTCCGGCCCCGGGCACAAAACAGAAACCCCGCAGTAACGGGGTTTCTTATTATTGTTTACTATGTGGAGCCGATCGGGATCGAACCGACGACCTCAGCATTGCGAACGCTGCGCTCTCCCAACTGAGCTACGGCCCCAATAATTATGTTAATAAAATAATAGATCGAATCAACACGTTTCAATACAAGGCTACGCACTTTTAAATTACAAGCAATGTAAAACAGTTTTGAAATGAGGATAAAAAATATGGAAATATTTTTCATTAATTCTGTGTAAAATCTCAATCAATGAATTCAAATGGAAAGTACCCAATGAAAAGAAATCAACGATTAACAGTTATAGCGCTTGCAATATTTTTATATAGTTGCAGTTCCAATAAAATTATATTTCCGACACAACTTGAGTATCTGACTAACTCTCAGCAGGTATTGAACGAGTTTATGCCATATATCCAGTCTCATGGGTATACTGTGCTTAATCCAACTGATACTCGAATGACAACAAGGAGTACCAGTGGTTTTATAACATCTGAATACCTTGAAACAGATTGGCTTGCATCGGGGGTTTATCATGAGAACTCGGGAAAAGAATATGTGGTAAAACAACAAGTTTGGATACTTCTTGATTCAGGTGTGATTACTATAAAGTCATTGGTTGGCTATGTGGATGAAGGTGAAATAGTTACTATAGATAGTGTTCCTCCCAACGTGCATAAATTTGTTACAGCGTTGCCGGAGGGACTTCGGAATCTAGTTTCTTCAAAAAGTCTATAATAAATTATTTAAATTTTAGGTGACAATGATTTTACGCCTAATATCGATACTTTTAATTACATCAACTCTTTCAGGACAAAAGATCGATGTGTATTCTCGTCCTGTTCGTACCTTGCCAGATTTTGATATTGATGTTATTCATTATGATATCCATTTGCGAATTGCTGAGAAGGAAAAGTCATTTTTTGGTCAAACGACCATTACATTCAAATCTCTAAAAGATAATCTTCAAACAGTTCCATTACACGCAGAAACCTTTTCGATCTTAACTGTCAAGGATGGCTTAAATGAATTGGATTATAATTATCAAAATGGATGGTTGAACATCAATACGAAAAAGCCTTTATCTAAAGGTGAGCTAAAATCTTTTACCATTAGATATGAATCAATAGGAAAAGTAGTTGATCCATCACAATATGGAATGGGCGGAGCAAAAGTATTAGGAATAGGTTATTTCCCTGAAACAAAGTACAATCCTGAATTGGTACAGTCGCATAACTTCCCTGAAGGAGCACGACACTGGTTCCCCTCCAACGACCATCCTGCAGATAAAGCAACCAGCCGCATTGCCACCACTATCCGTTCTGATTGGAAAGTTCTTTCTAATGGAATGCTTACAGATACACAGTACAAAGAGGATTCCACCACTTATGTATGGGATTTAAATCTACCGAATTCAACGTATCTGTATGTAATGGTTGCGGGGCCATTTGAAGTCATTGAGGATTTTCATGGAGATATACCTACTAATTATTGGGTATATCCCAAAGATCTCCCTCATGCAATGAGGTCTTTCCACCGCACGCCAGAGATTATGAGATTTTTTGAAAAGGAATACGGTGTTCCTTACCCGTGGCCAAAAATGGATCAAATTACTATTCCAGGAATAGGAGGGGGAGCTGAAAGCACTACCGCCACCATATTAGGCGATATTACGATCCATGATGAAAAAGCAGATAAGGATTTTCCTAGCCATTGGCTTGTGGCTCATGAAGCAGCCCATCAATGGTGGGGTGATTATATTACTATGGGTGACTGGCATCATGCCTGGCTCAATGAAAGTTTCGGAACTTATGGTGAATACCTTTACAGTGCACATTTAAATGGGTATGATGAAGGAAAAATCAATTTATGGAAAAAGAAACAGGCTTATTTAAGGGAATATCACAATCGTTATTCCCGTCCAATGGTTTTTAATCGGTGGAAATACCCAAACCAGAATTTTGACAGCCATATTTATCCAAGAGGTGCGGCCGTCCTTCATATGTTGCGCCAAATGATCGGTGATGAAAAATTCAAAAATTTTCAGCGTACATTTTTAAATCGTTATGCCTTTGGCAATCCCGTTACGCAAGATTTGATTGATGTAGTCAATGAGTCTTCGGGAAAAGATATGACCTGGTTTTTTAACCAGTGGGTGCTCGGCGCCGGCCATCCTATTATGGAAATAGATCATAAGTGGGAAAAAGAAAAATTGACCATAAATATCAAACAAGTACAAGAGGGCAGAGATTTTTCTATTTTTCAATTACCAGCTACTGTTGCCTTCCACAATGGTGCCAATGTGAAAGTAGAGCAAATTCCCATTAATAAAAAAGAACACGTATTTACTTTTAATTTGAGGAAAAAACCAGATCTGGTTCGTTTTGATCCTCAAGATGAACTTTTATATGAAGCGACCTTTTCTCAATCTATTGATGAACTTATGTTTCAATTAAAACACGATAATGTCATTGGTCGTGCGCAAGCAGCTCGAACACTAAAGGATCATACGTCCAACAAAAAAGTACAAAAAGCATTGGAAAAAGCAGCTAGAAGAGATAAACAGTGGTTTGTAAGAGAGGCGAGTTGGAATTCTTTATCAGATTATGCATCGATCAGATTGCTTGTGAAGCAATATAAAATTGAAAAACATACACAGCCTCGCAAAACAATTATAAGCGTATTGGCTAAAACCGATCCTGAAGTGGCACTGAAATTGATTCGAGCCAATTTAGACCTAGACCAAAGTTATGTTGTCCAGGCGGAGATGATTCGTCAGTTAGGTAAAATCGGTTTGGAAAGTGATCTTATGATTTTACATAAATATATCAATATCTGGTCACCGAGAAAGATTTTGAGCAGGGCCGCGAAGCAATCCACAAAATCGATCCAGGATCGATCCTAACTTTTTTTGTTTATTTTGTTTTTTTATAATCTACTTTAGTTGACGATGCGTTTTTTTCTATTGATAATTCTTTTCGCTTCAATCAATGCACAATCTATAATTAGGGGTCGTGTCACGGATTCTAGAACTGGAGATCCTTTAGTTGGCGTAAATATCTTTTTTTCACGTACAACTTATGGAAGCACAACTGATAACAATGGATTTTATACGCTAGATGATATTCCACCAGGCCGATATGAACTGTTGGTATCTATGATTGGATATAAGTTGATAAAAGAAAGCTTCCAAATTGATACTGACATCAAAATAGACCGGAATTTTAAACTTGTTTCCCAACCGATTCGAATGAAAGAAATTGTCGTTACGGCCAAATCAAATAGAGAGTGGAAAAAAAATTATAGACGATTCAAATCAGCATTTCTAGGTATGAGCTGGAATGCTGAGTATTGCCGTATTATGAATGATTATGTGATATCCTTTAAGAATAATGAGCATGTCCTTGAAGCATTTGCCAGTGAACCGATTATTATTGAAAATAAAGCTTTGGGATATCGAGTATTTTATACCCTGGAACATTTTAGCGATGATAAAAGAATTATTCGCTATGCCGGTGATTCTTTTTTCGAAGAAATGGAGCCAGAATCCTCTCGACAATTACGTGAATGGGAAAAGAATCGAAAGTTAGCTTATCGTGGATCATTTCGTCATTTTCTTTATACACTGAGTTCAAGGTTTGACGCTCGATTTGATGTAGAAGCAGATAGTTTAGTTGAAATACAATATTGGGAAAGGATGGCGGGTACCAGGAACGATCCTTTAATACAAGAAGGGTTTAGGGTATCTTTGCCCAAAAATTTCAGTCGTTATGATCCAAAATACCTACCTTTGGGTTCGGATACGCTTATGTTTTTAACAGAAAATGAGAATGAATTATACTTGGTTTTTAAAGGCAAAATGAGGATTGTTTATACAAAGGAATCGGAAGAACATAATTTTACTCCAGAACAGAGAGGCCAGGATCCTAAACCTTACCAGACATCTTTTATTACTTTAAATAAAGAAAAGGTAATTGTGGATAAAAAAGGAAGGTATACCGAAACATTTATGGTTGAACAGAATGGGGAAATGGCATGGGAACGTGTTGCTGATCAATTGCCATGGGATTATTTACCGACAAATCATAAATGATTTACGAGATGTTTAATGAATAGGATAATATCAATAACTATTGAAACTAGATTTCACTTTTCATAATGTCTTTTCGGTTAAAAGTGAGGATATCATAATGCCTAAAAATAAAAAGGAAGAAAAGAATCCAGTCGAAATGCTAAACGATTTGATAAAAGAGACTGGAACGGGTTTTTTTAAGGGATTTGAGAATTTTTTCGATGATGTTGCTTCCGGTGCAGAAAATTTGTTTAAGAATTCTGACCGGAATAAAGAAAAAAAGGATAAATAAACTCGGTCAAATTATTTTGAGTAACATTATCGGTATTTTATTGACGACAAAAATCATGGTGTGATCTGGGACACATATTTAAAATACTATCTTGAACATGGATTATAAATAAGGTAATTTGGTGTAAGCCTAGATAGAGGAAGGTCCTCTATTAGGTAAAATCATAATAAGGAGCTCATTATGAATCGTACTTTGAAAATCTTTTTCCTGATGTTATTTGTCTCCTCAGTTTCATTTGTGTATGCACAAGATGAAGTAGACAAAGAAACTGGTAAGGACACTGGATCTATTTCAGATGCTGGCAAAGCCGGTAAAGCAGGAGCAAAAGATATCAATATGGGTCTAACTGCTAAAGACGCACCCGCAAAAGTAGCGACAGCGCCTGTGAGTGAAGCTGATAGGGATAAAATGAGAGCTGGTAAAGATGGCATGGAAAAACCAAAAGGCCTATTAGGCTGGCTTAAATCAGCATTTAGCGCAGATAAAGATCCTGATCCCGATCCTAACTAAAGATCTATTTTAGTTAATTAATAAAATAGGGCGAAATTTTTCGCCCTATTTTTTTTATCCTTGATTGATGTAATATTTCCACTATCAATTTAAGGAGTTGATTCCATGAGCCGTAAAATTCTAATCATAACAATACTATCCTTCTGTGTCATGTCTGCGCAGCAGACTTGGAAGCATCAAGCAACAGGTGGCTATTATGGTCGTGAAGGTAATACTGATTATAAGTATTATAATGTTGGCTGGGCAACAACAGCCAATGGTGATATACCTTTGGGCGGTATGACCTTAAAAGATTCAGAATTTCTTTTTTCACTCGAAAAAAATAATTCTACCTGGCAAGGGGAGCCTTATGAAGATGATCAAAGTATTGTCTTTAAATTTGATTTGTGGGCCAATGGAACATTTTCTCCGTTTATCATCTATCAAAAATCATATAATAATGCCACGGGAATTAAAGATCGAAGTAACTTTGGACTCGGTGCAAAATATCGAGT
>CAYXUK010000049.1:0-5040 GCA_964468295.1 uncultured bacterium | reverse complement strand
ATTCAAAGTTATAAGGCAGACGATACAACTATAAGCATTGGTATCAGTATTTCATTTTAGATCCTTTTCGTAAATTGAAATGAAAATCCGGCCTTAGGCGGATAATTGCCTTAGCCGTTCAAATAATACGGCGCTTACAGCAGCAGAGACATTTAAAGAATTGGTATTTCCCTGCATAGGTATTGTAACTAAAAAATCGCATTTTTCCAGTACCAATTTTTTAATTCCACGACCTTCACTTCCTGCGATAATGGCCACTTTTCCTTTATAATCAACTTGGTGCCAGTGTTTGGCATCTAAACTGTTTTCCATGGCGATGACCCAAAATTCTTCATCTTTTAAATTTGTGACGGTTTGGTGAAGATTATTCACCTGGTAAATCGACACTTGAGTAAATGCGCCTTGGCTTACCTGAATAACAGTATCCGTGATAGCGCAACTATCATGTTTTGGAATAATAATACCATCAATACCTGCACATTCAGCTGTTCGTATGATCTGGCCAAGATTTTGCGGGTCTTCAATTCGGTCTAGAATTAATAAGCCAATATTACCTGATTGGTCAGTGAATGAAGGCAGATCAGTTTCAATTTTTCCCATGAAACGGACGATGATTCCTTGGGTTCGCCATTTTCCAAATTGAGATTTAAATTGAGAAGCGGGTAAAAATTTAATATGACCACCATGGTATCCTAAGGCATGGGTGATTTTTCCATCACGTTCTGCCGGACTGCCGGATTGGATTAAAATATCAGTAATTTTGTATTTACGGGATTCTAAGATAGCGGCGCATCCATTAATCCCAAAGATTGTATGTTGTTCTTTTGCCATAATGTTATTGATAAGAATTTAATAAAAGATTTCAAGCTGGGATTGTATCAATTGGGAGAAAAATTATAATTTGGATGGTTGAATTAAGGATTATTATGGCTACAACAAAAGAATTTCATAAAAGATCGGATGAACATGGCGGTGTCAAAGCTGGAACCAAATTTAAATTATTGAAAGATCACCACGAGGTACAGGGTGACATTAGTGCAGGTGTTGAACTTGCATTAGAGGATATAGTCCACTATCCTACCCGTTATCGTTTAAGAGATGATGAGGGGAATATCTGGCTCGTGCCAATACATTCAGTATCGCAAATCGCGGAATAAATTCTTTTTTACGATCAGACGCTTAGATTAACTATTAGGATGAGAAATCTGATGAATTATAAATATATTTTCTATGTTTGCTGCATTTTTTTATTAGGATGTAATAAATCCCCTGTAAAAGAGTCTGAAATCCTTTGGGATACATATGGTGTTCCGCACATTTTTGCAGACGATTATGAGGACATGTTTTATGCCTATGGCTGGGCACAAATGCGTAATCATGGTAATCTATTGTTGCAATTATATGCCCAAGCAAGGGGGCAAGGCGCGGAATATTTTGGTGAAAAACACCTGCAATCTGATCAATGGGTGCATACCCATAATGTGGTGAAAAGATCACGCGAATGGTTGCAAAAACAGGATTCAGATATACGGAAAATGCTGGAAGCCTTTACTGATGGCATTAACGCTTACGCAAAGACGTATCCCGATGAAATCGATGATGTGCACCAATTAATACTGCCTGCGCGACCTGAGGATTGTCTTGCCCATTTTCAAAGAGTAATTCTTTTTCATTTTGTCACTAATCCTCGAGATGTGAATTTTGATCCCAGTGTTATGGTTAAAGATCGTGGATCAAATACGTGGGCAATAGGCCCTTCCAGATCCGCATCGGGTAATGCTATGTTGATTGTTAATCCGCATTTGTATTGGTCTGATATGTTTACATGGTTTGAGGCGCATACAATTTCTGGAGATCTGAATGCTTATGGAGCTGGTTTGGTAGGAATGCCATTTTTGGGAGTAGCTTTCAATGATAATTTGGGGTGGTCCCACACTAATAATGTTCATGATGGGCAGGATCTTTATGAATTAAGCCTGAAAGATGGTGGATATAAGTGGGGTGACGGAGTCCTCAATTTTGAAAAGCGTTCAGTAACAATAAAAGTGAAAGATGACGAAGATAATATCCATTCCAAAGAATTTCTTATACGGGAGTCTGTTCATGGACCGATTGTAAGTGAAAAAGATGGGAAAGCTTATGCCTTAAGGGTAGTCGGACTTGACCAACCTTATATTTTCCGGCAATACTTTGATATGTCAAGAGCACAGAACCTTGAAGCATTCCAGGATGCAGTACGTCCCTTACAAAATCCATATTTCACGATCATGTATGCGGATAAGGATGGTCATATTATGCATGTATTCGGTGGTCGTACACCAATTCGCCCAAAAGGTGACTGGGATTGGTTGGGGGTAGTGCCCGGAGACTTACCTGATACGAAATGGGATAAAACGCATTCTTATGATGAATTACCCAAATCTATTGATCCTGAAAGTGGTTGGCTTCAAAATGCCAACGATCCACCCTGGACTACTACTTTTCCTAATGCGATCAGCCGCCATGACTATCCGGGGTATATGTCTCAGAATTTTATGCATTTCCGCGCCCAACGATCGGCGCGGATGGCCTTTGAGGATAAATCCATAACTTTTCAAGAGCTCTTGGATTACAAAATGGATACTAGAATGGAACTGGCAGACCGCATTATCAATGACTTATTAAAACTGACTGCTAATGTTAATGATGAAATAATTATTGAGGCGAGGAGGGTTTTATCAAACTGGGATCGCCAGACAAATAGCGATAGTAAAGGAGCAGTATTATTCAAAGCATGGACAGATACGGTACAGTTTTATGTCAATAAAGCTGAACTTTTTCGATTAGGATGGCAGGAAGAACAAGCGATGGATACTCCGGTAGGTCTCAATCCAACTATGGATTACGTGGAATCATTAAAATCTGCTGGGGAAGCTATTTTAAAAATCTATGGTCGATTGGATGTTCCCTGGGGAGATGTTTATCGTCTCATACGTGATGATGTTGATCTTCCTTCTAATGGTGGTCCAGGTGACCCTTATGGATTATTTCGGGTCACAAATTATGTGCCAATTGGAGACGATCGATTCATGGCCATTGGAGGCGATTCATATCAAGCGATCATTGAGTTTGGAGACAAACCAAAGGCAATGACTTTAGTAAGCTATGGTAATGCCAGCCAAAAAGGATCAAAGCATCGAACGGATCAGTTGAAGTTTTATTCGGAAAAAAAGCTGCGACCAGTTTGGCGGGATAAAGAAGAAATTAAACAGCATTTAGAACTGAGAGAGATGCTCAGCCGAAAGTAGGACGAAAAAATCTTATATCCCCAATTCATTCCTGCCTCTGATTGTACGATCTTGGTTAAATTTGGGGATGACATCTCAGAAGACCTGCATCGGCAGGTTTTTTCCTTTTCTAATCAACTATTACGACAATCATTTAATGGGATCAATAATGTTCATCCCGGCTACAATTCCGTATTAGTTACCTTTGACAAAAATATTAGCTGTGATCCTGTTTTGGAAAAGGTCCAACAATTTTGGAGTGAATTTCAGGAACAAAAGCAGGAAAAATACAATACAGTTGAAATTCCAGTACTGTATGGAGCCAAATATGGCCCTGATTTGGAGCGCGTTTGTGAATATACGGGGTTGAGTTCCGGTGAGGTGATAAAACGCCATACAGCGGGGAATTACCTGGTATATTTTATTGGGTTCTCACCTGGATTTCCTTATATCGGTGGTATGGACGAAACATTGGCTACACCGCGTTTGGATACTCCTCGAAAAATAGTACCCTTGGGTTCAGTAGCGGTTGCGAATAATCAAACCGGTATATATCCCATTGAATCTCCAGGAGGATGGAATCTCATTGGACGTACACCATTGCCTATATTTAATATAAATAATCCCGAAAACAGTCTGGTTAATATTGGGGATAAACTTCATTTTCGTTCGATTAGCCAAGATGAATTTGATCAAATGAGGGAGAAATAAATTGGGTATCAGCATTCTTCGAGGTGGGCTGCAAGATACAGTTCAAGATTTGGGACGGATTGGGTATGCACATTTAGGTATATCCTCCTCGGGAGCGGCGGATGCTTTTTCGTTGAGAATTGCCAATCTTCTAGTTGGAAATCCTGAGGATGCTGCGGGTATTGAAGTAACCTTGGTTGGTGGCAAGTACAAATTTACAGCAGATGCATATATCGCTTTATCAGGTAGTCACTTTCAGGCGGATTTGAATGGGGTTAGTTTCCCTTTCCATCGAGGGAAGTATGTTCAAAAAGATGGAATCTTAACAATCGGTCCTACCCAAGATGGTGCCCGTTGTTATTTAGCAGTCAGGGGCGGTATTGATGTTCCAGATTTATTATCAGCAAAAACGACTCATATTGTTTCCAGGCTAGGAGGCTATATGGGGCGATCCCTGCAAAAAGGAGATACCGTATCAATTGGAGAATTAAATAAAGTCACCCAAGTTATAGATATTAAAGTAAAACTTTATAAAAAACGTGATATAATTAGAATTAATAGTGGTTTACAGTCAAAATGGTTTGATGATAATTCATGGAATTCCTTTACCGATAATACGTATTCTGTTTCCGAATCATCCAGTCGCATGGGTATTCGGCTCTCCGGTGAGTCTATCCGTTCAAGCCGTGGACATGAAATAATAACGGAAGGAATACCGCTTGGTGCGATTCAAATACCTGGTGGTGGACAGCCTATTATTTCATTTGTGGAACACCAAACCACTGGCGGATATCCTAAAATTGCTAATGTGATTAATTCTGATTTATGTAAAGTAGGGCAGTTGAAACCCGGTGATCATATTCAATTTCAATCTGTTACTTTAGAAGAAGCTGAAACATTAAAATTTGAACAAGAATTATTCATTAAAAGTTTAAAGAATAACAATGCATAATGCCACCGCCATTCTAGTCACTTTAATTGTATATAAAGTTGTTTTGATTTTGATTGGGGTATGGGCAAACAAAAGAACCCATTCAACTTCAGATTATTTTCTGGGGGGGCGTAAACTGGGTCCCTGGGTTGC
>CAYXUK010000048.1:0-12865 GCA_964468295.1 uncultured bacterium | reverse complement strand
TCCGTTTTTTACATTATTTCATTTACTATGTACTTTTTACGTTCGATTATTTATAAGCTTTACTTTATTTAATATTCATTAAGTAAAATTGAAACGACTTTTTTTGCAATTAAATAAAATTACCCCCATATTTGCTTAACGTTGCTGATTTTGCTAGTTTTGATTACTAACGATATTTAAACATTCTTCAAAAAATTCAATGTATTGTATATATTTGATAGTTATATGATAAAATTATAGATTTAGAAACAGTGATCCGGGTGAGACTCGAACTCACGACCAATGGCTTAAAAGGCCACTGCTCTACCAACTGAGCTACCGGATCTTAAATAGTTTGTGTATACTTGAAAAATCGATTCAAAAATTATATTAAACATTCTCCCTATCACAGGGAAAAAGCTTATTGAATAGTTCCTTCGATGCATGTTGTATCAAATCCCCCCCGTGTATTATACACTGTAGTGATTTGAATCTTGTCTGTATCTAATACAGATTTTAAATCTTCATAAATTCGTTTTGTTGCACCCTCTTGATATATTCCCACATTTCGGAAACTGATAAAATAATATTTCAATGATTTCAGTTCAATACATTTCCCACCGCTAGGATAGTATTCAATCTTAATATAAGCTAAATCTGGCAAACCACTGAACGGGCAAACGGCACTGAATTCATCTGTCTCTGTCATAATGTATTGGTTTGGGCTATCGAAAGAAAATGTTTCTAAAAAATCGGGATTAATCTCTTTTTCACTTTTAAACTTAAAATACTTATCTTCAGCTTTAGGCATTTTTACCTTTATATATACAGCCCGTTGTACAGGTTTCTTTAACCTCAACTGCCGATAAAAAATCCAGACTAGGTTTTAATTTTTTCCAAATCCATTTGGCCAATATTTCACTCGTTGGATTCTCAAGTCCTTTTATCTCATTGAGATATTGATGATCCAGTTGATCATGGATTGGGTCAAATGCTTTTTTTACATCGGCAAAATCTTCTACCCATCCGATAGAATTATCCACTGGTCCATCTAATGTAATTCGTACTTTAAACGAATGGCCATGCAATCTTCGACATTTATGATTTTCAGGAACATTAGGCAGTAAATGAGCCGCTTCAAATGTAATATCTTTATAAATTTCCATTATTGATTAAGGTATACCCAAAAATTTATGTGTTTGTAGACTTACTCTCCAATGAGGATGTGAAGCGCAGTAAGTTAAGGTTTGTTTTGTATTTTTTTCTCGATCTATTCCATCCATGGGTTGCAAAGAGAAATAGTTAAAATCCAAATCTTCAAATTGTTTTGGGTCACCACCAGGCTGAGGATATACTAATTTTAATTCTTGTCCTTTTCTTAATACCAATTCACTCCCAATTTTAGGGCTGACACATATCCAATCAATGCCATTAGGCGGTACAATGGTACCATTAGTTTCAATAGCAATTTCAAAACCTATATCGTGAAAAGCACTCACGAATGCATGATCTATTTGTAAAAGTGGTTCACCTCCCGTACAAACCACATAAGGTTTTGATTCAGACTTTACAGGCCAGAATTGTAATGTATGTTTGGCTAATTTATCAGCTGTATTGAACTTGCCTCCACCAGGTCCATTGTTACCAACAAAATCTGTATCACAAAAATCACAAACTGCATTATTTCGATCTTTTTCGAGGCCTGACCAAAGATTGCATCCCGTGAATCGAAGAAAGACTGAGGGTCGGCCGGTATGATGCCCTTCTCCTTGAATAGTATAATACACTTCCTTGACGGAATACATATCAATCTGAATAAGTTAAAGGGTCGATAAGTCCTGCTTCCTCAAAACCCTTGAGTCGAATTTGACATGAATCGCAATGTGAGCATGCGGCTCCATCCTCTTTTGGATCATAGCAGGAATGAGTTAAACTGTAATCCAAACCCATTTCCATACCCATGCGAATAATTTCTGATTTGGTCAAATTAATGAGAGGAGTATGTATTTGGATATCGTTTTGACCTTCTATCCCAGATTTAGTTGCCAAGTTTGCCATATTTTGGAAAGATGAAATATATTCGGGTCGACAATCAGGGTAGCCACTATAATCAAGTGCATTTACGCCAATAAAAATATCGCTGGCGTTCAATACTTCGGCGTAGGCCAGAGAAAAAGATAGAAAAATTGTATTTCGCGCAGGTACATAGGTTATAGGTATATCTTTCGATAATAAAGTTTTGTCACGGTCTTTAGGGACATCTATATCATCGGTTAATGCTGAGCCGCCAAAAGCCCGCAAATCAATATTGGAAATTACATGTTCTTTAACACCAAGTGATTTTGCGATGGATCTTGCAGAGTCTATTTCAAATTCATGGCGCTGCCCATAACGAAAAGATAGGGCATAGGGTTCAAAACCATTTTGCTTTGAAATAGCAAGACAGGTAGTAGAATCCAATCCACCAGATAATAAAATGACCGCTTTTTGCATAAGTTTTTGGAAATTTTTGTTTTGTAAATTACACATGAATACTATTTTGAAACCGAATACAGAATCACCTATTTTCCTTTAATAATTTTGTATGTGGGGAAAGAATTACCATATGAAAAAATGGATACTACTTGCTGTTTTATTTATCAGTTGTCAAGAGGATAAGCCTATTCTTTTTGATGAAACACTACCATTAATAAATATTGATAAAATCCGTATTACTGAGTCCGGGGGAGGATTTGGTATGCCAACAACTTTTTCTTTATCCTTTACGGGTGAAATTATTAATCAAACGGAAAATGTATTTAAAACTTATCGGCAGAATATTAGTTTTACAGCGGCCAATGGTAATCAGGTAAATGGGCAAATGTCGCTGCCTATGTTTCGTTGGTTATGTCCATATGATACATTATATGGTGGTGGCCAATCAGATAATTTTGCTGAGGGCTTTATTGATTCAATAATGGCCTGGGAAAAGCTTGCTACTGGTTCAATCATTACCTACGGGGTAGGTAATGAATGTGATAATTAAGGTCGCTGAGCCACCATCATGATTTCCACAAGTGCATCGCGAGGAATACGTGCCGCTTCAACGACAGCCCTAGCTGGTGGACTTTCTACAAAATATTTAGCATATACTGCATTCATTGCGCTGTAATGATTTAAATCCGATAAAAATACTTGGGTTTGAACAACATCATTAAAGTTAAAACCTGCTTCTTCTAATACTGCATTCAAATTTTGCATCACACGGTGTGTCTGAACCTCGATACCTCCCTCAACCAACTGTCCTGATTGAGGATCAAGTGCAATTTGGCCAGCAAGGTATAATGTATTCTGAACTTGAATTGCTTGTGAGTAAGGCCCTATTGCTTGTGGAGCCTTATCCGTCGAAATAACTTTCTTACTTTCTATTGATTCGCATGAATATAAAAGGAAAATATAAAGAAATATTATTGTTTGCTTCACTAACTCACACCATTTTTAATGATATTTTCCATAGCATCAGCAAATCTATCAATCTCTTCAATAGTTGTATAAACATGAGGAGTTATTCTACAGCCTGTAAACTCAGCATGATTAATGGCAACAACAAAAATTCTATATTTATCCCAAAGTTCTTTTGCTACAGCTGAGGTATCAATACCTTCAATTTCAACAGTTGCAATTGCACAACTTTTGCCGGGTTTTAAACTTGTATGCAGTTTAATTCTATCATTTTTTAATAGTCTTTTGGCCCAACGATCTCTTAAATAAATTAACCTTTCTTCTTTATTTTTGCTTCCAATCCCTTGATGAAAAGTAAGTGCATCTCCAATAGCTATTTTGTTGGGGCAGGGGTGAGTTCCAATTTCTTCAAATTTTCTAATATCATCTTTACTACATTCTCCTGGAGCTTGCATTGGCCAAAGGTCAGCTATTTTATTTTTACGAACATAAAGCATACCCGTACCAAAAGGTGCAGAAAGCCATTTATGTAAACTTGTAGCATAATAGTCACATTCTAGATCATCAAGATTGAAATCAAAATGCGCAAAGGTATGCGCCCCATCCACAATGACCGGGATATCGTATTTCCGCGCCATATTAACCACTTTTTTTACCGGCAGGATCTGCCCGGTAATATTAATCATGTGACACATAAGAATGAGTTTTGTTTTAGGAGTAATATTTTCTTCAAACAACCTAACAATTTCTCTATCATTTTCGGCTGGGATAGGAATTTTAAACTGTTTCATTACTATTCCATCACGGCATTCTCTTTGTTTAAAAGTGCTAATCATCCGTCCATAATCTTGAGTAGTTGTAAGAACTTCATCTCCTGCTTCCAGATCAAATCCATTTTGACAGATTTGTAAACCCTCTGAGGCATTTCTTGTCAGTGCAATTTCTTCAGTATCACAATTAAAAAATCTAGCCATTCTTTTTCGAACTGTTTCTTTTTGTGGCTCTAAGATTCGCCACATTGAATATGCTGGAGACGTATTAGAAAAATCTAGATGGCGCTTTAGTGCCTCTTGAACTACAGTAGGAGCAGGACTTACTCCTCCATTATTTAAATTAATAAGGCCACGATCTGCAGTGTACCCTTGTTGTATTTCTCTCCAGTAACTTTCATCCCGGGCGATATCTTTTGGATTGCCAGTCGCACTCTTTATTTTAGAAAGCGCTTTTGCCATCAGGGTAGGATTAGTCATTACCACCGAAGCCACAGCTGCGGGCTTAGCGATAGTACCTAAAAATTGACGACGGTCTAAGTTTTTCATAAATCCTCCTCCTATAGAAATGTCTGTATTATAAGGAGAAGAGTTTACCGCTGGAACAAACTAATGTCAAATATACCTGGGATTAAAATATTTAAGAATTGATTAAAAATACTGCAGTAAATTTCTAAGTATTCAGGTCATAATATTATTAGGAGCGGAAATAATGAAAAAAATCAAATGGCTCATTGTAATTACAGTCGCATTTTTGGGTGCTCAGGAAGAAACAAATGACACGTTGCAATTTAAATTTGAACCAGATTCATTTTTTCTACATGTCGGTGAAACTGCCGAAGTTACAATAAAGTTATTAAGTCCAAATGGAGAACTATCTCAGAATCCGTTTTTTGTATATGGTCAACCCCGTAGATCCTTAGAGGTAACCCCAAGAATTAGTGATTCCACTGGTATTGCGCACGTGAAAATAAAACCCCATAAACCAGGTAAATTAAAATTAAGAACGCGCAGCATTTCGGTAAAACGGGAAGATCGTGTATATGGTTCAGCAATTGTTGAAGTGCCAAAGCCTCCAATAAAATATATCACATTTAAAAATCCTGAATCGAAATTATATGTAGGTACTTCCAAACGATTTGAAACAGAAGTGTATGATGAAGCTCAATTATTACGTAAAGATGTAGATGTTTCCTTAACTGTTTCTAATACTAAAATAGCGGAATTTGATGCACTCGGGACACTAAAAACAAAAAAGCCAGGGGTCATTAATATTACTGCATCCACAAAAGGTGTTAATGCGTCTTTGGAGTTGAGTATTGTAAAAAATCCTGTACGCCGTTTAGCGATGTCAACTGAAACAGATCAAATTCGAACAGGTGATGTACTTCATTTTGAAGTGAAAGCATATGATCGTAAAAATCAAATGGTACCTGATGTGCCTATCCATTTTTCATATAAAGGTAAAGCAAATTACGGGATAGGCTTGCCGGCTTCAGCTCAAATATCTTCCGATGGCAGGTTTGTGGCGGAAAATGATGGCATTTATACAATCAGCGCTCATTCCAGTGGCTATTCTGTACGTAAAACAGTCAAGGTTGTCCCCAGAGATGTAAACAAAGAAATTGAATTGGTTGGACACGGCCTTATTTCAAATGTTTATACATCGGATTTATGGCTATGGCCAGGTATTGGCAAACATGAGGGTAAAGATTTTGCTATTACCGGTACATGGGGTGCCAATGGTGAAGCATATTTTTGGGATGTAACCGATCGTTCCAATTTAAAGATAATCGATACAGTGACAGTAGATGCGCGGACTGTTAATGATGTAAAAATTTCAGAAAATGGTAAAATCGGAGTGATTAGTCGTGAAGGTGCATCAAACCGCAAGAATGGGTTTGTCATTTTGGATGTATCTGATCCGTATAATGTGGAAATATTATCTGCATTTAACGATGATATGACTGGCGGAGTACACAATGTATACGTTTATGAAGACCATGTTTATGCGGTAAATAATGGTCGCAAGTATGATATCATTAATATTGAGGATCCACGAAATCCTTTCCGTGTTGGTGTATACGAGCTTAATACACCTGGACATAGTATTCATGATGTATGGGTCGAAGATGGAATTGCTTACTCGTCAAATTGGGCTGATGGAGTTCATGCTGTCGATGTGGGTGGATTAAAATTCAATGAAAAAAATAGAGATAAAATACAATATAATCCTTTATTGATGAAGGCTGGTCAAGGCAGCCCGTCTAATCCCGTCCATTTAGCAGATTTAATAGACCCCAATGGCCATAACCATGCGGCATTTCCATTTAAGAGCCAATCCACTGGGAAATTTTTCATTGTCACTGGAGATGAATGGTTTCCTTGGCGTTATCCGAATAAACCTAGGCCATACATGCCCCGAGGTGGTTTTCACTTTTTAGACTTCACTGATATTGAAAATCCAAAAGAAGTGGCTCTTTATGATATTCCTGAAGCAGGGTCTCACAACCATTGGATTAAAGGTGATACCCTTTATGCAGCCTATTATCAAGGTGGTCTCAGAATTGTAGATATCTCTGGCGAGCTTATGGGTGACCTATACCGACAAGGCAGAGAAATCGCTTTTTTTCAAACAGGTCACCAAAAAGGTCATATCCCAAACGCACCAAATGTATGGGGAACAATTCCCTACAAAGGATTGATTTTTTTCACAGATATGTACAGCGGATTATATTGTGTTCGCTTATTAGAAAAAGATAAAAAGAGAAGCGCTCCTTAGATCAAAGCCCATTTTATATAAAGCAGAATGTGTCGAGAATGGTTTATGCCAGTTGACACAGGGCAAGTGATCTTAATAAATATCAAAAGATAAATATGTGTTTTTAACGCATTGAATACAAATGAACTCCAACAAAACCATTAATTTATTAAAACCTGCAAATCTGATTATTGTTATTATTTTAAATGCAATACCATTTTCTCAAGAAATTATAGCTAATGAAAAACGAGTGGTCATTACAAAGCAAATATCCACGGGTAAAATTGAATTGGATGGATTTTTAGATGAACCAGAATGGAAAATGGTTTCGCCTGCCAAGGATTTTATCCAGCGGGACCCAATTGAAGGAGCTCCCAGTACCGAAAAAACAGAAGTATATGTTATTTATGATGAAGATAATCTCTATATCGGAGCCATGCTATTTGACAGTAATCCGGATGGAATTCTTGCTTACCAGAAACGTAGGGATCAGAGCCTACGTACCGATGACCGTTTTATGTGGATTTTAGATACATTTCTCGATGGCCGCACCGGTTACTTTTTTGAAGTGAATCCTGCCGGGCTTATGGGAGATGGTCTTATTGTTAGTAGTGAATCGTATTGGGGTACAAATAAAGACTGGAATGGAATATGGGATGCAAGAGTAGTGATTGTACCTGAAGGTTGGTCAGTAGAAGTAGTTATTCCTTTCCGAACATTAAATTTTAATCCGGACCTTGATACATGGGGGATCAATTTTCAACGTACAGTTCGTAGAAAAAATGAAGATGCAAAATGGAATGGATTTCAGCGCAATAAAAAATTGACAACACCTGTACACGCAGGCCACCTTACAGGACTGAAAAATTTGAAGCAGGGAAGAGGGATTGAATTAAAACCCTATATTAGTATGAACCGCCGGCAAATGAATGTAGATGAAAATACAGAAACGAAAAATCTCAGTGATTTAGGCTTTGATATTTCAATGAACATTACTTCAGGACTAAAAGGATCATTAACATACAATACAGATTTTGCGGAAGCAGAAGTAGACCAGCGCCGTGTTAACTTAACGCGTTTTCCATTAAGGTATGCTGAAAAACGTGGATTTTTCCTTGAAGGTGCTGGTGTTTATTCTTTTTTGCCTCGAAATGGTGTAACACCATTTTTCAGTCGAAGAATTGGTTTATCCGAAGGGAAACAAATACCGATAAACTATGGCGGTAGATTGTCTGGTCAAGTAGGGGATTATGAGCTCGGTTTTATTCAAGCCAATACCAGTCCTCAAGGCGATATACAAGGAGAAAATTTTACTGTTGCCAGGGTAAAAAGAGCTTTGTGGAAACAATCTTATTTTGGTTTGGTCTATACTGACCGTTCACCTAGTGAAATGAAAGTAGATTCTACAGCATTGGATCAAACCCTTTATGGTGCAGATATAGATTTAAAAACTTCAGAGTTCATGAATGATAAAAATCTTCAGTTCCAGGCTTTTCTTGTATATCACACTGCACCTAAAAATGAACCCGATCTTAATTTTTCTGATCTTTCTACACGTGGTTTAAGATTAACCTATCCAAATGATATTATTCGTACTCATGTATCTTATCGGGAGTTCGGTGAAATGTACAACCCCGCAGTAGGTTTTAGTCGCCGTAACGGTTTTAAACGTATACAACCTAGTTTTAGTTATCATCCTCGTCCAGAGAAATATGAGTTTATTCGACAAATAGAATATGGTGTTCAATATGAGTATATGACCGATCTGAATAATAATATGCTTAAGAAAGAAACGACAATAACGCCATTTAACATACGATTTGAAAGTCAGGATGAGATCGGAATCAAAATTGTGAACCTGATAGAATATCTTGACAAACCATTTACCATTTATGAGGATATAACTATCCCTGTTAAAGAATATAGCAGTGATGAATTGCAGTTTAAATTTGAAACATCAGAAAAACGCATGATATCTACAGAATTAGAATATCAAACAGGTGATTTTTGGACTGGGGAGAAAAAAACCTTAAAAACCCAAATTTCGATAAAACCATTTTCTGGATTTAATATTCAGACCGAGTATGAAAAAAATCAAGTTACATTGGATGGCAATAATTTTAGGACGGAATTATACAATATTGAATTTGGTGTTTATCCTACTCCACGCACGGCCATCTTCAGCAATCTACAATATGATAATGTGTCCAATGCGTTGGGTCTTTTTGCCAAACTTCAACATACGATTCGTCCAGGCAGTGACTTTTATTTAGTTTATACACATAACTGGATCAGTAAAAGTGATCAAATATTTGATTTTGATCTACTTACTGTATCAAAGATTAGTTCTTTAAAAATCAATTATACCTTCAGGTTCTAAACTGCACCCATAAAGTAAAAACCTATAAAAACATGAAAACTGTCCCAGATATATGTAAAGTAGTAATAAAAAAACTGCAATTAATTAAGAAGGGGGATAAGTTTGTAATCACAGGAGGGGTGCCAATGGGCGTGCCTGGCACCACAAACTATGTATCTGTCCAAACATTTTAGAATAATTGCCTATAAGGAGGTTCTTATGCAAATAAAACCACTGGGAATAGTTACACTAGTTATGGGCATAATATTTGCCCAGGCTATCGAACAAAATAATCACTGCTGTACGGTACCAGGAACTTTATACAATAATGCTATCTATGATATAGCACAGCCTATAGAGGATAATAAAATTTGGGATGTAGCTGGTAATCATGGTCCAATAAAAAAATTATCTTTTAACACATCAGAGGGAACTTGGATTAGTTTGGATATTTCCCCAGATGGCCGTGAAATTATATTTGATCTTTTGGGCGATCTTTACACTATGCCCATAAAGGGTGGTATGGCTACTCCCCTTACAAATGGACCTTCATGGGATATCCAACCAACTTTTAGTCCAGATGGAAAATCTATTGCATTTACTTCTGATCGATCGGGCGGTGATAATATCTGGATTATGAATCGAGATGGATCCAAACTTAGACAAGTATCAAAAGAAAAATTCAGACTACTTAATAATCCTGTGTTTACGGTAGATGGTCAATATCTAATTGCTCGGAAGCACTTTGTTAACACCCGCTCATTGGGTGCAGGTGAAATGTGGCGTTACCACATCAGTGGGGGAAATGGAATAAATGTGAATGATCGAAGAAACTGGCAACATGACGGAGGCGAACCTGATGTAAGCCCCGATGGGCGATACCTTTACTATTCTCAAGATGTAAGCCCCGGTAATTATTATCAATATAATCGGGACCCATATGGTACAATCTACGCTATTCACCGCATTGATTTTGAAACGGGTGAAAAAACAACTGTAACTTCTGGTCCAGGGGGCGCTGCCACACCTCAGGTATCACCTGATGGAAATAATTTGGCTTTTATTCGTAGAGTTGGTCTTAAAACTGCTTTATTCATCAAAGATTTAGCAACGGGTAACGAAAGAATGCTTTATGATAATCTTAATAAAGATGCCCAAGAAACCTGGGCAATTTTCGGTGTTCATCCTGGTTTCGCTTGGACTCCAGATGGGAAAAATATCATTATCACTGCGAAAGGTGGCTTTTGGAATATTTCCGTATCCAGTGGGAACGCTAAACCCATTCCTTTTACAGCCGAAATAAACATGGATCTTACCATACCTTATACCATAAAAAATGAAGTTGGTGGTGACCAATTCAAAATTAATGTCTTGCGTCATACACGTGTCAGCCCAGATGGGAAGAAAGTAGTCTTCAATGCATTGGGGAAACTATACATAGCAAATGTGGATGGATCTGGTAGAAAGCTTTTAACAAAACAGCATAATGGACTGGAGTATACCCCTGCGTGGTCACCAGATGGAAAACAGATTGCTTTTACTACCTGGTCAGATGCAAAAAGGGGACAAATCGCGATTGTTAATATCAATGGAGGTAAACCCAAATTCCTGAAGCTTGACAAAGGCCATTACTTTGATCCCTCCTGGTCTTCTGATGGGACTCACCTTATTTATCGCAAGGGTGGAGGTTCATGGATTCGTGGTAGAGATAACGCTGCAGACACTGGTATTTATATAATTAAAATAAAGGGGGGCAACCCTCAATTTGTAACAAAATCGGGCAGTGAACCCCGATTTACAGCAAAGGATTCTCGGATTCTTCTCATGGGGAGGGAAAAAGATAACAGTGCACTGTATAGTGTAGATATGAATGGACAAGATCGTCGTGTGTTAGCTACATCAAAATATGCTAACCGCATTATTCTTTCACCAAATGAAGATTGGATTTTATTTGACTATCGCTTTCATGTTTATGTTGCACCATTCTCAAAAATTGGGAAAGCCATTAATCTTGGCCCAAAATCATCAAGCGTGCCAGTTAAAAAAGTAACAAAAAGTAGTGGGTTTGAGCCGCATTGGAGCGATAATAATTCTGCTCACTGGACTTTAGGATCTGAATTATTCACAGTTGATTTAAAAGATAGTTTTACATTTGTTCCTGGCGCACCAGACTCCCTCCCCGATCTAAAAGAATCTGGAGTGGACTTAGGCTGGAAAGTCGAATCACCCTCTCCTAAAGGAACGGTAGCTATCACTGGCGCCACAATCATTACTATGGTTGGCGATGAAGTCATTGATAATGGTGTGATCATTATTCAAAATAACCGTATTAAACAAGTGGGTAGTAGTACTACAAAAATTCCAAAAGGAGCAAAAATAGTAAATGTTAATGGTAAAACCATTATTCCTGGATTAATAGATGTTCACGCACATATGGGTCTTGAATGGGATGGGCTCTCATCTGAACAAAACTGGCATTATCTTGCAAATTTGGCATTTGGGGTAACTACTACGCATGACCCAAGTCGGGATACTGAAATGGTGTTTGCCAATTCGGAACTCCAAAAATCTGGAAAAATTCTCGCACCACGAATATATTCCACTGGAACTATACTATATGGTGCCGTTACTGGATTTACGGCGGAGGTAAATTCATTAGAAGATGCAAAACGCGCCTTGAAGCGTATAAAAGCATTTGGCGGATTCTCCGTCAAATCTTACAACCAACCACGCAGGGAGCAACGTCAGCAAATTTTAAAAGCTGCACGAGAAATGGATATGTTAGTCTATCCAGAAGGAGGCTCTACATTACAACATAATCTAAATATGTTAGTTGATGGCCATACAGGAATAGAGCACTCAATTCCTGTCTCACCTTTATACAAGGATGCTCTGAAACTATATGGTGAGAGTGGTGTTGGTTATACCCCAACGCTTATTGTGAGTTACGGTGGTTTATGGGGTGAGAATTATTGGTTTTCAAAAATGAATGTTTTTGAACATCAACATCTCCAACGATTTTTACCACAGGAGCAGCTTGATCTTCGGGGGCGTAGGCGCATGAAAGTAGAAGAAAACGACTGGAACCATATTGAAAATGCAAAGGCAACTAAAGCGCTCTCCGATGCTGGTGTAAAAGTTAACAACGGTGCTCATGGCCAATTGGAAGGACTAGGTGTACATTGGGAAATGTGGATGTTTGTCCAAGGAGGCATGAGCCCTTTAGAGGCTTTAAAAGCATCTACAATAAACGGTGCAGAATATTTGGGGATGGGTAAATACTTAGGCAGTATCCAGGAAGGAAAACTTGCGGACTTGGTTGTTCTTGCAAAGAATCCTTTATATGATATTCAAAACTCGGATTCCGTAGAAATGGTAATGTTAAATGGAAAACTTTATGACGCAACAACCATGAATGAAATCGTAACGGGAAGCTCAAAACGATTGCCTCATTGGTGGGAAAAATAAATTGTGGTTACAATCAAAATTATTTTTTATTAATCAAAGTTTTTGAATCTAGAAAATTATTAGAGGAGTACTCTTTAATTTGGTTTA
>CAYXUK010000047.1:7692-13546 GCA_964468295.1 uncultured bacterium | reverse complement strand
TCGGCCCAATCAATATGGCTGATATGGATACTACTCTTATGCTAGCTGACTATACAGTGCACACGCTACGGGATTCCATGGGGCTGATGACAAATGAAATGCGAAACCTAATGACACGCTTGTCTGCTATGGAACAACACTCCAAATTTTTGGAAGATTCTTTAAAGGCTATCCGCCTAAACACTAATGTAGATGAACGGAAAATGAATGATGCGATGCGTCATTTATCCCGATCATTGCGTTATTTTTACGCTGGTAACTATCGGACTTCTTTGCAGGAAGTTGAATCAGCTTTGGAATTGAATCCAAATCTTGCTTTGGCTTATGCGCGACGTGGTTCTATATATTACAAACTGGGGGATATTCAGCGCGCAACAATCAACTGGAATCTGGCCCTGCGGATGGATCCAGAATACGATGATGTAAGAAATGTGCTGAAAGCATTACATGAAAATCGATTAAAATCAACTAGTATGATTGAGGACTAAAGTATGGATATTGCAACTATTATAGGAATTATTTTAGGCATGGGCGCCATTATTGGCAGTATTTTATTAATGACCCCCGATTTTGGTATGTTTGGATCAATTTCAAGTTTTGGTATTGTTTTTGGAGGTATGATTGCATCACTTGCAGTGGCTTTCCCATTAAAAGATGTGCTAGCTTTAGGAACTGCCATGGGCGCTGTTTTTAAAGGCAGCAAGGATTCTCTCGGCGATCTTGTTGATGAAGCAGTTGAAGCTGCTGAGGTGGGGCGTAAAGGTGTAGCTGATCTTGAAAATCACGTTGGAAATATTAAAAGTTTTTTCTTCAGAGATGGTGCTCAAATGGTCGTAGATGGATATTCTCTTGAAGAATTGACTGAAATTTTAAACACCAGAATTGATTACCGTGAATTACGCGAAAACACACAGGCTGGTTTGTTTAAATCCATGGGAACGATGGCGCCCGCATGGGGTATGGTCGGGACACTTATTGGTCTTATAGTTATGTTGTCAGGTTTTGGTGAAGGGGGTACGGATGCTCTTGGCGGTGGTATGTCTGCAGCTTTGCTTACAACGATGTACGGCGCCATATTTGCCAATTTATTTTTTCTTCCCATGGCAGAGAAAATAAAAACACGCATTGTTTTTTCAAGCACTATGCAAAATTTGCAGGTTGAAGCGACACGTTTAATACACCAGAAAAAACACCCTATTATTGTTCGAGAAAAATTGAATTCATTCGTTCCGCCCAAAGAATGGAAAAAAGAAGACAGTTAAACTAAATGGCAGCAACACCGCAAGAACGAAAAAAATTCATTAATAAAGGTATGTCTCTTGTTGAAGAAGGCCTGCCAGGCTGGTTTGGCACCTTTGCGGATATGATGACACTGCTTTTTGCTTTTTTCGTGCTGTTGGCTGCAATATCAACAATTGACCCGGTTAAACTACAGAACATGGCTGATGGAATGGGTAAATCTGTAGGAAAAAAGGAGGAGCTTGATAATCAATCTATGTCTCTTGGTGATATCCATAAGGCAGCTGCAGAAATGATTGAGGAAATGAAAAAAGATTCTGAGACAGGAGAAACGCCGGTAGAGGTCACCACCAGTCCAAAGGGTGTTACGATTGGGATTTCTTCTGATATCAGTTTTCAATCTGGATCGGCTCAGACCAAACCGGAATTTTTAGATATACTGAAAAAAATAATTCCAACAATTCAGGAATCCTATTTTCAAATCGCTGTAGAGGGTCATACCGATAGTGACCAATTACCACAAGCATTGAGAGTAAAATATCCTAGTAACTGGGAGTTGTCTGGGGGTCGGGCTGCTGCTGTTGTACGACTGATGATTACATTGGGTGTGAACCCCACTCGTTTAGAGGCCGTTGGGTATGGTGAGTTTGTTCCAAGGGATAGAAAAAACACGGAAGTAATCAATGCAGATTTAATACAAAAATATAATTCTAATCCCCAACAAAAAGCTCGAAACCGACGTGTTGAGATAACATTTTTAGCCCCACGTGGCGGAGGTCCGTATAAGGGGACTGGAGAGACTACCACTGAAGATACCGGGGATAAATAATAAAATTTTTATATGAATAAGGGAGTTGATATGGTAAAGCGGAGCAATCGGGTATTTATTTTTACCCTCATACTGGGGCTTATTGTTACTATTGGCTTAGGACAGACCAATGGTTACTTAGCTCAAAAACTAATGATCGAAAATGATTTGCGTAAACGAATTGCAAACGCACTTGAAAAGGTGATCGATAATCGTAAATATGTTGTTGATGTTAGTGTTGATTTGGAAATTAGTAGTGCAATTGAAAATCAAACTACATATTCACCTAGTGGTGGTGATAATGCCCTCGAATCATTGCAAGGTGCTGAAAATCTACTAAATGCAGCTGATACGTCTCCCCGTGGCAGTGTTGGCCTGCCGATACCTGGTTTTGATTTTACAGCCGAACCTCCTACAAAAGATGCAGAAGCGGCTTCCAATGAATCTGCTCCAATGGAATCTCCTTCCAAACCGAATATTTTATCTCGTACACAAACAGAAACGCGCCCGGCAATGGCTAGTGTCCGCAATATGGAAATCAGTATTATTATTCAAGAAGGTGCGGCACCCGAACTAATTGAAAATATCCGCCAAGTAGTTATGGTTGCTTCCCGTTTCAACCGCCCTCGCGGAGATGTCCTCAGTATTATGACAGCCAGTTTTAAAGAACGCCGTGATCAAAAATCTGCTGAACAGGTCCTTCTAAAAAATATTGCTGAAAAACTAGAGTCCTTAGAAAGTCAACGTGAACGTTTAGGGGAAGTTGACTGGCAACAGGAATTGGAAAACTACAAAGATTCCGAAGCGGAACGGCGAACTGAAGATCGGCTTTATTTTCAATCTAAACTTGCTGAATTTGAAACAGCAGCACGCGATCAATCTTATGACCAGGAAAGGCAAGCGATGCTGAGCCAAGATTCTGTTAGGCTTCAAGCGCTCAATGAAGAAATTCAAAACCTGAAGGCTTTTTTAGGAACAGCAGACTTAACAGATTCTGCTGCTACCGAAGTACAATCTTCTGTGCAACAAAAACTGCAGGAAAAAGAGAGTCTCGATTCTCAAATTGCTGAAAAGCTTGCAATGTTAGATCAAGTCCAGTCAGATCTTGATAACCAGCCTCGTGGTGGTGGTGGCAGTGGTGGTCAAGGTATTAAGACTGGAACGGTTGTTTTAATATCTCTTCTTAGCGCATTAGTTTTTATTCTTGTGGTTGTACTTGTATTCATATTAATGAATAAGCCAAAACAACAAATGCCGCCTCCGCCATGGATGATGTATCCGCCGCGACCCAAAAAAAAAGATGATGGCAACAACCGTGAAGAACCAAAACCGGCAGTAGCTCCTCCTGCGCCAGAGCCACAGCAAAGTATTGAAGATATTAGTGTGCTTCAAAGTGAAGTGAATGATATGAAACAAGCTGTTGTATCTATGAGTGTCGGGCAACCACAGGCAGCTACAAAAATTGTAAAAGACTGGATTTTAGAAGAGGCCCCACCCGAACCTGAACCAGCACCAGAAGTTCCGGAAGAGGATGATGGTGGCAAGAAGAAAAAGAAGAAGAAAAAGAAGAAATAAGAGGCAAATATGATTTCGGATTATAACAGACTTTCTGGACTGCAAAAGGTAGCCATACTTTTTTCTATCCTCGGAGAAAGCCTCGCTCTAAACCTTGTTAAAGATTTAGATAAAACAGAAATTCGCAAAATTCGCGCTGGTATGCGTGGTGTAGGAAATGTCGCTTTTGTTGTCAAAAAACAGGTTATGGAGGAGTTCTATTTTGCTTTTGTCAGTGAAAAATTCCAAGAAACCGAAGAATCTGATGAGCCACAAAAACCTTTTTCATTTCTTGATGAATTAACTGACGAGCAAATCTTTGCATTATTAAGTGCAGAAACACCGCGTGTTATTGCTATCTCAATCGCTCAGCTTTCCAGCGAAAAACGTATGATGGTATTAAACCGTATTGGTGAAGATGAAAAAGGGCAGGTACTTTTAAGCATTGGCAATTTAAATGACGTACCACTTGAAGCGGTTGTTCAAATTGCAAATAAATTACAAAAAAAATCGAAACAACTTCCTAAAACTGTAGCTTTTTCTCGAGGGGGTGGTAAAGACTTGGCGGATATTCTCGGTTCAATGGATCCTGAAGAAGAAGAAATGTTCATGGCTAATCTTGAACAAGAAAATCCTATGCTAGCTGAAGAAGTGAAAAAGTATCGCATTACTTTTGAATCAATTTTTGAAATTTTCCCGGACAACCTACTGCGAGATCTCATGAATGCGGTTGACTTGGATTCCGTGGCTATGGCGCTCAAAGGAATGGATCAATCAAACACTGATAAAGTGATTAATGTATTGCCTAAAAAGAAACAGGCGATGTTTGAACCAGTAGAGGGCGCCGTTCCTAAACGTGATGTTGATACAGCCCGGAAATCCATTGTTCAAGCGGCCAAACAAATGGAGCGTGATGGGGCCTTCAAACTTGAAGACCTTCTTGGTGGTGAAACTGTAGAATAAATCTGCTTCTAAAAATCGCTTAGAAAAAGCCCTTGCCTCTTATTTCTATTTAATTATGCAGGGGCTTTTAATTATTATATAATTAATCACGATATTTTATTGCAGCTTGTGCTGCGGCAAATCTTGCAATCGGCACCCGAAATGGTGAACAGCTTACATAATCCAAACCATTTTGATGGCAGAATTCCACACTGGCTGGATCGCCACCATGCTCTCCACAGATACCAATTTTTAAATTTTTTCTTACGTTTCGACCTTTTGTAACTGCCATACTTATTAGTTGTCCAACCCCATCTTTATCTAAGCTTTGAAATGGATCTTGCGAGAAAATATTTTGTTCCAAATATTCTGGTAAAAATCCACCTATATCATCCCTGCTGAAACCATATGTTGTTTGGGTAAGATCATTTGTTCCAAAACTGAAAAATTCAGTGTTTTTGGCAATTTCATCTGCTGTAAGACAGGCGCGCGGTAATTCAATCATTGTACCAACTATGTAATGAAAAGATATCTGTTTTTCTTTCATAACGATATCTGCAATATTTCTTATAATAACTTCTTGATGCTCAAATTCGGTATTTGTTCCCACTAGCGGAACCATTACTTCGGGCATCACATCTATCCCTTCAGCAATCAGATCTGCTGTTGCTTCAAATATAGCTCTAGCTTGCATTTCTGTTATTTCTGGGTATGCTACACCTAACCGACAACCACGATGGCCTAACATTGGATTAAATTCATGTAAGCTTGCGATTCTATCTCTAATTTTTTGTTCTGGTACATTTAATTCATTGGCAAGGTCTTTAACTTGAACATCATTTAATTGAATAAACTCATGTAATGGCGGATCAAGTAAACGAATTGTTACTGGTTTCCCAGCCATTGTATTAAGAATTCCATTAAAATCTTTCCTCTGATATGGTAATAATTCCATCACTGCGGACCGGCGGTCATGTTCTGATTCTGCTAAAATCATTTTACGCATGGCCATAATTCTTTTTGGGTCGAAAAACATATGTTCAGTTCGACAAAGCCCTATTCCTTCTGCGCCAAAGGCTATGGCTTGTTTTGAATCTTCTGGGCTGTCTGCATTAGTACGAACTTTTAATATTCTCACATTATCAGCCCAAGACATTAATTCTTTGTACGAATCGTGTGATTCGGGATCAGCCGGCTGAAGGGTGACTTGCCCCAAATAAACAACACCCTTAGAGCCATTCATAGAAACCCAATCTCCTTTTTTTATTACTTTATTATTGACTCTCATTTCTTGACTATTAAAGTCAATGT
>CAYXUK010000047.1:0-7592 GCA_964468295.1 uncultured bacterium | reverse complement strand
CCTTTTTTTATTACTTTATTATTGACTCTCATTTCTTGACTATTAAAGTCAATGTTTAAATCTGCACAGCCCACAATACAACACTTCCCCCATCCACGAGCTACCAAAGCAGCGTGTGATGTCATTCCACCTTTTGCGGTTAAAATAGCTTCCGCGGCATGCATTCCATGAATATCTTCCGGCGATGTTTCTTCTCTAACCAAAATCACTTTTTTCCCTTTTTTTGCCCACGCCTCAGCATCATCTGGAGTAAACACTACCTGACCCACACCGCCGCCTGGTCCGGCTGGCAATCCTTTTGCCACTACTTCGGCAGATTCTTCTTCTTTTATATCCAATCTCGGGTGCAACAATTCATCTATTTGATTTGGAGACACCCGCATAATACTTTCTTCTTTCGAAATCAGTTTCTCATTAACCATGTCAACTGCAATTGTGATTGCCGCTCCGCCAGTCCGTTTTCCTGTACGTGTTTGCAGCATCCAAAGTTTTCCTTCTTCAATTGTAAATTCAATGTCCTGCATATCTCGGTAATGCTGTTCTAAATTTGTTCGAATTGTATTTAGCTCTAAATAAATATCCGGTAAAAAATCTTCCAGTGATTCCAAATGGGTAGATTCTGTTGTCTTTGTTGCTTCATTTAATGGCTGGGGAGTGCGTGTACCCGCCACGACATCTTCACCTTGTGCATTTTTTAACCACTCACCATAAAACTGATTTGATCCTGTTGCTGGATTCCGAGTGAAGGCTACACCTGTAGCCGAAAGATCTCCCGTATTACCGAAGACCATGGCTTGTACATTAACCGCTGTACCCCATTCACTTGGTATGCCTTCAATGCGTCGATAATTAATGGCCCTTTTCCCATTCCAACTTTGAAATACTGCTTTAATCCCACCCCAAAGTTGCTCATAAGGATCATCTGGAAACTCACTCTCAAATACTTTCTTTATTCTTGATTTGAATTTTTCTGTCATTATTTTCCAGTCTTCTCCAGAAAGATCTATATCTGATTTATATTTTTTTTCCTTTTTATATAAATCAAGAATCTTTTCAAGCTGGTGGCGGATTCCAGAACCTTCTTGTGGTTCAATCCCCGCTGATTTTTCCATTACGACATCAGCATACATCATAATGAGGCGTCTATATGCATCATACACAAATCGCGGATTATCAGTTTTAGCTATAATACCTGGAATTGTTTTTGAGGTTAAACCAATATTTAATACCGTTTCCATCATTCCAGGCATTGACATCCTTGCGCCAGATCTCACCGATAACAGAAGTGGGTCTTTATTGTCTCCAAACTTTTTTCCCATTGCTTGTTCAACTTTTTTTATAGATAATTTTATTTGTTTATCTAAGTCTTGGGGAAAAGATTGTGTGTTTTGATAATAATATGTACACACTTCGGTGGTAATCGTAAACCCCGCCGGGACGGGTATGCCTAAATTCGTCATTTCTGCAAGGTTAGCCCCTTTACCCCCTAACAGATTTTTCATATCCGCATTTCCATCTGCTTTTTTATTACCAAAAAAATAAACTGACTTCATTATAGTATTTCCAAATATAGTTTCAACAAAAATAGCGTCGAATTTACATTATCCTTTCTCTCCCAACATTTAATTTATAACACGGTAATTAATAAAATTAAAAGAACTTCAACATAAATGACCTTCACACATTTAAAGAATTTACTTCACGATTACAAAGATTGTTTTCCAGAAGAAAAAGTGTCGGCAACAAAAATGATTCAATTTTTAAAAAATGATGAAAATTGTTTTAACCGTGATAATTGGTACGGTCATTTTACGGGATCTGCTTGGATTGTTGATTATTCACGAGAATGGGTGCTTATGACGCATCACCGACAATTGAATCTATGGCTGCAGTTTGGCGGACATGCAGACGGGTGTTATAATCTATTAGAAGTTGCTTTAAAAGAAACCCGAGAAGAATCTGGACTTAATCAATTTGATATCCTTTCAGAAAAAATATTTGATTTAGATATCCATGATATACCTAAAAGAGAAAATGAGCCGTCTCATTTGCATTTTGATGTGCGGTTTATATTTGAAACCAGCCGTGGCGCAGAAAAAATTACTATCAGCAACGAATCGTACGATGTGGCCTGGATCCACAAAAATGATGTTTTGAATAAAAATCCTGAAAAATCGATCGCACGAATGTTAAAAAAAATAAATAATAATCACATCTATTAGAGCATGTCATTATCTGATAAAATAAAATCTACCATTTTGTCCGGTATAGTTCCTGCAAATCAGCGAAAAGTTGGCGTAGAGATCGAAGGCCTTTATTATACTTCGGGTTTCAATCGTCTTCCCGTAAATAAAACCACTCAATATTCCGCTGTAGATTTACTAAAAGAAATAATTCAAAGCACTAAGAAAGATTTTCCCTTTTCTTATTCGTTAGAACCGGGGGGACAGCTTGAGTGGGCTTCCGGCCCTTCAATAAGTTTATGGGATATTCAAAAACAATTCGAGGATCATAAAAAAATTGAGGATAGTATTTGTAAAAAACATTTCATTGATCGGTTATATTTATCCTTGGAGCCTTTTTGTCTTCCCAGCGATGTTGATCTCATCAAAGTAAATAAATATCAACTCATGCATAATTTATTCACTAAAACTGGTGCTTTGGGCCCCTGGATGATGCGTAATACAACCAGTATACAATTAAATATCGACATTACATCTGAGCAAGATGCCAATGAAATGGCTTTCTTAGCTGACGCAATTCAACCGTTATATAGCATTTTATTTTCTAACTCACCCTTTATACGCAGTAAGCCTGTAGACACAAAAAATATGAGGTGGGAAATCTGGGCAGATACTGATCCGGGTCGATGTGGGTCTCTTTTTGAACATGGTATTGTTTCTGATGACAAAATAATTGATAATTATGCTGCCTGGATATCCAAAGTAAAAACGATATTTAAATATAGCGAAAATGGAGATACAGATTATTTTGAAGGTACATTGGGTGAAATGATTTTATCTGAGCCATCCAAAATGCAACAACATATTCATTCTGCCCTTCATCAATCATTTACACATGTGCGTTTTAAAACGGTGTTGGAGGTCCGTGCTGCAGACCGACCGCCAAAAGGTTCCGAGCTTGCACCAGCTGCATTTCTCACTGGGCTACTTACAGCGCCAAAAACTCGAGCGGAGGCGGTTGACGTAATTTCAAAGTGGTCTTATGATGATCGAAAAAAACTAATCAAAACAGCACACAATCTTTTGTTAAATCAGTTGGGCCCAGAAAACAAATCAATTGGTGATTGGCTTGAATTCTGGGCAGAATTATCTTTAAATGGTTTAAATGAAAGAGAGAAAATATTTGGAATAAAAAATGAACGCCCCCTGGTCCAATCTTTTTTAGAAGATGTATTGGTGCGGAATCCAAAAACAATCCAAACACAAAATATGTTTCAAAAAACAAATGCTTCTCTTCATGATTTTCTAAGAGAAGGTTATTTAGATTCCACTTCCTAATTTTACATATGAACCCAAAATTTTTACATAATTTATCCCTCTCGCTGATTTTTTTGCTGGGTTTTTCCAGCATTGCTTTAGGCCTTGGATGGCTTATTGCGCCAGAGCCTTGGTTACTAGATCAATCTGCAAATGAAAAACTTCTAGGAAATTCTTTTTCTGAAATATTTTCTGCACCAATCAATCAAAATCTTCATCTTTATTTAACTATGTTGTATCGGTTTTTAGGATGGTGGATGATCAGCATTGGGATTTTAGTAATATCTTATATAATTGTTACTCGAATGGGAACAGAAATGTCTCGCGGTTTCATTCATTCTGTTTTATTTATACTTCTAGTTGGAACAACGGTAATTGAAAAAATATTTATTTCTTCATCACCATTTCTAATCCTTACAATTTTACTTTGGTTTTTGTGGTTTATTAGTCTTTGGTCTGGTATCCAACTCAAAAAACATGATGGTTGAAACACATCCTTTAGTTATTCATTTCCCCATTGCTCTTCTTTCATCTGCGATACTTTTTGATTTTCTTTACATTACCTCCAAACAAAATGATTTATCACAAATCGGGTGGTGGATATTGCTTTTAGGGCTTATCTCTTCTTGCGCGGGAATCGCAACTGGCATATGGGCTGATTCACTTATTGGACATCTGGGTTCAGTTTTTCCTATTTGGAACAATCATGGTTGGGTTCAAATATTTTCATGTATCTTATTTCTTATCTTATTTATATGGAGAACAAAAAACCCAACAGTATTAATACACACGAAATTAAAATGGCTATACATTGCGTTTGGGGGTATTGCAATTGCAATACTCTTTTATGGTGGACATTTAGGCGCTAAGCTGGCCGGGAGGATTTAACTAACCATTTTATTTCTAATTAAAGCTACAGTTCTCCTAATTTCTCTATCTTGCTTTAAAGAAAAACACATCGATCCATTAATGTTTTGCATATGATCAATAGATCACTGACATCAACTAGTAATTTTTTATCTACTCATCGTTCTGACCGCTGGTGGTTTGAACCGCTATGGACTGGATTGGGGTTTCTTAGCTTTGTATTATATACTACCTGGGCCATGTTTCAGGGAGACCATTATTGGTGGAGTGGGGGTCATGATGGCTTTGGTGGTTATTTATCCCCTTTTTATTCTCCTCTTATCTTTGTTAAAGAGGCTGTTAATGGTGGCGCACCAATTGATCACGCCTGGTTTGGGTCCTGGCCCTCTTGGTGGCCGGCAATTATCCCAGCTTCTCCAGCAATTTTAATTCTTGCTGGTCCACTATCTTTTCGTATGACATGTTATTACTACCGCAAATTTTACTACCGTGCATATTTTATGACCCCCCCCGCATGCGCTGTTGGTGGTGTGCCCACTAAAAAATATAAAGGAGAAACTGCTCTTCTTGTGTTTCAAAACCTACATCGGTTTACTCTATATATTGCCTTGGTCATTATTTTGATTTTGTCTTACGATGGTATTTTATCTCTTTTCAGGGGTGGAAAGCTGGGGGTTGGGGTTGGGTCCATTATTTTGATTATTAACCCAATATTATTGGCAGGATATACCTTTGGTTGTCATGCGTTTCGTCATTTGACGGGCGGAGACCAAGATTGTTTTACATGCCCAAATGGTAAACCAACTATACGCTATAAAATTTGGCGCGGTGTTTCATGGTTGAATGGTCGCCACATGTTTTGGGCCTGGATTAGCATGATTTGGGTGGCCTTTGCCGATATATATATAAGAATGGTCGCAAGTGGTCATTGGGTAGATTATAACACTTGGGGAAATTAGGTTGGACATTGCAGATATAAAGGTTGTCGAACATGATGTAATCGTGCTTGGAGCTGGCGGGGCAGGCCTACGAGCTGCAATTGAATGTTCCATGAATGGGCTTAGCACTGGCCTTGTTTGTAAATCGTTGCTGGGTAAAGCACATACTGTTATGGCTGAGGGGGGTGTCGCAGCTTCTTTAGGAAACGCGGATGACCGTGATCATTGGAAGGTTCATTTCAGAGACACAATGCGTGGTGGAAAATTTCTTAATAACTGGCGTATGGCTGAACTCCATGCTAAACATGCGCCAGAGAGAGTGCGCGAACTTGAAGAATGGGGTGCTGTATTTGATCGTACCAAGACAGGATTGATTAATCAAAGAAATTTTGGCGGGCACCGTTATCCGCGCCTAGCACATGTTGGAGATAGAACCGGGCTAGAAATAATACGTACGCTTCAAGATCATGGCATTCATCAAGGCATTGATATTTATATGGAATGTACTGGCTTGGATTTGCTCAAAGACGAAGATCGTATATCTGGAATGGTTGCTATGTGGCGTGACAGTGGTGAATTTATAATTTTTCACTGTAAGGCTATCATTTTAGCCACGGGTGGTGGTGGAAAGGCCTGGAAAATCACCTCTAATTCTTGGGAATACACCGGTGATGGATATGGAATGGCCTATGAGGCTGGGGCTGAATTAATGGATATGGAATTTACACAGTTTCATCCCACGGGGATGGTTTGGCCGCCTTCAATAAGAGGAGCTCTTGTCACTGAGGCTGTCCGAGGCGAGGGTGGTATTTTAATTAACAGCGAAAAAAACCAATTTATGTATGACAATATTCCTGATCGTTTTTCCGCTGAAACCGCAGATACAAAAGAGGAGGCAGCGCGTTGGCTTTCTGGTGATAAAGATGCCAGAAGACCCCCAGAACTCTTAACAAGAGATGTTGTTGCTCGAGCAATACGAAAAGAAGTAAATGCCGGGAGAGGCTCGCCACATGGGGGCGCTTTTTTAGATATTGCAAACCGCAGAAGCTCTGAAGACATCAAGCGAAAACTACCTTCTATGTATCACCAGTTCAAAGTTCTAGCTGAATTAGATATTACAAAAGACCCTATGGAAGTTGGACCAACCCTCCATTATTTTATGGGGGGAGTACGTGTCGATGCTGATACACAAATGACTAATGTTCTTGGTTTATTTGCTTGTGGCGAGTGTGCTGCAGGGGTTCATGGTGCTAATCGATTGGGGGGAAACTCTCTGTCAGATTTATTGGTCTGTGGAAAGTTGGCCGGATCAGGGGCAGTAAATTATATTCAAACAACATCAGGAAAACCCAAAATAAACGATAACCAAGCAAAAAAAGTTGTGCGTGCCGCAACTGATATATTGAATAGAAATCATGGAGAAAACCCATACTTAATCCATGAAGATTTACAAGAATTAATGCAAAATAATGTTGGTATAGTTCGCACTGACGAACTTCTATCAGAAGGAATTAAAGGGATTTTGGACCTATGGGAAAATTATAACAATGTTAAAGCTGATGGCGCTAGTCAATTCAACCCAGGATGGCATCAGGCTATATCATTACGGAATTTGCTTGTAACCTCAGAAGCCGTTGCCCGCGCAGCAAGATTGAGGGAAGAAAGTCGTGGTGCTCATTCACGCATTGATTTTGAGGGGGAGCGAGATGAATGGTTACAGTATAATATTATTCTAAAAAAATCACCCGGCGGAACCATGTCCGCAGAAAAGATATTGCGAGATAAGCCACCTCCTGAACTAGAAAGAATTGCCAAATTAAGCATTGAAGAATTGGAAGCTGAAGTTATACATGACAAATCACAGGATTAATACATGGCACTAAAAAATTTCAAGATATTCCGCGGGTATTCTTCAGAAAACACTATGCAGGATTATTCAGTTGAGGTTGACGAGGGGATGGTTGTATTAGATGCTATTCACCGTATTCAAGCTAATCAAGCAGGAGACCTAGCGGTACGTTGGAATTGTAAGGCGGGAAAGTGTGGTTCTTGCAGTGTTGAAATAAATGGGAAACCCAAGCTGGCCTGTATGACTCGGATGAATGAATATGGGGCTGAAGAAACTATTTCTGTTCGTCCTTTAAAAGCTTTCCCGGTAATAAAAGACTTAGTGCCTGATGTATCGTGGAATTATGAGCAAAATAAAAAGATTGCGCCTTTTAAACCGGATTCGTCCAAAAAAGATGAAAATGGTAATTATATCATGATGCAAGAAGATATTGATCGA
>CAYXUK010000046.1:11001-13797 GCA_964468295.1 uncultured bacterium | reverse complement strand
CTATTGTCCCAATGTTTAAATGGGGTTTATTTCGTTCAAATTTTTCCTTCGACATAACAAGTCTCCCTTTACTTAAGAAGCTTTCCCATGTACCTTCTCAATGATTTCTTCTTTCACTGACTTTGGTACTTCTTTATAGTTTGAGAATTCCATATGAAACACTGCACGACCTTGTGTTATTGATCTTAAATCCGTTGCATAGCCAAACATCCTAGTGAGAGGTACAATAGCGCTTAATACATGCGCATCTTTGCGCTGCCCCATATTTTCTATATTTCCTCGGCGTGAATTAATATCACCCATTACATCACCCAAATATTGTTCAGGAACAACAACTTCAACTTTCATAATCGGCTCCATCAATACGGGACCTGCTTTTTTACAGGCTTCTTGAATTGCCATAGAACCGGCAATTTTAAAAGCCATCTCTGAAGAGTCAACATCGTGGTAAGAACCAAAAACAAGCTCAACGCGAACATCTTCTATTGGATATCCAGCCAAAATACCATTTTTAAGAGCGTCTTGTATCCCCATATTAACTGGCTGGATGAATTCACGGGGAATTACGCCGCCGACAATCTTATCTTCGAAATGGTAACCCTTACCAATTTCGTTTGGTTCAACATTTATCACGACATGGCCATATTGCCCGCGACCACCAGATTGTCGAGCAAACTTCACATCTACTTTTTCAATCCGTCTGGTAATTGCTTCATTATATGCTACGTGCGGTGTACCAACATTCGCTTTCACTTTAAACTCACGAAGTAAACGATCAATCAAAACTTCTAAATGCAACTCACCCATTCCAGCTATTATCGTTTGACCTGTATCAGGATTAACAGATATTTTAAAAGTAGGGTCTTCTTCAGCCAGCTTAATCAAACCCTTAGATAATGCGTCCTGATCTACTTTTGTTGCAGGCTCTACAGATACTTCAACAACTGGTTCTGGGAACTCCATTGATTCCAATATTATCGCTTTTTTTTCTTCACATAGTGTATGCCCAGTTTTAGAATTTTTTAATCCCACAGCAGCAACAATTTCACCAGCTGATACTTTATCTAATTCCTCTCTTTTATTGGCATGCATTAAAAGAATACGACTAATCCTCTCACGCTTTCTCGTGTTTGGATTATAAACATAAGAACCTGCTTCCAATGTCCCTGAATAAACACGAATAAATGTCAATTTACCCACGTATGGATCAGTCATAACTTTAAATGCTAATCCACTGAAAGGATCTTCTATATTTGGCCTACGAGTCATTTCTACATCAGAATCATCCGGATCAAATCCGCTAATTTCACCAATATCTAATGGAGAAGGTAAAAAATCATTAACGGCATCCAACAATCGTTGAACTCCTTTATTTTTAAATGCTGAACCACAAAGGGTAGGAATAAATGTATTATCCAGACATCCCTTACGGATCGCAACTTTCAACTCTTCTTCCGAAATATCTTCACCTGATAAATATTTTTCCAGCAAATACTCATCGTAACCAGCAGTCTCTTCGATAAGATGATGACGCCATTTTTCAGCATCTTCCTTCATATCATTAGGAATTTCTCCAATATCAAAGTGCGCACCTAATGAAGATTCATTATACAAAATGGCTTTCATGGATATTAAATCAATAATTCCAGTGAAAATATCACCTGCTCCAATAGGCAGAACGATAGGAAGCGGATTGGAACCCAAACGATTTTTAATCATTTCCAATACATGATAAAAATCAGCACCAATTCTATCCATTTTATTCACGAAAGCAATTCGTGGAACACCATATTTATCAGCCTGACGCCATACGGTTTCACTTTGTGGTTCAACACCGCCAACTGCACAAAATACAGCACAAGCACCATCCAACACACGTAATGAACGTTCCACTTCTACAGTAAAATCAACATGCCCCGGTGTATCAATAATATTAATCCGATGATCATCCCATATAGTAGTAGTAGCTGCAGAAGTAATAGTGATACCACGTTCTTTTTCTTGTTCCATCCAATCCATGGTAGCACCACCCTCATGGACTTCACCAATTTTATGGGTACGACCTGTATAATAAAGGATACGTTCAGTCAATGTTGTTTTACCCGCATCAATATGCGCCATGATACCAATATTACGTACATGATCTAATGAAATTTTTTTCATAATATTATATCAATATTTATCTAAAATGAGCGAAAGCACGATTGGCTTCGGCCATACGATGAGTATCTTCTTTCTTTTTAATAGCGCCACCTTCATTGTTAGCAGCAGAAATCAATTCAGCGGCTAACCGATCTTGCATCGCCTTACTTGAACGGCCACGGGCTGCATCAATGATCCAATGGGCAGCAAGGAAAAATTGCCTGTGCTTTGGCACTTCTATTGGAACCTGATAATTCGCTCCACCAATACGACGAGATTTTACTTCTAGCATCGGCCCAGCATTTTTGATAGCCAGTTTAAAAATTTCAACACCATCTTTTTTTGTACGTGATTTAATGATACCCATTGCACCATAAAAAATTTGTTCGGCAATTCCCTTTTTTCCACCAAACATAAGGTAATTCATAAATTTAGCCACATCTAAATCATTATAAATTGGATCGGGTAAAATTTTTCTTTTTTCTGGTCTTCTTCGTCTCATAATTATTATTTTGGACGTTTCGCGCCATAACGGGAACGACTAGTTTTGCGATCAGACACACCGGCAGTATCTAAAATACCACGAACAATATGATATCGAACTCCAGGTAAGTCTTTAACACGCCCACCTTCAATCAAAACAATCGAGTGTTC
>CAYXUK010000046.1:0-10901 GCA_964468295.1 uncultured bacterium | reverse complement strand
GAACCAGCAGGAATCAATCGTCCTACCGCAACATTTTCTTTTAATCCACGAAGATAATCAGTTTTTCCTGCAGTGGAGGCATCTGTCAATACCCGTGTGGTTTCTTGAAAAGATGCAGCGGATATGAAACTTTCTGTATTCAAAGAAGCCTGAGTAATACCCATTAATAATGGATTAAAAGTAACCGGTTTTGATTTTCGATATTTTGCAGGAGATTTTCCATCTTCTTTTAAGGCTTTATTTATTTCTAAGTATTCTTTCTTTTCAACCAACATTTCTTCTTCCAACTCCGAGTCACCAGAGTCAGTGATGAACACCATAGATTGAAGTTTTTCATTAGTTTCAAAAAAATCAGCTCTATTGACACGATCCTGAGGTAAATAACTAGAATCACCTACGTCATCAATACTTACTTTCTGCATCATCTGCCTTACAATAACTTCAATATGTTTGTCATCAATTTTTACACCCTGCAATCGGTAAACTTCTTGAATTTCGTTGACCAAATATTCGCGAAGTTTGTTAGGACCTAAAATTTGCAGAATATCTTTTGGAGAAATACTACCTTCACATAAGGAAGTGCCAGCCAAAATTTTATCTCCTTCATGAACAACAACATGCTTACCATAAGGAATTGAATAAGTACGAGCTTTATCATCCACACCTTCAACTAGGATTTTACGCACACCTCGTTTGGTTTCACCAAATGAAACCAAACCATCAATTTCTGAAACAACAGCCGGATTAGATGGTTTGCGTGCTTCAAATAATTCGGTCACCCTTGGTAGGCCACCAGTGATATCACGTGTTTTACCAATTGCCCGTGGTATTTTTACAAGAGTTTGACCACGCTTAACTTTATCACCATCTCTTACAACAAGGTTCGCTGTAACGGGTAGAATTGTACCACCAGCAAGGATTTCACCTTTTTTATTCACAATTTCAACATGCGGACTAAGGCTACGGTCTTTAGATTCAACAATAACCATTTGCTTTTTACCGCCTTCTACTGATTCGACTTGATAAGTTTCGTTTTCGATGAAATCTTTTAACTTTACGAAACCGCTCTGCCGCGCTAAAATAACATCAGTATAGGGATCCCACTGAAACAAAATCGTACCCGCTTCTAATTTTTCATTGTTTCCTACATTTAGATTTGCCCCGTAAGGTACATTATATTCAGCGGTACGACCATTTTTATCCATAATTGTGAGTTTCGAATGACGCACCATGCAACGTGTTACTTCAACGCCAGATTCATCTTTTACTTCAGCAACTTCTAAATTTTCAGAATATTTAATGGTTCCAGCGCGTTTGGTATGCATTTCTGATTGTTCAATAATACGTGTCGCAGTACCACCAATATGAAAAGTACGCAAAGTTAGCTGAGTGCCAGGTTCTCCAATACTTTGAGCGGCCTGAATGCCCACAGATGTGCCTAAATCAACCAGTTTATGATTGGACGGGTTCCAACCATAACATTTTGCACACACTCCACGGAGAGATTCACAAGTAAGTACTGAACGAATAAGCAATGATTCAATATTACTATCTGCAATGGAGATTGCTTCATCATCCCTGACCAGTGTTCCAGCTTTGATCATAACCTCACCTTCCTCTATAAAGTCTTCCAAAATGGTTCTTCCAAGTACTCTTTCGGATAATGGTTCAATAATGTCTTCTCCTTCTTTCAAATCAGCAGCTAAAATTCCATTTATCGTACCACAATCAATTTCTGAAATCACGACATCCTGGGCAACATCAACAAGGCGACGGGTCAAATAGCCTGCGTCAGCAGTTTTCAATGCTGTATCTGCTAAACCTTTACGTGCACCATGAGTAGAAATAAAATATTCTTGAACCGACAAACCTTCTTTAAAGTTAGATGTAATAGGTGATTCGATAATTTCACTCATACTACCCTTCATAGATTTTTGTGGTTTTGCCATCAATCCACGCATACCGGCCAGCTGTTTAATTTGGTCTTGACTACCTCTTGCGCCAGAATCAGCCATCATGTGAACTGGGTTAAATCCCTGATCATTTGATCTCATTCCTTCCATCATTGTATTAGCCACATCGTTGGTAGCATGGGTCCAAACGTCGATAACTTTATTGTACCGTTCCCCATCAGTAAGGATGTGACGTTTAAAATTATTTTGAATGCCATCTACTTCTTTTTGAGCTTTATCAATAATGGTATTCTTTTCATCAGGTATTAAAATATCACTAATCGCAATCGAAATGCCTGCCTGAGTTGCCGCATTAAAACCAAGGTTTTTCAGTTTATCTAAAAAAACAACTGTCTTTTGGTTCCCAGCAATGAGATAGGTTTCATTTACCAAACTACTCAAGCGCTTTTTATCTATTAAATTATCAACATAACTCATCTCAACAGGAAGAATTGAGTTCACAATAACTCGACCAACAGTTGTCTCATTATACCAAACACCATTATGCCGGACGTTAATAATCGCGTTGACATTCACTAATTTATTTTCGTACGCTAATAAAACTTCATTAAAAGAACCGAAGGATTTTCCTTCTCCTTTGCAGTTTTTGCGCTCGCGCGTAAGATAATAAGTTCCCAAAACCATATCTTGTGATGGTAGTGCTAAAGGTTTACCATTTGCCGGGTGTAAAATATTATGACTAGAAAGCATTAATACACGAGCTTCCATTTGTGCTGCCAGCGATAATGGAACATGAACAGCCATCTGATCCCCATCAAAGTCAGCATTAAAAGCAGAGCATACTAATGGGTGGATACGGAGTGCTTTTCCATCAACCAATACCGGTTGAAAGGCTTGGATGCCTAATCGGTGAAGCGTAGGCGCACGGTTAAGTAGTACAGGGTGATCCTGCACCACATATTCAAGAACCTTATATACAATTGGGTCTTTATCTTCAATCAACAGTTTTGCACTACGAGGTGTTTGGGCATAGCCGCGGGCCATTAATTCATTAATCATATGAGGTTTGAAAAGTTCAAGCCCCATATTTTTTGGAAGTCCACATTCATGGAGTTGAAGTTCAGGCCCAACAACAATTACAGAACGACCAGAATAATCAACTCGTTTACCTAATAGGTTTTGACGGAACCGACCGGTTTTTCCACGAATCATATCAGAAATTGATTTCAATGGACGACGTGTACCACTACGTATCGCAGTCTTTCTACGACTGTTATCAAACAATGCATCCACTGATTCTTGTAGCATACGTTTTTCATTGCGTAGGATTACATCTGGTGCTTTGATTTCCATCAGTTGTTTTAAACGATTGTTCCTTATTATTATGCGGCGATATAAATCATTTAAATCACTAGCAGCGAAACGGCCGCCATCCAATGGAACAAGAGGTCTTAATTCCGGTGGAATAACCGGCAAAATGGAAACAATCATCCATTCCGGTTTATTAACTTTTCGTGTCGTAGAAATATCTACTAGGAATGACTTAACAACTTTTAAGCGTTTGAGCGCGTCTGCACGCTTCTGTTTAGATTTTGAATTCTTAAGAACATCCTCTAATTCACGGCGCAGTTCAATAAGATTCATTCTAGATAACATTTCTTTGAGTGCATCACCGCCCATAGATGCATAGAAATAATCTTCATTATCTCGCTCTTCTTCACTTACAGCATCGAAGCCATAAAGTTGTTCCAGTTCTAAATATTCTAGTTCATCGATCATTGAAAACTGTTCTTTTCCACTTTTACCAGGTTCAATAATTAGAAATCTTTCATAGTAAACAACCGTTTCTAAATTTTTAGTGCTGATACCAGTAAGATAACTAATTTTTGAAGGAATAGACCGTAAATACCATATATGAACTACCGGAACTGCTAGTGTGATATGTCCTACTCGTTCACGACGTACTTTTTTTCGCGTTACTTCCACACCACAGCGATCACAGATAATACCGCGATAACGAATACCTTTATACTTTCCACAATGGCATTCATAATCTTTTACAGGCCCGAATATCTTTTCACAAAACAAACCATCCTTCTCCGGTTTATAGGAACGATAATTGATTGTTTCAGGTTTTAATATTTCACCATAAGATTTCTGTAATATACTTTCTGGGGATGACAATCCAATAGTTATTGATGAAAAGCCTTTAGAGGTATCTAGTTTGTTAGTTTGAATGAAAGTCAAAGTAATTCTCCCTTAGTCTAATTCGATGTCCAAGCCAAGTCCCTGCAATTCCTTTATAAGCACATTAAATGACTCAGGAACGCCAAACTCTGGCAAGTCTTCACCTTTTACGATTGAGTTATAAACTTTTGAGCGGCCATCTACATCATCAGACTTGACAGTCAAGATTTCTTGTAGTGTATGTGCAGCTCCATATGCTTCTAATGCCCAACATTCCATTTCACCGAAGCGCTGTCCACCAAATTGAGCTTTACCACCCAACGGCTGTTGAGTTACTAGAGAATAGGGTCCAGTTGAGCGTGCATGCATTTTATCATCCACCATATGACTTAGTTTCATCATATAAATGTTCCCGACAGTCACAGGGTTTTCCAATTTTTCACCGGTACGACCATCAAACAATGTTGTTTTACCATTTATTGGAAGACCAGCTTTTTTTAATTCGGTCTCAACTTCATCTGGTGTTGCACCATTAAACACAGGTGTAGAATATTTCACTCCTAATACTTCTCCAGCCCAGCCCAGCATAGTTTCATAAAGTTGCCCCAAGTTCATACGTGAAGGTACACCTAGCGGATTTAGAACAACATCAACCGGAGAACCATCTTCCAGGAATGGCATATCTTCTTCCGGCACAACTGTTGCAATTACACCTTTATTACCGTGACGCCCAGCCATTTTATCTCCAACCTGTATTTTACGTTTGTTGGCGATATCCACTTTAGCTAGCTTGAGGATACCAGGCTGAAGTTCATCTCCTACACGGAGTTTAAATACATCTTTTTCAAGTGTTTCTTCAATTATCCGCCATTCTTTCCAGTAAGAACGCCAAACAGCTTTAATCCTTCTCCAACCCTGTTTGTCTTGAACCCAAGGAACATCCTGAGCGAATCGTTCCAAGTTATAACTTTTCAATCGTTTTGCTGTTAGCTTAGTCCCTTTTTTGATAAGGGTGCGACCTGAAGAAATATCGCGAATACCATCCGAGACCTGATCTTTAAGTAATGTCATCAGTTTCATATCACGAGATTCTTTCAGCTCTTTTTTACGGATAGCTGTATTTTTCTGAATTTCGAGAATGTTTTCCCTTTCTTCAGCACGGGCAGTTTTACTGCGTTTTTCAAACAATTTTGTACCGATAACAACACCTTTTACACCAGGAGAAGCACGTTTCGATGCATCTTTTACTTCACCTGCTTTTTCTCCAAATATTGCCCGAAGCAGTTTTTCCTCTGGAGTTGGATCAGTTTCACCTTTCGGTGTCACTTTGCCAATTAAAATATCTCCATCATTCACTTTCGCACCAACACGAATAATACCTCGATCGTCCAATTCTTTTGTAGCATCTTCTCCAACATTTGGAATTTCAGCAGTTAATTCTTCCTGACCACGTTTGGTATCACGGACTTCAAGTTCAACTTCATTGATATGAATACTCGTGAACAAATCATCTTTAACCAAGCGTTCACTAATAACAATGGCATCTTCAAAATTGTATCCGCGCCAAGGCATGAAAGCAACGGTCACATTTTTTCCTAGGGCAAGTTCACCATTTTGAGTGGAAGTACCATCTGCGATAGGTTGGCCTTTTTCAACTCTTTCACCTTCGGTAACAATTGGTCGTTGGTTCTGACAGCTGTTTTGATTGGTGCGCGTAAACTTTCTTAGCTCAACCTTAACGAGATTTTCACCTTCGATCAATGTAAGATCTTCAGGAACATCATACGTTCGAATAATAATTTTACTGGAATCAACAAATTGAACTCTACCATTGACAGGTGCAATTACCACCGAACGTGAATCAACAGCTACTTTCGTTTCGATGCCTGTACCTACAATTGGCACATCTGGTCTCATTAATGGCACACTTTGTCGCTGCATATTTGATCCCATTAGAGCACGATTTGCATCATCGTGTTCTAAAAATGGAATTAGAGAAGCAGCAACAGATAAAATCTGGTTTGGTGCTACGTCCATATATTCTACTAGATCTGGTGTTACAATGGGGAAGTCACCCTTAATGCGTGCACGAATATGCTCACTGGTCAAGATATCATCTTTGCCAAGTTTTTCATCGGATTGTGCAATCATAACTCGGTCTTCATCATCAGCTGATAAATAATTTATAGAATTGGTTGCATAGGCATTACCATTTAATATATTGACTTTTCTGTAAGGTGCTTCTATAAATCCATGACGATTCACTTTAGCCAATAATGCTAATGAAGAAATTAATCCAATGTTCGGACCTTCAGGCGTTTCTATCGGACATAGACGGCCGTAATGAGTATAATGTACATCACGAACTTCGAAACCAGCGCGTTCACGTGTTAATCCACCTGGTCCTAATGCTGAAATACGTCTTTTATGCGTCACTTCTGCCAATGGATTAGTTTGATCACCAAATTGGGATAACTGACTTGTACCAAAAAAAGTGTTTACAACAGTCGTTACAACCCTGGAATTAATCAAATCCTGTGGTGTGATTGATTCCTGTTCACGAAGATTCATTCTTTCATAGATAGTCCGAAGCATACGGCTCAGCGCCACTGAAAACTGATTGGTAAGTTGCTCACCAACTGATTTTACTCGACGATTGCCTAAATGATCAATATCATCTGAACCACGTTCACCTTTCCGCATATCTATTAGATGGTTTAGCACCTGGATAATATCATCCATTGTCAGAACAGTATCTTCAACAGGTACATCTAAACCAAATTGCTGATTTAGGCGATAACGACCAACTTCACCTAAGTCATATTTTTTAGGGTTAAAGAAAATTCTTTCAATAAATTTCTGAGCCGTTTCAAGATTTGGCGGCTCACCGGAACGTAGTAGTTGATACACAATAGTTAATGCTTCTTCCGTATTTTTACTCGGGTCCTTAATCATTGAATTATGGAGCATCATCGAATGAAAATCTTTATTCTGATTTACAACTTCCACAGATTTGATTTTAGCTTCTTTCAATTCATCAATAGCTTCCTGAGTGAGTTCCGATCCACCTTCTATGTAAATCTCACCTGTTTCGGTATCAATTATATCTTCAACAACGGTACAACCAATCGCTTGTGAAACATTTTTAGATCGAATTTTGATATCTTCAATACAACCAAAAGCACGGAAAATATCTGCATTTGTTGAATACCCAAGGGCACGTAACAACATTGTTGCAGGGAATTTTCGACGACGATCAATAATTGCAAATAGAGAATCATTAATGTCAGTAGTAAAGTCAACCCATGAACCGCGGAATGGAATAATCCGAGCTTGGTATAATTTTGTGCCGTTGGGATGGATGGAATGATCGAAAAATACACCAGGTGAGCGCTGAAGCTGGGATACAATTACACGTTCTGCACCATTAATAACAAAGTTTCCTTTTGATGTCATATATGGAATATTACCGAAGTAAACTTCCTGCTCAATGGATTGATCATATTTATTACGGTTATCTTCATTTGTGATATGAAGAACTAAACGTACTTTCAGAGGCACTGAATAAGTTAGGCCTCGATCAATACATTCTTCAGGTGTGTATTTCGCTAATCCAAGAAAATAACTTTTATATTCCAATACATAGTTGCGATGAGAATCTTCAATTGGAAAAACATTATTAAATACTTCTTCAAGTCCAATGTTAAGTCGCTCATCTTCAAGTTCATTCTCTTGAATGAAAGATTGAAAAGCATCTACCTGGACGGATAATAGATCTGGAAATTCAATTTCTGATTTAGTCTTCTCGAACGATTGACGTTCAGCGTACGGATTAGTTATGGCAGCCAATTATGCCTCCATTGTAATAGTGAAAAAGGACGGAATGTTATCTATTAAATTTATTAGGTGTTTTCGTCGAATTATTTTAGTTCGACTGAAGCACCAGCCTCTTCAAGCTGGGTTTTAACTTCTTCAGCTTCTGATTTGGATACACCTTCTTTAATTGCTTTAGGTGCGCTATCAACAAGTTCTTTAGCCTCTTTTAATCCTAAACTCGTAAGAGTACGCACTACCTTGATTACATTGATCTTTGATGAGCCAGAGGATGTTAATACAACATCGAACTCATCTTTTTCTTCAGCAGCTGCTTCACCGCTACCAGCGGGAGCTGCGGCAACAGCCGCAACGGGAGCTGCAGCGGTTACGCCAAACTTTTCTTCAATATCACTGATCAACTCAGAAATTTCCATCATGTTGGCATTTTCAAGATAGGTTAGCACATCGGCTCTCTTAGTATCGGCCATTGTATTTGCTCCTTATTAGTTTTAATTATATTTTTTGATCTTTTAAATTACTTATCGCATTGCCGACATCGGTCATTGGCGACTTCAAAGCCCAAATCAATTTGATCATTGGAGAATTCAAAAGGGATACTAGCTTGGCCAGTGATTCATCCTTGGTCGGCATATCTGCAATTCGTTTGAATTCGATACCGTCCATTACATCCCCATCGAATACAATTCCCTTTACTTCAGGTAGATCATGATCTTTCAAAAACTTTTTTAACACTCGCGCAGGACCAGTTGGATCTTCATAAGAAATAGCAATTGCAGTCGATCCATTTAAATAATCATACAATCCTTCCAATTCATTATTCTTGGCAGCCAACTTTAATAAGGTATTTTTAATTACCTTATATTCTATATTATTGGCATAGAATCCGCGACGCAGTTCAGTAATATCCTCGACATTTAGTCCAAGATATTCTGTTATGTAGACTGCTTTCGCCCTATCTAGCTTGTCAGTCAATTCTTCTACTTGCTTAATATTCTTTGTACTAGGCATTTTTTCTACCTGATGCTACCTTGGTCAACTTTAATGCCAGGCCCCATAGTTGATGAAACGCTTATTTTTTTTAAGTATGTCCCTTTCACCGATGCAGGTTTAGCCTTCATAACTGTATCATAGATAGTTCGGATATTTTCTACCAGCGCATTCTCTTGGAATGAACTTTTTCCACATTGTGTATGAATAATTCCATTTTTTTCTACACGGATCTCAATTTTTCCAGATTTTAATTCTCTTACAGCATTTGTCACATCCATCGTTACTGTTCCACTTTTTGGATTAGGCATCAATCCTTTAGGACCAAGCACTTTACCAAGTTTTCCTAGCTCAGGCATCATATCTGGTGTTGCAATAATTTTATCCATATCATCCCAACCACCTTTAATTTTTTCAAGATATTCTTTACCAACAAAATCCGCACCAGCATCCTTAGCCTCTTTTTCTTTTGGGCCCTGAGTAACCACTAATACTTTTACTTCCTTCCCCGTTCCATGTGGCAAAGTCGTTGTTAAACGAATATTTTGATCTGCATGACGCGGGTCAACACCTAAATTGATAGCCAGGTCAACAGACTCATCAAACTTTACAAATTTTAAATCTTTGACTAATTTGACCGCATCTTCTAAGGAATATTCCTTCATACGGTCTAATATAGTATTTGCAGCTTTTTTATTTTTTGTCACCTTCATTAGTTTGAAACCTCTAATCCCATACTGTTGGCAGTTCCACGGATCATCTCCATTGCCATCTCTAACGAATTTGCATTTAAATCTTTCATTTTAATTTCAGCAATTTCCCGTAAATCTGATTCAGTAACTTTTCCCACTTTTTCTCGATTTGGCTCACCTGACCCTTTTGGAATCCCGGCTTTTTTCTTTAGCAATACTGCCGCTGGAGGTGTTTTTGTGATAAAAGAAAAACTTCGATCAGCATATACGGTAATAACTACTGGAGTAATTATTCCGGCTTTATCTTTAGTTGCAGCATTAAATGCTTTACAAAATTCCATAATATTTACACCTTGCTGTCCCAACGCTGGTCCAACTGGTGGTGCTGGGTTTGCTTGTCCAGCAGGAATTTGAAGTTTGATATAACCTGAAACTTTTTTTGCCATTACTTAGTTTATTTTTCTAATTCTACCTGTAAAAAATCCAATTCAATCGGTGTTGGCCTTCCGAAAATGCTAACAGAAACTTTCACTTTTTGTTTCTCTTCATTCACCTCGTTTACATAACCAGAAAAATCATTAAAAGGACCATCCGTTACCTTAACTGCATCACCAACACGATATGGCGCTATAACTCTTTCATAACCTTCGCGACCTTCAACTTCTCCAAGTATTCTTGTGACCTCATCTTTTCTAAGTGGCTGGGGTTCACCCTTAGCACCAACAAAACTGATAACACCAGTCATATTTTCAACCAGGTGGTATGCTTCCTTAGATTCGCTCATGTTAATTAAAATATATCCTGGAAAAAATACCTTATTCTTCACCTTCTTTTTACCATCCCTCATTTCAACAATATTTTCAGATGGTACAAGGATATCTTCCACCTCATTAGAAAGTTTCTGATAGTCTAGCTCAAATAGCAGGTTATCGCGCACTTTCTTTTCTTTTCCAGAGATTACTCTGAGCGTATACCATTCCATATTCTAAAGAACCACCTGTATAACAGTTGAAAGAATTCTATCAATAAAAAACAAAAAAATACTGATTAAAATTGAAAAAGAGATGACAACAAAAGTTGATCCTTTTAACTCACTCCATTTAGGCCAAGAGACCTTTTTCATTTCAAATTTAACATCAGAAAAGAATTTTTTGATCTTATTCATTTATTCTTCAAATAAATTTAATTTTCAAATTCACTTTTTTCTTTTTGCAGGAGTGGCAGGGATCGAACCCGCAACCCCCGGTTTTGGAGACCGGTGCTCTACCAATTGAGCTACACTCCT
>CAYXUK010000045.1:0-13930 GCA_964468295.1 uncultured bacterium | reverse complement strand
TTATCGGTGTTAGCTGGTTAATCATAACTGCCCAAAAAATCCGCAAAAATTCGTTGCAACGTTATCGCTGGTCCCATTTAGCAAAAAATGCCGGCAAATACGCATTTCCGAAAGACGATACGCTTATCAATGCACTACAAATTGAAGAGTCCGCGCAAGGATCTTCTTCTAAGGAATTGAGCAATGCATTTATACAACAAACAAGCAAGAAACTAGCAAAATTGGATTTATCAAAATTATTTCCTTTGCATCGGATCGAGATCTGGAAACAGGTCACACTGATTGGATTGACCATAACAATTTTTCTACTTGCTATTACATGGAGACATTCGGTCTCATCTCTCTATCGCTGGTCTCATCCAAAAACTGAATTTGTACCACCAAAACCGTTTTTGTTAAAAGGAACTTCCCGTCACATGCATGTACTTGGCGGGGAAAATGTTACCGTCTCTTTTTCTGTGCTGGGAGAAATGCCTGATTCGGTTTTTATTGAATTTAAACCAATTGCTTTTAAACAGGGCCGGGATTCTGTTATTTTGAAAACTGTTTTCCCACCTCAGGAAAACAATGTATTAAGCGCTGAATTAAAAGAAGTATTCCAGAATTACCGTTACCGCGCATTTATCCCTTCCACAAAATTCTGGCAGCCCTGGAATGAAATTTCATCTAAGCGTTATTCTATTTCTGTCACGGACAGGCCGACAATTGAAGATTTTACTGTAACAATAAGCCCGCCTTTGTACACAAAATTAGCTCCTCAAATTCAAAAAGCAAATCAAGCAGAAATTCAGGCCTTAAAAGGCTCCAGGATTTCTGTTCAGCTCAATGCAAATCAGGATCTGGCCACAGCTAAAATGATCTTGAATGGGGAATTAAAGAATATGGAGGTCAAACGTAATAGTGCAAACTACGATTTTATCGTTCAAAATGACGGGGATTTTTCTATCCACTTAACAGATGATCGCGGAATAACGAATCGTAACCCCATTCCTTTTCGCATTCAAATGATTCATGATATATCCCCTCAAATGACAATTATTCAGCCACCTCCGATTGTTGAATTGGGCGGAGATCAATCTATTGAAATTATGATGACGATTGAAGATGATTTTGGGTTTTCCAATCTGCAGTTGGCATATGAAATTCAACGTCCAAGCTACATTCAAGTAGAACCATTCATATCAATGTTTAGTCTGCCTATAAAAGATCAGAATCAATCTACACAGGATATCAATACAACTTGGGACTTAGGGCAACTTGGACTTATGCCAGAGGATGAAATTCATTATCATTTCGAATTGTATGACAATGACGTGATCACTGGACCAAAAAAATCCTTATCAGGAACTTTTATTGCACGAGTACCATCTTTGAATGACTTATTTCATTCATTTAATGAAAAAGAAGAAGACATTGTGGACATGGTTGAACTAGAGTTGGAAGAAATTGGGAAACTGCATAAGCAATTAAAAAAAGTTGAGCTAAATCTACTTAAAACGGATAAACCAGAATGGAAGGATCAGCAAGCACTGAAGGAGACCATGGAAGATGTGAAAGAAAAATTGACTGATTTTGAAACGTTGACTGAAAAATTGGATGCACTAAATAATAGTAGTGAAAAACATCAATTATTTTCCGATAATTTGATGAATAAATTCCAAGATTTGAAACAATTAATTGAAGAAATATTTCCTCCCGAAATGTTAAAAAATATGGACTGGATGAACGAAGCCCTTGAAAAATTGAATACGAAAGATTTATTAGCTGCATTAGAAAAATTATCCAACAACTTAGATCAGGTTGAGCAAGAATTGGATCGGTTTCTAGATATATTTAAAAGGGTTAAAGCTGAACAACAAGTAGATGAACTACGAAAACGCATCCGACAATTAGTTGAGAATCAGGATAATATTGATCAACAAATCCGACATACTACACCACAAACTGATCCGTCTGTTTTTAAGCGCCTGAGCCTTGAAGAAAAAATGAGCCAAAAAGAGTTAGATCAGATCAGGGAAACGATGGAATCTGCGTCTAGAGATGTGAAAAGTTTTAGTCGAGAAACTGCCAAAAGTTTAGAAAATTTATCCGATTCGAAAGATGCTATAGCATCCAATACTCATCTAAAAGATGCTATAAAAAGCCTAGATCGCGAAGATCCTTACGAAGCCATGGATGAAAGCTACGCAGGACTTCAATCCTTAGAAGCCTTGAATAATTCGATGGAAGATATATTATCCGATTTTCAAAGCAAAACGACAAGAGATATGTCGCATAAATTCAGGACCATTTTGCGTGATGTTCTCACGTTGTCCAAAGCACAAGAATCTCTCAAAAATGAGACGACTGATATCCCTAGGAATTCACCCCGTTTAGGTAAGTTAGCGGGTCAACAGCAAATGCTTCAAGATCAGCTGACTCAAACCATGGCAAATACAATGGAACTATCACGAGAAACTTTTCTGGTTTCACCAGAAATGGGCCAAAAATTAGGTATGTCATTTGCTCAAATGAATGCATCTAAAGGAAAATTGGCTGAAAGAAACGGTAGCGGTTCGTTGGGTAACCAAAACCAGGCCATGCTTGCTTTGAATGAAGGAGCAAAAACTATAATTCAGACAATACAGCAAATGCAGGAAAGTGGTTCTGCTAGCGGATATGAAGAATTTTTAAAGCGTATGGAAGAAATGGCCAGGAACCAGCAAAACTTAAATGGTCAGAGCATGCAATTAGCTCTGGGCCAAATGGCTGCTGCCATGAGAGAAGCACTGATGCAACAGATGTTGGCTCAACAGAGAGGAGTGAAAAAATCTTTAAAGCAAATGATGGATGAGATGAAACAGGCTGGCAATCAAGGGCTAGGAGATCTATCTGGGATTGCAAATGAAATGGATGAAGTCATTCGGGATTTAGAACGAAAACGATTCACACGTCAGACATCTGACCGCCAACAACGGATTTTATCCCGTATGCTAGATAGCCAGAAATCAATGACGCAGAGAGGATTTAAAGAACAACGTAAATCACAAACTGCTGGCGAGGTATTTTATACAGGGCCTTCCGGACTGCCCCAAGATCTTGGGCAAAGGCAATCGTTGATCATGAATGCCATGAATGATGCATTAAAATTGGGATATTCTCGCGATTATAAAAATATGATACGCCGATATTTTAATGCCCTTAGTGAAGCAAAATCTATTATTCTTCCTGATAGTACTAAAACTTCAGAAATTGAAGGGATTTACCCTTGAGGTATTTCTGGCCCCTATTAATTATTGGGCAATTGTACGCCCAAACTGACGTACTTCCAGAAGGAGAGACAGCTTTTGTCCAAGCGATGGCAATAGAGCGATCTGGTGATTTGGATAGAGCTATAAAAATTTATTATCAAATTCTTACCGGTGATCCAAACCATCAACGAGCCTATTTACAGTTGAGAAATATTTATACTAGAACAGGAGATTCAGAATCGGCAATCCCGATTATAGAAAATTGGTTGAAATATCATCCGGAGGATTTGCAATCGGAATTGATTCTGGGAGAATTTCATTACCGAAATCAAGATGATGAAAAAGCGATGGAAATCTGGGACCAATTCAGAAAAACTAAACTGACAAATCAAACCACCTATCGGCTATTGTTCCATTCCTATGTTCGATTTGGTCAGACCAATGCGATGGAATCTCTTGCACAAGAAGGAAGAGAACGCTTCGATGAACCTCATCTTTTTGCAATTGATTTAGCCAATTACTATCAATCTCGTCAGACCTATGATCGATCTATAAGAGAATATCTAACTCTTATCCGCTACCAAAAACAATATTTAAGGTATACTACTGATCGCATTTTAATCATGAGTGATGATACCACTTCCCATACATTAATTGATTCTACTTTAAGGATGGAATCTGAAAAAAATCCAGATGTCCAATTAATATTAGCAGGGTTTTATTATAAAACTGGGCATTTCGAAAATGCATTACTTCAACATATAGAAATTGGAGAAATCAATTCTGATGATATAAGGCGGTGGTTAGAGTTTTCTGCAAATCTGAGAGAAGAAAAACAGTATGAATTATCTGTTCGTTCTTACCATCACCTTTTAGAAAATATGGAGGAAACCGATCCAAGAATTGTTGGCGACGTTTTATTGGGATTAGGGCAGGCTTACGAGGAACAAATTGTTCAGAACAAAACTGAACTGCAATTTGTAAAATGGTTTCCAGAAAATGACTTTTTCCATCACCAATTTGTAAAAATTCCCAATATAGCTGATGACCCTCTTGCAAATACGATCGAGCATTATCAATCTATTTTAGCTTTACTCCCCAAATCTAATACAACTGCAACGGTTCATTTTCGCTTAGGAGAAATTCAAGCTTTCTTAATGCAAGATATGCATGGTGCAAAAATATCTTATGAAGCAGCATTAAAGGCGCAGCCCCATTTTGACTTGGAGAATAAGATAAGAATACGAATAGGTGACCTTTTATTATCTGCCGGGCATTATACTGAAGCCAAGAATTATTTTGACCAGGAATCTTTACCAGGTAATAAGAATGCAAAAGTTAATGAATATACGATCCGGTATCTTAACAGTTTATTATTCAACCGAGAAATTGATAAGCCTCTGGCATTCCTTGATTCTGTTATATTGGTATTAGAACCAAGCAACCTCTTTTTTAATGACTTAATGGAAATGCACGATTTATTGGTCAATTATTATTTTGATGGAACTCGAGACGACCGCTTAGCATTTGAATCTTTTTTCCAGGCTGAAGCACTGATTCGCCAGTATAAAATTTTAGAAGCAATTAAAATATTAGATTATATTCGCCAGGAACATCCCGAAGCATTAATCACACCTTTATCCACACTAAGGTTGGCATTGCTATTATTAGAATCTGATCAATTTGAGCAAGCACTCCTAACGGCCTTATCCATCGAAAATTCACATTTAAAAGATCGAGGACTTGCTCTAGCTGGAGAAATTGAAGAACGGTTATTGGGTAACCAGGAAAATGCGTTGAAACTTTATCACCGTATTTTATCTGAGTGTCAAAATTCTTTACTGGTTGAGCCAGTTCGATTCCATATTCGTAAATTGTCCAAACTTCAGGAAAGTTAGTTGAAGCGTCTTTTCATATCTATTATTGTATTAATTCAAACTGGATTGGGCCAGAAAATCCTCATTCCAATGGATCAGATTCAAAAAGACCATTTGAAAGCGTATGGTGCCGCTTTTTGGATTCTGAATGAAGATATTAATGTAGAATGGATTTTGAATTACCGCGGTGGATCCTTCATGATAGATCGTTATCCAGATATAGAGCAAGAATGCCGTGTGCGTGGCGTTTCTTATGAAATTATCAACACAGAGCAGACTTTAGGCATATACAATGAAGTCGAAGTTAATAACATGGATATAGTTCTATTAGAAAAAAGCCCGAAAATTGCCATTTATACGCCGCCCAACAAGCAACCTTGGGATGATGCTGTAACCCTAGCACTTACTTATGCCGAAATTCCCTACGAAACACTTTGGGATGAGGAAGTATTCAATGGCGCCTTGAACCGGTATGATTGGCTCCATCTGCACCACGAAGACTTTACTGGACAGTACGGTAAATTCTACCGGAATTACCATACAGCCACATGGTATATTGAACAAAAACAGCAATTTGAAGCCATGGCTCAAAATTTAGGATTCAATTCCGTTCATGCTCAGAAAAAGGCTCTGGCAGAAATGATTAAAAACTATGTAGTGAATGGTGGCTTTTTATTTGCTATGTGTTCTGCTACCGATTCCTTTGATATTGCATTGGCAGTTTTAAATATTGATGCAGCCCATTCTGTTTTTGATGGAACACCTATTGAAAAAAATATCCAACAGAAAATAGACTATAATAATTCAATGGCATTTAAAAATTTTAATATTATCACCGATCCAATGGTGTATGAATATTCTAATATTGATTATCCTCCCAGTGATAATCCTGTTGTCCGAGGTGCAGAAGCAGATTATTTCACTTTATTTGAGTTTTCTGCTAAATATGATCCAGTACCTACTATGCTGACCCAAAACCATGTTCCAGTGGTGAAAGGGTTCATGGGTCAAACAACTGGATTCAACCGCGAAAAAATCAAAAAACATGTGCTGGTAATGGGAGAAGATCCAACCACACCCCAAGTGAAATACTTGCATGGCAATCATGGACAAGGAACATTTACCTTTTTAGGCGGGCATGATCCAGAGGACTATCAGCATTTTGTTGGAGATCCTCAAACTGATCTTTCACTTCATCGTAATTCTCCAGGCTATCGACTCATCCTAAATAATATTCTCTTCCCTGCAGCCCGTAAAAAAGAACGGAAAACATAACTAGCTCATAAATTTAGCTATGTGGATACAAAAAGAAATCTCATTAAATCCAAAACCGAGGGGATTTCATCTTATTACGAATGAGATTATTCAGAATATTCAAGAAATCGGTGATATTTCAATTGGTACTATGGAAATATTTATCAAACACACCTCCGCTTCATTAACCATAAACGAAGATGCAGATCCAACGGTACGTGACGATTTTGAATCACACTTTAACCAAATTATACCTGAAAACGCGCCTTATTACAAACACACTATTGAAGGACCAGATGATATGCCTGCTCATTTGAAATCTTCGATTCTGGGCTCATCAGTCACGATTCCCATTACAAATGGCACACTAAACTTGGGCACCTGGCAGGGAATCTATTTATGCGAACACCGAAATCACGGTGGCAGTCGCAGCGTTGTACTCACACTAACCGGCAAGTAATTCCCATAAACAAAAAACCCCGATTAATACGGGGTTTTTATCATTAATATCCTTCTATTTACTTCACTTTTTTACTGCATTCCAAATTTCATCCATTTCCTCTAATGTTGATTCTTCTACCTTTTTTCCGTTTTTTTCTAATATTTCCTCAACCTTAGCAAACCGGCTGGTAAATTTCTTATTGGTTCTGCGGAGAGCATCCTCAGCTGAAATATCTAGAAAGCGGGCCAAATTCACAATAGCAAACAATACATCACCGATCTCTTCTTCAATATGATCCTTCATATTTTTTGACTGGGCTTCTTTTAATTCCATAATTTCTTCGTGAACCTTGTCCCATACTTTTTCCACTTTATCCCAATCAAACCCAACATAACTGGCCTTTTGCTGAAGTCGCTGGGCTCTAATCAAAGCTGGCAATGTTATAGGAACGCCTTCTAAACGGGATTTTCTATTTTTTTCCTTATGTTTGGCTGCTTCCCAATTCTGTTTGGCGTGAAATGCCGCATCCGCATTTTCTTTGCCAAATACGTGAGGGTGGCGTTTAACCAATTTTTTATTTATGGTGCTTAATGATTCTTCTAAATTGAACTTACCATCATCCTCCGCAATCGCCGCTTGAAACACAACGTGTAGCAGAATATCCCCCAATTCTTCTTTTACCGTGGCCCAGTTTTCTTCATCAACACTTTCAATAACTTCATAAACCTCCTCAATAAAATAAGGAAGTAATGATTGGCTGGTCTGTTCCCGATCCCAGGGACAGCCATCCGGTGCTCTTAACTGTTGGACAATATCAATTAGTTCTTCAAACTTAGTTCCAGCATCAGTCATAAAGTGATTTCCAATCAATTTGATCTAAATATTTATTTTCTTTTTCTGTCATAGCTTTTTTATCATTCTTTGATTCATCTTCATAACCCATGAGGTGCAATCCTCCATGTACGAGAAGGCGGCCCAATTCCCGGTTAAGCGGTTCATTAAATTTTACTGCATTTTCAACAGATCTAGGTAAACTGATATAAATCTCGCCTTCCAAATCCGATTCATCATTTTCATTAAGGCGGAAAGCGATTACATCGGTTAAATGATTTTTATTAAAGTATTTTTTTTTCAGATCACTCAATAGTTCATCGGAACCAAAAATCAGGGTGATTTTCCCATTTCGAACACCTTCTGATTCCAAGATATGTTTTATAATTGAACTCACTTTTGATTCTTGCGGTCCATCCAGAGCTGGATCCGACTCAACCTGGATTGAAATCACGCCTGAGCAACCTTTTCAGAGGCTTCATCTTTTTCATTATCGGGATATTCAATGCGAATATGATAAATCCCCCGCAAGACGGGAAGTAACCCAGTGGCACCATCCACCTTGCCCTTGATACGTGTTAATTCAGCCATTGTCAATGGACATTCTGAAAGCTGACCCGCAGAAAGACGCATATCAATAATTTTATCAATCATATCTTCAATTTTTAAAATATCTGGGTCTTTTATCGATCGAACAGCCGCTTCTACTGCTTCACATATCATTAAAATGCCAGTTTCTTTTGTATTCGGTTTGGGCCCTGGATATTGGAATTGCTTTTCGTCCACTTTACCATCTTCCTTTGCCTTCCGATAGAAATATTCTACGCGAGTAGTACCATGATGCATGGGAATAAAATCACTTACAATGTTTGGTAAGCCGTATTCCTGTGCAAGGTTTAACCCTTCTGTTACATGGTTTTTGATAATCTTGGCACTCATAACCGGTGTCAGTGTATCATGCTTATTTTCACCTGCATATTGGTTTTCAATAAAATATTCAGGCCGCACCATTTTACCCAAGTCATGATAATAGGCACCGACACGACAGAGTAGTGAATTGGCTCCAATCGCATCAGCGCATGCCTCAGCTAAATTCCCAACCACAATACTATGATTAAATGTACCATTTGCTTCGTGCTGAAGCCGTTTTAAGAGAGGATGCTGAAAATCCAGCAATTCAATCAAGGTTAAATTAGTGGTAATACTAAAGGATACTTCCAAAAGACCAATCAAACCATATGTTATAATAGGAGAAAGCACAGCCACTACGGACAGGTTTATCATATCATACCCCATCATATTCCAAGTATAGCCCTTAAATAATCCTTGACTCACTATAACTATAGCACTGCTGACTATTAATGCAAAAATAGCGGTGAATAGCTCACTTCTCCTACGAAGTTGACGAACAGCATAAATTCCTACAGAGGATGTAAACATGGATGTAACCATGAATTCTACATTATTACCAATCAGGATTCCCACCAACAAAATAATGGATGTAATACCCATAAATCCGATACGTGCATCAAACATAATAGTCAGCACCATTGCGGCAACAGTGATCGGGATCAAATATTCAGACAAATCCAATTTTTGCGTAAAAAGAAAAGCAAGTCCAACTTCAATAATAATAATAAGTCCAATCAGTAATACCATTTTCCAATCTTCAAATATGGGTGTCCTGTACGTCAACAAAAAGGTAAAGAAAAATGAAATAATAATTCCAATAACAAGGATACGACCAAAGTAAGCCATAGCAATAGTAAGGCGCTCCTCTTCTACAGCCTTAGTGTCTATAGCGACAGAAAGAGAATGGAGTTTTTGAAGATCATCATCGGTGATTCGCGTATTTGCGTCAACAATTCTTTCATTTTTTAGAATTATACCTTTATTTCTTGGTACTCTGTCCTTGCGCGCCTGTTGTCTCCTTTCCGTAGTTTCTCTTTCAAAAATCAGATTCGGCTTCATGAATTCCACAACGAGTGAATACCCCAATTCTCGGCGAATATCCTGTTCTTCAGGAAATAGATTTGTTACTTCCACTCTGGCTTTGGTCCATGCATTCTGCAAATCATTATAAGTATCGGGATCACTTAAGGTTGGGGCTTCATTATCTCCGATATTTATAGCCACTTTGTTACTGGTAATTTCTTTCAATTCGATATCATAAATCCCTTCAGCCCATCGATTACGAGAAATCTGGATAATATCATTCTTGAGTCTTTTTAAATCAATGATTGATGGTTCATCTGGCTTTGAAGAAAAAATATTATTCCACTTTTCATCATTGGTTACGACAGCAAATTTCTCACGAATTCTTTCCATTAAGATAGCCAAGGCTGCACTATCAGATTGGACAGAAATCCTTGCAGCATCGAATTGATCCGAAAAACGGTTGCGATATAGAGAATCTTTTGAATCGGATAATTTATTATTCCCAGATTGGATTGCTTCTACTAGTGTAAAAAATTCATCGATTGCCACTACTTGACGATCCACAACATCTTGAGATCGAAGAAATAGAAATGGTTCTGATTTGATTGCAACATCCAGATCAGATTGAAGTTCATCGTCTGTCTTTAGAATTGGAAAATTAAATGGAGCGACTACTTCTTCTTGGGCCACATCATTCAATTGGTAGGAATAGAGCAGTGTTTTTCCACGGGGGAAGAAAAAAGATAAGATACCAATTACCAGCAGCAAGATGGATATTTGCCGCCAATAATTATTTATAATATTTAAAACCTGTTGATAAAAGGAAGGTTTATTGGGGATGCGAACCATTATAATCCTTTAACAGCATTAATAATATTCTTTGCAATGATGATCCGTTGGATTTCACTGGTTCCTTCGCCAATTTCCAAGATTTTTGCATCACGAAAGTAACGTTCAACATCATACTCTTTCACATATCCATAACCTCCGAGAATTTGAATCGCCTCGGTAGTTGTTCGCATTGCTGTTTCACTCGCAAATAATTTTGCCATTGCCGCCTCTTTGATGATATTCATACCCTGGTCTTTCATCCATGCGGCGTGAAAAGTGAGCAATTTTGCCGCTTCAATTTCAGTAGCCATATCTGCTAATTTAAAACTTACTGCCTGAAATTCATGTATTTCTTTGCCAAATGCCTTTCGTTCAGTTGCATACTTTAAGGCACGTTCGTAAGCGCCGATCGCCGTCCCTACAGAAAGCGCTGCGACTGAAATTCGGCCACCTGTTAATGTTTTTAAAAATGTTTTAAATCCTTTTCCTGGTGTTCCAAGCATATTTTCAGCAGGTACATACATATCTTCAAAAAATAATTGACGTGTATCACTTGCCCGCCATCCCATTTTCTTTTCTTTGGCAGAAAGTTTTAACCCTGCGGTATCTGTTGGGACAATAAAGGCGCCGATACCTCTATTTTCACCTGCTTCTATAATACGTGATGTAATGTTAATTAGGCCAGCTTCTCCTGCATTGGTAATGAACATTTTTCCACCGTTAATAGTGTATCCACTACCATTTTTTATTGCAGTTGTTTTGGTAGCACCAGCGTCACTACCTGCTTCCTGCTCTGTCAAACCAAAGGCGCCAATCATTTGGCCCGAGGCTAATAGTGGAACGTATTTTTTCTTTTGGTCCTCTGTTCCAGCAATCAAAATGGGAATAGTACCTAATGATGTATGTGCTGCCATGGTAATGGCCACCGAAGCATCCGCTTTAGCCAATTCCATTACTGCAGCGGCATAAGCAACCATATCCATTCCAGCACCACCCAATTCTTTTGGAATAGGAATCCCCATAAGCCCTAATTCACTCATTTGGTTGACTAATTCCTTGGGAAATTCTTCACTTTCATCCAATTTCTGTGCTATAGGTATGATTTCATTTTTGGCAAAATCACGAATCATTTCCACCAACATGTTGTGCTCATCAGTAAAAAATATTTTATCCATTTTTAAAATTAAAGTTTGGATTTGAACTGATTGAATTTAGATGTTGGTTTAGCATTTTACCATCGTATAGCCGCAGAAGCCCAAGTAAATCCTGAGCCAAATGCAGCCAAAATAATGTGATCGCCCTCCTGAATTTTTCCTTCATTTAAGGCTTCTGTCAGAGCAATCGGAATTGAAGCAGCAGTGGTATTGCCATATTTATGTATATTACTATAAATCCTTTCCATACTAATTTTCATTCGTTTGGCAACTGCCTGACTTATTCTGTAATTGGCCTGGTGTGGAACAATTAAAGCAATATCCTCAATGGTTAATCCATTAGTTTCCATTGCTTCCTGAATCACTTCGGGAAAACGAGTGACTGCATTTCGAAAAACTTCACGACCATTCATAATGGGTTGGAAACGATCTTTATCAATTGTTGGTCCATCAATCCAAGCATTTCTACTGGATCCGGGCGCTTCCATCCAAAGACTCTTCATTTCTTTTCCATCGCAATGCAAATGAGTAGAAAGAATACCACTTTGATCATCGCTGGATTGAAGTACAGCTGCTCCAGCACCATCGCCAAAAAGAACAGCAATATCCCTACCTTTGGTAGTTTTATCAATCAACTTAGTTTGTGTTTCGGCACCAACAACAAGCGCTGTATTTACCATTCCTGAGCGGATAAATTGGTCACCTACAGATAAACTATAAACAAAGCCTGAGCAGGCCGCTTTGATATCAAATGCAGCCACATTCCGCAGATTTAATTGATCCTGCAGCTGGGCACTGACACCAGGGAAAAAATAATCCGATGAAATAGTACCTACGATAACAAGATCAATATCCTCAGAAGAAATGCCTGCCATTTTAATAGCTTTTTTGGAAGCTTCTATGGCTAGATCAGAAGTAGCCACATCTTCTGTAGCCCACCTTCTTTCTCTGATTCCTGAGCGAGTTTGAATCCATTCATCAGTAGTCTCCATCATTTTTTCCAAATCAAAATTGGATACAACATTATCAGGAACTTGGAAACCCAATCCAATAATCTTACTTCTGTTCATAGGATAATATTTTTCATTTAACTGGCAAAGTAAATATCTCTAATATTTAATTATATGTTTGAATTTTCCCGTCAAACCTAAACGCATGCACAAGATCAAGTGAAGGTTTTTTTATAATCCATTTCATAAATTAAATGACTCAGATCTTAATCTTTGAAAATAGAGCTGATCTATAAGCCGAGTTTTGTTATCGATAGTCATTCATCTAGTCCCGACATTTCTGACGGGATCACGCAATCAACCCTCCCCTCGTAGCGATGCGGGTCACATCTGGGGGTTTATTTGATCTTGCACCGAATGGGGTTTACAAGCTTCTCGATTCTAACCGAGAACTGGTGGTCTCTTACACCACCTTTTCACCCTTACCCTACCAATGGCGGGGCGGTATATTTTCTGTTGCACTTTCCATGTATTTTCATACCCCGTGGATTACACGGCGTTCTACCCTGCAGTGCTCGGACTTTCCTCTCCTGATGAACTTACAGCAGACCAGGAGTAACTATCCGACCAACTCTATTTTCAATAATCGTTATAAATTACAGCAAATAATAGAAAAGACTATACTGATTCCCAATAAAGAAATCGACTACAGCTATCACAAGTATGGGTGCCTTTTTCCGCTTTAACTTCGGAAATAATCTGTGGTTGTATAAAAGCGCCACATCCGCCACAGGCTGTTCCCTGCACATGAACAACGGATATTCCTTTTCGAGCAGTATGAATCCTGTCATATCGAGAAAGGGTTCTGTTTTCTATATCTTTCCTTTTTTTATCCCGTTGAAGTTCTAATTTGGTTTTCTCGTCCGAGGATTGATTCATCAACACCTCTAATTTTTCACGACGTTCAATCAAATTCTTACTTAAATTATCCAAATTTTCTTCTTCAGACTTTATTCGTTCTTCCAGCGTTTCTTTCTCTTCCGTGTATTCCAAAGTTTTGGTCTCAATATCATCAAGTCCATCTTTTAGGTGGTCAATTTCATATTGCAAAGCATCATATTGTTTATTGGTTGTAACAAGAAAAAGTTGATCTTTATGCTTATCAATTTTCTCTGTAATATCTGTAATCTGACCATCAAATTTGCTCATTTCAAGTTCCAGCTCTTTGATGCGGACTTTACCATCCTCTACAGACTTGATTAAAGCAGACTCTTCGTTTTTAAGTCCATCCACTTTGCCTGGTAAATCCCCCAGTAGTTCAGCAATATCTTGAAGTTGGGAATCAATTTTTTGCAATGCAACAATTCTTTGAATTACACTCATTTAGACTTAACTCCTTTTAGAAACAAAAAATGCACCACAT
>CAYXUK010000044.1:0-14054 GCA_964468295.1 uncultured bacterium | reverse complement strand
AATGTCATTAATAATGTTGATCTTCAACCCGGTGATGAAGTGCTAACCACCAGTTTAGAATATGGATCATGCGATCGTATGTGGACATACCAGTCCGAACAACGGAACTTTAAGTATATAAAGAGTGAAGTAACCTTGCCTGTGATGGATAAAGCTTCATTCTGCGAAGCCTTCTGGTCTCGTTCATCTGATAAGACAAAATTTGTATTTATCAGCCATATTACCAGCAGCACGGGCATGATCCTTCCGATTCCGGAAATTGTGGCAGAAGCAAAAAAACGTGGTATCCAGACGATTATTGATGGGGCCCATGTGCCAGCTCATATCGATCTAGATATTAGGGATTTAGACCCCGATTATTATGTTGGAGCCTGTCACAAATGGTTATGTTGTCCTAAAGGGGTTTCATTCTTATATGTTAAAAAAGAGTGTCAGGTTAATATACAACCTCAGATAATGAGCTGGGGTTGGGGTGAAGAGTATGATGAGTTCAAAGATTCAACCGAGTTAAAAACTGCCAGTCGATTTGTCAATATTTTCCAGTGGCAGGGGACCCGGGATATGAGTGCTTTTCTTACCGTTCCTGCCGCCATACAATTCCAAGAGAATTATGATTGGGATTCGGTAAGAGCACGGTGCCAAAGAATGATTATTCATACGCGAGACCAAATCACAGCACTAACTGGCTTGACAAAGATCTGTCCTGATGATTGGCTGGGACAGATGACCACCATCCAATTCCCAATGGATGATCCGAAAGAATTCAAAAATATGTTATATGATCAGTATAATATTGAAATACCAGTCTTAACAGATCAATTTCATCCTATGATTCGAGTTTCCTATCAGGGGTACAACTCTGATGCGGATGCAGACTACCTTATAGAAACTTTGAAAAAACTGATCTAGGTTTTTTTCGTATAATAGCAACCCTTACCTAGGATGGCCAGTGTCGGTGCCATCAGCAGGTTAATTAGAGACAAGAGTTGCCAGTGCCAATATTCACTATAAGATACACCGAGAGTAGTGGTAAGGAATATAGTGGTTGCATGCCAAGGGATCAGACTTTCAAACATTGTGCCATAATCCTCGATCGATCTTGACAGCACTTTACGTGATATACCACTTTGATCATACCGTTTGCCAAAGGCATCCCCAATAATAAAACTGGTAGCAGATTGATTAGAGGTGATTCCATTGGTGAAAGCAGTAGCAAATAAAGAGGAAATAATGAGAGAGGATTTAGATTTGATAAAACCAAATATGCGATTAACTATAGTAGGCATAGCATCAATCAAATCAATCGTACCGATAAAGATAAAAACCATAATAGAGAAAATAATCGCTTCATTCAATTCATAGAGTCCACCACGGTTAAATAATTCGTTTATTCCTTCTGGTATAGCTGAATTCCAAAAGGCCATATTGGTGTTAAATCCCTTATGGATTGTGGTCATTATGTCACTGATTGTAAAAGGCTGAAATATCAAGGCTAAGATAGCGGCCGAGAGAGATGAAATAAGTAATGTAGGCAAAGTAGCCATTTTGCGGATAGAACCGAATAGAACGATAACCGGTGGAATCAAAAGGAGTCCATTAAAGTTGAAAATAGAAGCAATTGCATTCAGTGTTGGCGCAATTTGTTGAGAATCAATTTCACTGCTTGCTGGTGGATACAATAATCCCAGGATGAAATAAATAGCAGTCGCAATAAGTGCCGAAGGTAAAGTAGTAAACATCATGGAACGGATATGATCATAGAGATCCACTTCAGTAGCAATGGCAGCAATATTGGTGGTATCGGAAAGCGGTGAGAGTTTATCTCCGAAAAAAGCTCCGCCTACAATGGCCCCGGCTGTAATTCCCAAATTAGCTTCAATGACTGCCGCAACTCCGATAATTACTACGCCAATAGTGCCGATTGATCCCCAGGATGTGCCGGTAAGTGTTGAAAATATGATTGGAATAAAAAAGGCCAATACATAGATATAGGCGGGATTAATCAATCGAATCCCGTAATAAATCAGCATGGGGATTGTACCGCTTACAATCCATGTACCAATGATAATACCAATAGCAAAAAGGATCAGGATTGCCGGGAATCCCCGAGCCAGTTTCTGAATAAAGGAATGTTGGATTTCTTCCCATTTAAAGCCCAGCATCATTAATTGAGCAATGGCAAATACGGATGCCAACAAGAATACAATTTCAAGAGGGAAAGCCGGTTGTTCCAGAAAAATAGGACGGATAACCAACCCATAAATGATGATAATTCCCAAAAACAAAACTGGTAATATGATTTGAAAAAAAGAAAGATCAGGTTTTTTGGAAGTATTCATCTGTATTAAATCAGGATGTTGATACCTCGGTCATTTCATTTGGAAAGATATGACTTATATTCTTTTTCTGTTAGGGCCTGGTAACGGTCCAGCATACCTTTTTCCCTCATTAGTCTTTCAATGCCTTTGATATCCATGGGCACAAAATCTGATACGATTTCTGCACCTTTTTCAGTGATCACGATGAGATCTTCCAGACGAATATAAATATTCTCTTCCGGTACCCGCAGGGCCGGTTCAATGGTAAATACCATTCCAGGTAATAGCATTTTGGAATGATCCCCCACATCATGGGTAGCCATTCCCACTCCATGACCCAGGCTGGCATATTGTCGGTTGGATGAACGGGTAAATCCATTGACAAAATTCTCTGCTGCTTGACGATGATGGGGTTTATTGAATTTGGCAGATGCCAATATTTTTTTCATTTCTTCCGCAGCTTCTTTACGAACCTGAACTGGTGGAACGTGGGGGCGGATATTATTCAATATGGCGCGGTAGCATTTAATATAAAATCCATAGAGTTGGGCTTGTTCTTCTGAGAATTTCCCATTTACTGGCCACACCCGCGTAATATCACTCATGTAGTAATGGTAGTCGGGAGAATAGTCCATGAGTAGTAAATCGCCATCCTTAAGTTGAGTCTGCTTCTCATGATAATGAGGCATATAAGCATTTGTGCCATTGGCGATCAGGGAATAATAAGCATCACCTTGAGAACCATTAACGTGGTAAATATATTTTGCTAGGCCATCTAATTCATATTCATAAATATCAGGTTTTGTAGATCGCATGGCTTCCATCAGTGCTAGGCAGGAAAGGACAGTAGCTTTTTTAATGATTTCAATTTCAGCATTACTTTTTATCAAGCGAAGTTGATCCAAAATCTTAGTCAAATCTCGGATTTCAGATCCTGCCATGTGTGCTGACATATTTTGATTAAAATCTTTATACCGGGGTTGGGTTTGATCCCAAGGGTCATTTTGGATATCTCCTTCATGGCGCAAGAGTAGATCTCGACTTTCCGCATGACGTTCCGGTGGGGATTGGTATAGATAAACGATGGGCTTAGTTCGCATACGCATGCGCCAGAGATGCTCACCCATCATTGTTGTGGCAAAGACATGGTCTACCCCTGTCATAGTTTTTACAGCTTCTACATCTTCAGCAGAAAGAAGCGGCCCTTCGCTCCGTTCACGACGGGGATTTTTATGAGGCAGGTAAAGAGTAGTTTCGCCAGTCTCTCCTTTAATCATTATATATGCATGGGGAGTCTCGATACCGCTCAAATAATAAAATTCATTATACTGACGAAATTTGACATAACCAGTTTCAGATGGTGCCCCTTGTAAAATGGCAATTGAGTTTGGTCCCATCTCGTGCGCCAATTTGTTTCGCCGGTTTTTGAATTCTTCGGATAAAAAATCACTTTTGGCTAAAAGCAATTGAGCAGCAATAATTAAGATTATAAGAAATTTTGTTTTCATAGTGACCTCAAAATAACACTGCCCCGATGATCACATCAGGGCAGTAATTAAATATGGTTAATTTGAATGTTTCAGCGGTTGTCTAATTTGAAGGGATCCGTAACAACATCCGGACCGGCATTCTCCTTGGATTCCCTAACAATACGTTCCACCTCCCGCATGAGATTGTCATTTTCAAAAACAACCCCATCCTTTATTGTGTGAATGATACCTTTGGTTCGATACATTTCCTCAGTTTCCTCTTCCATCATAATAGCACCGAAGGGATAAAGATAACGGAAGTTTTCTGCTGGGCTGCCATCCACTACAAGGATATCAGCAATGTATCCTTTTTGAATCATCCCAAGTTTTGGTTCTAATATAGTTTGTGCACTATTATACGTGGCGCTGCGCAGAACTTCAAGCGGATGCATTCCAGATTCAAGAACGAGCTGGAGTTCGCGAATATTGCCAAAACCGCCCGTTGACCATTGATAATTATCATCCGTGCCATAGGCCACACGCCCACCTCTCTTATTGAATTCATAGATTAGATCACCCCATAGATCATACATATAATGCCAGCGATATTCATCCAATGATGTCCAGTTATATTGAAAGGAGGCATGTGCATGAGGACTGGGTAGGTGCATCTCCCACAGAGCCTGATGCGTGTATTTTTCATGCCATGGTAAACCATGAGCACGGACAATATCCCTGTTGGCTTCATAAGTGGCTCGGTTGGGTTGCATGGTAACACCATAATACACTAGTGAATCGGCGATGTCATTGAGCAAACGATGCCGAGTTTCGGGATTTTCACCCGCTTCAATCCATACCTGTGCAGCTTCCCGAAAGCGTTTATTTTCATCCAGATAATTATAATCCACAGGGTAATTCATCACCTGACGGTTAAGGGCCGATTCTGCATAGCCATAGTGATGTACAATCATTGTTACTCCTAGACGTGCTGCATCAAGAGCATTTACCTGGGATGTGGAAGAAGGCTGAATGTGAACGGCTGTAATACCACCAGCCTTTTCAATAGCTTTCGCTGCAGCGCCAAACATGGTGGGATTCCAGCACAAGTTATTTATATAAACTTGCCTAACTCCATTTTTGATCATTTTTTTCGCTACTTTGTCTGCATTGGCTGGGTCCATCCGAAATGCTTCATCAAAATCCGTTTTGCTTCCCCATCCATAAAGTGGAAAAAGTCTTGGAGATATGACTTCATTATTTCTTTCATCTTCCAAAATTTCTTGTACTCGGCCTTCTTCCGCTGGGCCAATAGAAGTAACGCCAGTGGCAAGTTGTAAATAGAAAATATAATCCAATGGCAGGGATTTATTTCGTAAATGGAGATGTAAATTGAGCATGCCCGGCATGATATAAAGATTTTCTCCTTCAATAACCCGGTCTCCTTCCATTCGATCTGGATTATTTGGATCGTGCCGCTGCAATTTGGCAATGACATTGCCGGTAACTAAAATGTCATAGGGGCCTGTAGCTGGCCCACCATGGCCAGGGAGTACCATTACATTACGAATAACCAGGCGCTTATATGGACCTGCACCCAAATCTCCAAATTCTACCATTTTCGTGGGTTCGGGCTTGAATTCAACTTTTTCAAGTTGTGCAGGCATCAGGGAAAAACATATTATAAATGTGATGACTACTTTACGCAAAACTATCATTTTCATATTTCACTCCTTTTTATTGTATATGGACGATATGCATTCAAATACGGATTTAGCAAGAAATAATGATTAATAAAAAACAGGTGCAATGTTAGAAAATAATGTAAAGTTATTAAAAATAATCAATTATTGTAAATACAAGCGCGGTAATCCAGGCGGCGGTAGCCACAAGGGCAAAAATACTGCGGCCCAATTTGGTTGCTGGCATAGTTTTTGGATATTGATTCGATTTGAAGGAAATAAGGATGTCTAGCATGGGAATAGAAGTAATCAAGAGGAATAGAAGACTTGTTTTCATGGGTGAATATATTTCAATATTATGATGGAAATAGATAGATTATTACATTCCATACCAATATAAATTTGAATTAGAATAGTACTAATGTATTCTGTCATTTTTAAAAAGATAAACATAATAACAGAAAATTGAGTTTGTTATGAATTTATTAAATCCAATGATTAAAGCAACGTTGCCGCTTGTGCCAAAGCCCATTGTTCGGAGAATTGCAAAACCATATATTGCTGGAGAAACTTTACCAGAGTTGATCACCGTAGTTCAAGAGCTCAACCATGATCGTTTTATAGTGGCGACCAGCATTTTAGGTGAATTTGTCACGGAAGTGAAAGATGCAGAAGAAGCTGTACAGCAATACCAGGAAGTTTTGACTGAAATTAATAACCTCAAACTAGAAAGCAATATCCATATCAAACTTTCTCACTTTGGCCTCAAGCTTGACAAAGAAGTTTGTTATAACAATTTAATCAATGTCCTCAAAACTGCAGCTGACTGCGGTAACTTTGTTCGAATTGATATGGAAGATTCCTCCTGTACTGATGATACGTTGGAAATTTATAAACGGGCGCGAGAGAAATTTGAAAATGTTGGCGTTGTGATCCAGGCTTGTATGAAACGCAGTAATGAAGATATAGACAGTTTAAAAGCAATGAAGGCAAATGTACGCATATGTAAAGGTATTTATATTGAACCTCCAGAGATTGCCCATCATGATCGAGAAATTGTACGCCAAAACTATAGTACATTACTAAAAGATCTACTTGGTGCAGGATGTTATGTTGGTATTGCAACTCACGATAAATGGTTGGTTGACGATGCCTTCCAAACAATAGAAGAATTAGCTCTGGATCATTCACAATATGAATTCCAGATGCTATATGGAGTTGATCCGCAGCTACGTCAAATGATTCGAGATGCGGGTCACCGCATGCGTGTTGCTGTTCCCTTTGGTCCTAGCTGGTACCCATATTCAATACGGCGGCTACGTAAAAATCCAACAGTTGCACGATACGTCTTACAGGCGTTATTTAAAAAATAATCTTTCTTATTTTATTAAAATTGATATAACTGATGACCCGCTTATCCATGGTTATCGAACTATCTGATTATGCATAAATCGGATATTATTATTATTGGTGGAGGAGCGGTGGGTCTCTCATGTGCATATTATCTCAACCAGGCCGGTTATGAGGTAACCATTTTTGATGGAGATGGACCTGATAAAAAAGCCTCCTGTTCATGGGGAAATTCTGGGATGATTGTTCCCAGCCATATTGTGCCGCTTGCGGCTCCGGGTGTAGTTAAAAAAGGTCTTAAATGGCTCTTTGACCCAGAAAGCCCCTTTTCAATCGAATTCAAACCATCAATAGAAATGCTTTCTTGGCTTTGGAAATTCCGTAAAGCTGCTAATCCAGAACATGTAAAATCAGGTGCTAACATGTTTCGAGAACTGAGTCTATCTAGCCGAGATTTATATTTGGATTTAGCTAAGAAAATGTCCTTTGGTTTAGAAACAAAAGGAATCCTGATGCTTTGTAATAGCGATGATGCGCTCAGTGAAGAATATAAAATTTCTGCAATGGCACGGAACATTGGCATGGAAGCAGTCGATCTGGATCCAATTGGTCTACAATCAATTGAAACAGGAATGGAATTAACAGTTTTGGGCGGTGTTCATTACCCCTTGGATTGCAATATTAATCCAGTCAAATATTTAGAAGTATTGCATGATTTTCTTATTGATCATGGCGTCAAAATATTTCATAATGCAACTGTTTCCGGATTGTCCGTAGTCAATGGCAACGTTGAGTCAATAAAGGTTTCTGGTCAATCATGGTCAGCTAACCATTTTGTATTGGCAGCGGGGTCACTATCATCAAAGTTGATTCAACAGGTTGGTATAAAAATGCCTTTAATGGCTGGAAAAGGGTATAGTATTACAATGGAGGCACCAACTAAAAAGCCGGCTTTACCAGCTCTATTGATCGAAGCGCGCATAGCATCAACGCCAATGGGTACTAAATGGAGATTTGGTGGAACCATGACTGTAACAGATTCAAACCGAAAGATTAATCAAAAAAAAATGAATGCTATGTTAAAGGCTGTCCAAAATTATTATCCCGAATATGATATATCTTGGGTTACTGGATTAGAACCCTGGGTAGGATTGCGGCCATTATCTGCTGATGGGCTACCTTACATTGGTGCTTTTAGCCAATGCCCAAATTTGATTGCCGCCACTGGTCACGCTATGCTGGGTATCAGTTTATCTCCGATTACAGGGAAATTGGTTTGCGATATTGTTTCAGGAACCGAGCCAGATTTTGATATGCGCATGCTATCTCCAAATAGGTTTTGAGCCGTTTCTTTTCTGATTCAATGTGGCATAAATTTGATCCATTATGATTTTACAGCTTATTTTATTGGTGCAAATTAAATGAAAGCATTTATTACCGGAGGCAATCGAGGAATTGGCCTGGAGTTTGCCAAACAGCTTACAGAAAAAGATTGGGATATTTATGTTGGATGCCGCGAGCCAGAAAAAGCAAACAAACTGAAGAAAATTATACCTGAGGATAATATTATTTTGCTGGATGTTAAACTTGAGGATTCAATTAGGTCTGCCGTTCATATGCTTAAGGCCAAATTAAGACGGTTAGATTTGATTATTAACAATGCAGGTATTATTGGTAACCGGGCAGGATTAAATAAAGTTGAAATGGATGATCACATAGAAACTTTTATGACGAATACCATTGGGCCACTATTTGTTACCAAGTATTGTTTACCATTATTGGGTAAAGATTCAACTGTTGTAAATATTTCATCACTCATGGGTAGCATTGATGATACCAGCGGCGGATCTTACAGTTACCGGATTTCCAAGGCAGCCTTGAATATGTTAACAAAAAATCTGCAGGAGGATTTAAAAGGTAGGGGTATTTTGGTTGTTTCCTTGCATCCTGGGTGGGTCCGAACCCGCATGGGTACTCCAGTGGCACCGGTTTCCACCAAACGTTCTGTATCCGGCATGCTCAAAGTTTTGGAAACTGAGAAAAATATTGATGGGAAATTTATCAATTTCAAAGGGGAAGAGCTTCCCTGGTAGAACAGGAGTGAAAATGAATTACAAAAAAAAATCATATAATTTTGCTAATCTTGATTTATGGTTAACATTTTTACGCGATGATTTGGAGTTAAAAGGTGTTGCCATGGGATTCGCAAGAATCCCTGCAGGGAAAGGGTACACATTTGCCCACCAGCATGAACAGCAGGAAGAAGTTTATGTGGTATTTAGCGGGAAAGGAATTATTTATATTGATGGTGAATATATAGAATTAGCACCTGGAGATATTATAAAAGTTGACGCCGTGGCCAGTCGCAGTCTAAAAGCAGATGAAAAATCAGAATTAGTTTGCCTGATTTTAGGCGCCTTGCCAGCTAAAGGATTTCCGCAAAAAGCCGGTAGTAAATCATTAATTGATGATGGTATTCCAGATTGGGAGAATTTGCCACCTTGGTATGAAGGGAATCAAAAGGTAATTGAAATTAATAAAAAATTGAAAACTGAAAGGGAGGCAATTAAGGATGGCCCTGACCATAGCAGAACGGTTTAAATATAACCTTTACTTATGGTATTTTGGCCTGACGCAAGTCAGACTGATTCATTATTGCCGGCCAAAAATTGTAGATATAACTGAAGAAAAAGTTGTTCTAATGATGTCGCTGGATCGTCGTACACGGAACCATGTTCGTTCTATGTACATAGGCGCAATGGTTGTTGGCGTAGATATGGTTACTGGTTTTACAGCCATGGTTAGGATTCGTGAATCAAAGCGAAAAGTGATTCCTATATTTAAAGATTTAACAGCGAATTTTTTAAAGCGGGCAGAAGGTGATGTTTATTTTATTTGTAGGGAAGGTAAAGCCATTACAGAAGCGGTGGAAAAAACAATAACAACCGGTGAAAGAGTTAATATTCCGGTACAAGTCACTGCCACCGTACCAGATAAATTTGCAGATGAACCAGTGGCAGAATTCACTATTACTCTTTCAGTAAAAGAAAAAAAATAGTCGTTTTTTTATCTTGTGAAGTTTAAGTGAAAACATCTACTGCGCACATATTTTTGCTTGTCGCAGCTCTATGTTGGAGTTTTGGCGGTGTCTTAATCAAGATGCTTGATTTGCATCCAATAGCGATTGCAGGTGCCCGCAGTACGATCACAATGCTTATTTTTTTAGGTTTAATTAAAAAACCTAAAATGGAATGGAATATCTATATGGTTGTGGGAGTGTTGACTTATACTGCAATGGTATTCCTTTTTGTGGCTTCCACCAAGCTAACAACGTCTGCCAATGCCATTTTGCTGCAATACACAGCTCCTGTTTATGTGGCGATTTTTGGATATTGGCTATTAAATGAAAGGGTTGATTGGCTGGATTGGGTTTCAATGGCAATCATATTTACAGGGTTGGGGCTTTTTTTTATGGATAAATTATCTTTTTCTGGATTTTGGGGGAATATAATGGCTCTTTGTGGCGGTGTCTGTTTGGGGCTTTTCACAGTTATTTTAAGAAAACAGAAATCAAAATTATCCTATGAAATCATATTCTTTGGCAATTTACTCACCGCTTTAATTAGCTTACCAATATTGATTCAGGCCATACCAGAAATTCAGACTTTCGATTGGGGAATCCTCATTGTTTTTGGTGTTATCCAATTAGCGATCCCATATATTCTCTATATTAAAGCTTTAAATTATGTTCCTGCTTTGGATGCCATTCTTATTGCTATGTTAGAGCCTATATTAAATCCTATTTGGGTTTTTATCGTTGTAGGTGAAAAGATTGGCAATTGGGCCTTTCTTGGAGGCATACTAGTACTGTTAGGATCAATAGGTAGGGCTGTAATTAAAACTATGATTAAAAATAGATAAAATGACTGGAACTGTAAAAGAATATGACCGTACACGGGGATTTGGTTTTATTACTGGTGATGATGGCGAGGATTATTTTGTTCACGTTTATGGATTAGGACCAAAATTGCAAAAATTTGGTTTAAGACCCGATCAAAGAGTTGCTTTTGACGTGGATTTTGATATGAAAGGTGATAAGGCTATTAATGTTCGACCAGTATGAAGGTTATTTTTTTGAATCTGAAATAAAATCCCTGATCAATGGAGCAATATGCTGCGGTATTTTATGAACAGCATCATAACATTCTAAATAAACAATGTGTCCTCGATTTTGGAGAAATTTATATGCCTTTTGACTTGCACTTACTGGAATAATTTGATCTTGATTTCCGTGAAGAAGCAATATGGGAGTTTCTTTACTTTCTTCCGTCGCCTCTTTGCCTAAAATATCCATGAATTTTATAAAACCTGCTATGGGTATAATGCCTCCGATCGAATAAGGAAGTCGTAGTGCAATTTCCATTGCTAAACTGGCTCCTTGGGAAAAACCAATTAAATAAATATTTTTCAAGGAAAATCCTTCAGATTGAATATCATTTAGGAGTTGGTCTATCCCCTGCCAGGTTTTTTCAATCTCCCATCCTTTTTCATCATTGCCGCTAAACCACGTGTATCCTTTTCCGGTATCTGCTGCATAAGGTGCCCTTGGAAAGACCCATTTTGCATCATGGACTTTTATCATTTTTGCCACTGGTTCAAACATATGTTCATTGCCGGTCCACCCGTGCAGACCTATAACAATTTTGGTTGGCTGTTTGGATGTGCAGTAAGTACTGGTTATTAAATTATTATTGACAGCAGCAGTCATCGATAATTGTTACTGAATTTACATTCAGTTCCTGTTCTAGAATATGGGCCCGGATGCATACACCTACATCTACACCTTTCAATTGGGCCAATCCTTCATATTTTGTTAAATCGTTAGCAGTGACTTCCATAAATACGAAGCCACCAAATACATCGCCGCACGTATTACATTTAGCATCATTATCGCAGGAGATTATATATAAGAATAAAAGAATCATTAATAATCGATATATAAAGTGCAGTTTTTTCATGAATAATAACTAGAAATTGGCTTCCGCAGTTAAAATCCATTTAGTATTTCCTGGTGTTCGGCTAGGCTCAAGTCGATAGAGTTCACCTGTAGCTGTATCTAACATATAATGCCAATGGGTTCGCTCGATTTGAAAGGACTGCAGTTGAAATCGTCCTGTAGCTTTATCTTTTCCTAATTGATCCTGTACATAGGTATCCAGTTCCTCCATGATCGTATTCAAACTATCATCTTGCGCCTGCGTGGCACCGATCATTGTAAGAATCATAACTGAAATTATAAGGCCACTGATTAGGCCAGTGATGTATCGTTTCATTTTAACCTCCTTTGGTTAAGATCCAATAGTACGCTCGGCTTCATAGTCTGCCATGCGCTGAACAAAATCATCTTCATCCTCTGCTCGGAGCAAAGGACTAATTGAAATATTTTCATGAATAGATACGGTCATTTTAGGTCCATAGTCATGACCAGGATATATAATGGTGTGCCCAGGTAAATTTAATATAATATCATAAACTGAACGATAAAGCTCACGCGTATTACTGCCCGCACTGATCGTTCTGCCGGTTCGGCCGACGAAAAGAGTGTCACCTGTAAATAGAATACCGTCAAATAAATAACAAACTGAATCAGGATAGTGTCCTGGTGTATGTAGAATTTCTAAACTGAGTTGCCCAACAGTAACGATGTCGCCATGTTTAATAGGGCGTTTCAAAGTGGACTTAACTTTATTTTCCGAATCTTTATGGATCATTGTTATCAGATTAGGAAAAGCATCAACATACTCATCCATATATGCGGTATGGTCACCATGTGTATGTGTAATGAAAAGAGCAATCAATCCTTTTTTACTAATATATGATTCAATTTGTTTCAGAGGTACAGCCGCATCCATTAAAAACTGATTGCCGGTACGCATACAAGTTACCAGGTAAGTTAGATTTTCATCATAACCGCCCTTGAATGTTCGAACTGAATAATCTGTTTCAGGCATTACATCAAGAATTTAAATATCTTTTTCCCGAGAAAAGATTGTCTTTTTTGGAACAATTTTTTCTCAGTGATATTTACTAACCATAAAGACTAAATTGATAGCCGTTATGGAAACAAAACAGATTGCCGTTTATCTCATCATCGCTGGAGTTGTAATTCTGGCGTTAAAATTCATTAATGCAATCATTGGTTTTATCATGAGTGATTTTCTTATGGGATTAGGGACCATCCTACTTTTGGCTGGTGCAGTAATTTTAGCACTAAAATTCGTAAAAGAAAATAAAGACGATGCAAAGGATGAACCATTTCGCGGAATTGACCAATGATAATTGTTACAACTGAATCTGTATCAGGATATACCATAAGAGAACATTTAGGTAGTGTTATCGGTAATACCATTCGGGCTCGTCATTTGGGAAAAGATATCATGGCGGGGTTTCGAACTATTCTGGGCGGTGAGATAAAGGAATATACAGGTATGCTAGCCGAATCTCGAGAACAGGCCCTTATAAGAATGCAGGATAAAGCCAAAGAACTAGGTGCCGATGCAGTAGTTGGTGTGCGTTTCCAGACCTCTATGATATTATCCGGTACGGCAGAACTGTTAGTTTACGGTACTGCAGTTAAATTGGCGCGTCAGTAATTTTATTTATTTCTTTTCTGAATCAAAGAAATCATCTTTCACTAATGCCTCAAACGCGATTTCCTGTTTTTGCAATCTATCGATTAAAAGCTCCGCTACTTCTATCTGTTGATTGGTTGGTTTAAAGTCTGCACCATAACGAGTCAGATCGCTGGCGAGAGCGCATAACCGGCCATAAATCTTGTTAGGATTTCGGAAAGCATCTTCGCGAGCGCCAGTTAATTTTACATCGAAAAGATGACTTTCAATTTCATATAGTTGTTGATCTAATTGATCAGCTCTTGCCTTTTTTTCAAAGGCATTATTATAATCATTTTGTAGAGAATAGCGTATTTCTTCAATTTTATTAATGAGATCAACATTATTGTTTATTGCCGATCGAAGTGTCATTAAATACTTAAACTGAGCTTTGATATCTTTTAGGCTTCCAGCTGTATTTGGATCTTTAAGCACTTGAAATGTCTGACTGTATGTTTTTCCATCTACATTTAACACTGCTTGATAATTTCCAGGCACGGCTTTAGGCCCCAGTTTTCCATTATTTACATCAATATCCCAGGTGCGCAGTGGCCGCCATCCATCTTC
>CAYXUK010000043.1:0-14372 GCA_964468295.1 uncultured bacterium | reverse complement strand
TATTGATTACCCAGGATACGGGAGTTCGCGGTACAAAACAGAATATTCCCATGAAAGCCAATGCAGATAAAGCTGTGGCACAAACGCCGTCCATTGAACATGTTATTGTTGTAAAAAGAACCGGTGAACCTGTGGATATGGAGGATGGTCGCGATATCTGGTGGCAAGAAGAAATGGCGAAAGCAAATGCCGAATGTGCGCCGGTAGAAATGGACGCGGAAGATCCACTGTTCATATTGTACACTTCCGGTTCAACAGGGAAGCCCAAAGGGGTACTTCATGCAACTGGAGGATATCTGGTATATGTTAATTATACATTTGAACAAGTATTCGATTATAAAAAGGAAGACATTTTCTGGTGTACGGCTGATATTGGGTGGATTACTGGCCATTCCTATATTGTTTATGGGCCACTTTCAAATTGTGCAACCTCAGTGATGTTTGAGGGGGTTCCTAATTATCCGGATTTCGGTCGTTTCTGGTCAGTAGTGGATAAACATAATATCAATATTTTCTATACAGCCCCGACTGCTTTACGCGCCTTAATGAAAGAAGGAAATGACTGGGTGAACCAACATGACTTATCCTCTATTCGTTTACTGGGTACCGTGGGTGAGCCAATTAAAGAACCAGAGTGGATGTGGTATCATACGGTTGTAGGGAAAGAAAAATCTCCGATAATCGACACATGGTGGCAGACGGAAACTGGTGGAGTTTTAATTACGCCTCTTCCCGGCGCGATACCTACCAAGCCTGGCTCAGTCACACACCCATTTTTTGGGATTGAACCTGTTCTATTATCAGAGGATGGCCAAGAGATTGAGGGCAACGATGTTTCTGGACTACTGGCAATCAAAGCTTCATGGCCGGGACAGATGCGTACCATTTATGGTGACCATCAGCGTTTTATCGAAACCTATTTTTCCCAATTTCCAGGCTACTACTTTACTGGTGATGGTGCCCGCAGAGATAAAGATGGTTATTATTGGATAACGGGTAGAGTTGATGATGTGCTGAATGTTTCCGGACACCGAATAGGAACAGCCGAAGTGGAGGGAGAAATTGGCAAAGCTAAAGGTGTAGCCGAAGCCGCCGTCGTAGGTTATCCGCATGAAATCAAAGGCCAGGGTATTTATGCCTTTGTGACGCTCATGACAGGCATAGAATCCGATCCTTCCATTGAAGCCGATATTCGCGCCACCGTGACTCAGGGAATTGGGCCTCATGCGAAACCGGATAAAATTCAATTTACACCAGCATTGCCTAAAACGCGTTCAGGAAAGATCATGCGCCGGATTCTTAGGAAGATTGCTGAAGGAGATTTGGATAATATGGGTGATACATCTACACTGGCAGATCCCAGTGTGGTGGATAATCTAGTTGCAGGAGCTGTTTCGTATAAATAATTACTAAGTTAATATGACTTAATCAGTATTTTTTCTGAAATTATAGGATAACTTAATTTATTTATTACAATATTTGATTATGGAAGCAAAAAAGCTAATTTAATAGCTATTTAATCATTATTTAGATCAATATTAAAGGATTATAATGGCACATCTTTCGAAAGTGAAGCATTCATCTGGGGATTGGCGCAGAGTCAAATCGGACGCAGTTGCCGTGGGTATTTATGAAGATCTCAAAATTTCTAGGCAATTTCAAGGTGTAAACCGTGAATTGGGTAGAGGATTAACTAATGCTTTAGCAGCAAACCTGTTGAAAGGTAAAGTTGGCGAAGTCAAAATAGTAGTTGGTAAAAAAGGTGCTTTGGCTTTTGTCTTTGGTTTAGGAAAAAAAGGACAATTAAACCCAGAAACTCTACGAAAAGCAGGTGGCGGAGTTGCGAAAGCTTGCGTAGCTAATAAAGTCAAATCTGTTTGTTTTATCATTCCTGTGGATGGAAAAGAATCTTATATGTCGCAAGCTGTGGCTGAAGGATTAATTCTAGGTAGCTACCAATTCAACGAATTCAGAACAACTGATGAAGATCCATTTGAGATGGAAACTGCAACAGTAGTTGGTGGAAATCAAAAAGCTGTGAAAAAAGGTGTGGCAATCGCCAATGGCGTATGTCTTGCAAGGGATTTAGATAATCGTCCTGGAAATGTGGCCACACCAACACATTTAGCTGAGAATGCACAGGCCATTGGAAAGTCTGGTGGAATGAAAGTTACTGTATTCGAGCGGGAAAAATTCACGAAAATGGGTATGGGTGCTTTAGCTGGCGTTGCTTCGGGTACAAAAGTACCACCCAAATTCATCTTGATGGAATATTGGGGCGGTAATAAATCAGCAAAACCTATTGTATTAGTTGGTAAAGGATTAACCTTTGACAGTGGTGGCATTTCAATTAAACCTGCCAACCGAATGGATGAAATGAAATACGATATGTGTGGTTCGGGTGTTGTATTGGGTGTGATGAAAGCGATAGCCACGTTGAGTCCAAAAATGAATATTGTGGGGATTATCCCATCGACAGAAAATATGAGTGGCGATAAGGCATATCGACCAGGGGATATACTAAAAGCTTATAATGGAAAAACAATTGAAATATTAAATACAGATGCAGAAGGTCGCCTCATTTTAGCAGATGGTTTATCCTATGCAACCAAGCATTACGATCCGAAATATATTTTAGATTTTGCTACACTCACTGGTGCGGTAGTAGTTGCTCTAGGCCATGTCGCATCAGGAATTATGGGCACAGATGCAGAATTAATAAAAAATATTAAAGCTTCATCAGTTAAAACAGGTGAAAAAGTATGGGAATTTCCCCTCTGGGACGAATATTTAGAACAGGTAAAATCTAAAATTGCTGATGTGAAAAATCTGGGTGCATCTGGTCAGGCTGGAAGTATTGCTGGTGGTGCATTCTTGAAAGCATTTGTAGGTGATGATATTCCATGGTGTCATTTTGATATTGCAGGTACTGCTTGGGGTGATAAGAACCTGCCCTATCTAAATAAAGGAAAAGCCACAGGAGAAGTGATTCGTTTAGTTGTGGATTTAATCGGGATATAGTTTTTGTCAAATATACCATTAAGAGAATCTGCTTTAGCATTGCTCCATGAGTACACCAAAAGTGACAGTCTACGTCGACATGCATTGGGTGTAGAGCAAGCCATGCGCAAGATGGCGGAAAAATATGGTGGTGACCCTGACGAGTGGGGGCTTACAGGTCTTATGCATGATTTTGATTATGAAATGTATCCATCCATGGAAGACCATCCCTATCGTGGAAATGAAATATTAATCGAAAATGGATATCCTGAAACCATAACCCGGGCAATCATGGGGCATGCCACCTATACAGGTGTTCCTAGAGATACAGACATGGCCAAGGCTCTTTTTTCTGTAGATGAGTTAACTGGATTCATATTTGCCGTAACTTATGTTCGTCCATCTAAATCAATTTTTGAAGTGAAACCTAAGTCGGTGAAGAAAAAACTAAAGCAAAAATCATTTGCTGCTTCTGTTATAAGGGAAGACATATATCAAAGTGTAGAGGAACTTGGTGTGGATATGACAGATCATATTCAATTCGTGATTGATGCGCTCAAAGAAAAAGCTGAATTATTAGGACTAAAAGGGGATATTGAGCTCCCATGACATATCTATATGGAATTTCATTGTTTCTAATTGGTTTTTTAATTGGGGCCGGTATTATTTGGTATATCCGTCAAAAAGAAATCGATATTGCACAATCCAGCCGAAATCAATTGAAGGCGGAATTCGGTGATCTTTCAAAACAGGCTTTGGATCAGAACCTGGATACATTTTTGAAACTGGCAGAAAATAAGTTCGGCGAACTTCTCAAATCATCTGACTCGCAAATGGATGAAAAGAAAAAATTGATTGATTCAACCTTGGTGGACATGAAAAAAAATCTTGAGGGGCTGACAAAATCTACCGCCGAACTCAAAGGGCAGATGGAGGAATCAAAAAAAGGAATTGATGGTCTTGCAGATACAACATCCAAGTTGAGCCAAATATTGGACAGCTCTCAGGCACGTGGCCATTGGGGGGAGCGAATGGTAAAAGATATTCTAGATCATTTGGGCTTGAAAAAAGGTATCAATTTTGAAACCCAATCCGGCAGTAAAGAAGGTAAACCTGACTTTACATTTTTTCTACCGCAGGGAAAACGCCTGAATATGGATGTCAAATTTCCATGGGACCATTATGCGAATCTTTTCTCCGTAAATGGTGAACCTGAAAAAGAAATGGAGCGTAAATCGTTTTTAAAAGATGTGAAAGGCCATGTAAAGACACTTTCAAAAAGAGATTATATCGATCCTGCAGATGGAACACTTGACTTTGTTTTAATGTTTATTCCCAATGAAGGTATCTATGCTTTTTTAAATAAGCCGGAAACAGGTGAAGAAAACCTAGTGGAATTTGCTATGGACAATAAAGTGCTATTGTGTTCACCAATAACACTATTCGCTATTTTAGCTATGGTTCGCCAGTCTGTGCAGAGTTTTCATCTTGAATCCAAAGCTGGTGAAGTACAGGATTTGGTGCAGGCATTTAAAAACCAGTGGGGAAAATTTATCGAGAAAATGGATGCACTGGGAAAATCATTAGGTACTGTAAATACCCATTACGAAAATTTATCTAAGACTCGAAAAGATGCCCTTGAAAAACCAATGGATAGAATCAATGAACTTGAATTGGGACAGGGAGAACTACCTGAAAAATTAAGCGAATGAAAAAATGGTTAATGGTTGTTGTAATTTGGAATTCATTCGCTTGCGTTGGCCCGCCGGACCCAGATCAAGGTTTGGTAGAAAACTTGCCAGTTATCATTAATACAAATTCTGCTTTTTCATTTTCAGTACGCGGGAATAATTATACATTTGAAGAAAATATTGATCTTAGTTTGAATTTGCCTGATAGTAAAACAGTTGCATCAACCCTTATAGTAACTGAGTATAATAGTACAGACACCACATTCATAGAACTTGTAGATGTGGATGGTTTAAAAATATACGATTATACGGTCAATTCAAATATGACCCGTGTGGATCAAACTGCATCTTTAAAACCAAAAAAGGCAATTCTACAGGGTAGGAAGTTCAGTGGGATACTTGAGTGGGTTGTTACTGCAAATTAGGTTTCAATTAAATAAGTACCTTTGAGAACTTTAAATCCTTTTTTAGACCAATAAGACAGTTTCGGTTCCCTTCCTTTTCTGCCTTGTATTGCGGCACAGCCAACATCCCCATCTTTGTTCACAGCCACCATCATATCGCTAAAATTGATTTTATCCTTACCACCATTTATATATATAATTCTTTCACAAACTGCCTCGCAGGCTTCTTGAGGGGATTTACCGGCGCGCATTTGTTCTATCCCATAAAATGAGCCACAAGATCTCAATAGTTCTTCGCCGCGCCCAGTAGCACCTACAGCACCGACTTCATTATCTACATATAGCCCAGCACCAATGATTGGTGAATCACCAATACGGCCCGGAATTTTCCAGGCTAAGCCACTTGTAGTGGTAATACCAGCGATATCACCTGCACTATCTACAGCTAAGACATTTATGGTGCCATTTGATCGGTGTGCATCATAATTACCATCAGCAGGAGGGAACCAATCATCCTGATCTGATAGATTTTCTTTCCAGCGCAGCCATTCTTTCCTGGATCGCTCGGTTAATAGGTTTTCCACTTTAAATCCATGGGCCTTGGCAAAATTCTGAGCACCCTTGCCAACGATATGTATATGATCTGTTCGTTCCATAACCAATCGAGCTACGGAACAGGGTGTTTTGATTCCTTCAATGGCTGCAACTGAACCACAATTGTGAGTTGGACCATACATAATAGATGCATCTAATTGGACAACACCATGTTCATTTGGTAGTCCACCATATCCAACCGAAGTGTCTTTCGGGTCTAGTTCTGTTACATTTGCCGATTTTTCAACTGCATCTAATAGCAAACCATTATTTTTTAAAATATCCCAACCAGGTTTGAGAACTTTTCTTCCCCAATCTTCTCCACGGCTACAGACAATAATTGGATTATTTTTTACAGTAGAGTTATTAGAGGATTTTTTCGTCATAGATTTTGCCATTGCTGGTATACTTATACCCAGGGCTGACATTGTTTTGATAAATTTTCTTCTATTAATCATTCATACCTCAATTTTATTATTCAATTTTAATCGGTTCATAATTCTTGAAAAGAGAAAGATTGGCATTTTCAACTTCAGATTGATATTTTTGCCACTCATTATCAAAGAACAGATTGACTTTGGTTAAGACCTGTTCTGATTCCCGCTTTGCTTTCACCATAAGGTATTCGTGGCTTTTATTGGGGCCGCTCAAATTGCTAAATAAATAACGGTTTACGGTACCAACAGTTGCACTTAGGATATTCGGGTTACGCACAATACCCTGTTTCCCTCTTGGATTCACAATCAACTCTTCCAAGATTTTCAGACTATCTGTCATTGCTTTCCCTTTTTTCTGAATCGCCTTATGTGATTCATTCTTTTTTACATCCAGCATTTTATTAATAGATGCTACAGTTGATTTTGATTGGCGGATACGATCCATCGCTTCTGTCACTTTGGATGAGAGTAACATTTGTTGCTTATATATAGGTTGTAAATTTTCAATATTTCTCACCACGATGCCGACTCGAGGATCTGTGATGACATTGACCACTTGAGACGCAGACTCTTTTCCATGTGAAAGTCGGACGGTATATTCGCCAGGTAGTACAGCTGGGCCACCGGGCTCTTTAGCATCTGGTTTTGGCTTTGGCGTATTCGGCGAGCGAACACCTTTGCGACGCAGATCCCAATAAATTCGATTAACTCCAGGTTCAACATCATATTTTACAGTACGGATGATTTTGCCATCACTATCTAATACTTCCAATTTGACTTTTTCTTTTTTCTTCTTTGCATCATCTTTTTTTATACCTGAATCTTCTCTTTTTTTTGTTTCGGGTTTTTTCTTTCCAGGGTTATACACAAAGGTTAACATTGCGCCGCGTTTTCGGTTTTGACCTGAGAATATGGCATTAGCTTCAAAACGTGTGCCGGAAGCTTGACGATTAATAGATAGAACTGCCACAGGCGGTTCAAAAAAGTGCAGCCGTTTTTTCATCAAGTCTTCATTTGAAGAGGCCATTTCTCGCAGGGCACGTATATCGTCTAGAATGTAGGCTGCACGTCCAAATGTGCCAATGACCAGATCATGTTCTCTGGGATGAATTTTTAAATCCATAGTAGAAACCGTTGGGAACCCACTGGTCCACTTGGTCCATGTTTTTGAACCGTCTATGCTTACATAAAGTCCGAACTCAGTTCCGAGAAATTGTAAATTCGGTTCTAAAGGATCCTGAACGTAACTGAGAACATAACCCCAGACATTATCCTCATCAGCAATCGCTTTCCAGGATTTACCATAATTTGTGGTACGAAATGCGTAAGGCTTCCAATCATTTCGCCGATAATTATTGATGACGACAACTGCTTCTTTTGGATCATAGGTTGATGCTGTAATTTGTGGTATCCAACTTCCATCAGGTGGACCAAAAATTCTCTTAGAAACATTTTCCCAGGTTTTACCGCGGTCTTGGGTGAGTTGCACATTTCCGTCATCGGTTCCCACCCAAATAACATTACGATTAATGGGGCTGGGAGCAATGGCAATGATTGTTGTGAAATTTTCGGCACCAGTAGCATCATAAGTAAGTCCACCACTTTTGTTTTGCTTTTGTTTTTCAGGGTCATTGGTGGTCAAGTCAGGTGAAATGATTTTCCAGTTGTTGCCACGATCGGTGCTATAGTGTAAATATTGACTACCATAATAGATCGCATCCTCATCATGGGGGTCCTGTGCAATAGCTGCATTCCAGTTAAATCGTAGACGTTCACCATCTGGGTGCACTGGTTTGATGAACTGAGAGTGTCCAGTTAATAAGTCGTAGCGGCCAACGTTTCCTCCTTGGCTCATGGCATAGCCGTAGCGCGAATTACCAGGGTGAGGGACTACATCAAATCCATCACCAAAATACAGTTCTTCCCAGTAAGCGTTTCGAATTCCTCCGGCACGCCAGACATATGAAGGTCCACGCCAAGACCCATTATCCTGCATACCACCATATACATTATATGGCCACTCCATGTCATAATTGATATGATAGAATTGGGCTAAGGGAAGGTTTTCCACAAACCGCCATGTTTTTCCTCTATCAAGAGAAATATTCAAACCGCCATCGTTACCTTCAATGATAAAATGTGGATTGGTGGGATGGCCCCAGAAAGCGTGATGATCGGGATGCACTCCGTTTGAGCCATAGGCGGTCATAAGTTGTGAGAATGTTTTGCCACCATCGTTGGAAACTGTCACAGTAGAATGAAGATTGTAAATCCGGTTTTCATTAATGGGGTCAACATATATTTCAGCGTAATAAAAAGGTCGGTTGCCAATATTTTTATCTGAAACCTTTTTCCATTTAAAGCCGCCGTCATCCGATTTATATAGGGCATTTTTTTTGGATTCAACTAAAGCATACACGATTTTTGTATTACTTCGCGCAATCGCAATACCCATTCGTCCCAGTTCGCCTTTTGGCAAACCATCTTTATCAGTGCGTTTCTTCCATTCTTCACCACCATTATAGGTCACATATAATCCTGACCCTTCACCACCAGATTTAAAATACCAAGGCCAGCGGCGGAATTGCCACATATTGGCGATCAGTTTATCAGGATTTTGAGGGTCCATCACCAGTTCACCAATACCAGTGCTTTCATTCACATAAAGAATTTTTTCCCATGTTTCACCACCATCTGTAGTTTTATAGACGCCACGGTTTTCACTATCACCCCAGGCAGATCCCTGGGCCCCAACATATACTTCATCAGGATTATTTGGGTTAATTAGAAGGCGATGAATATTCCGCGTTTCTCCTAAACCTTTATATTCCCAAGTTTTCCCGCCATTAATACTTTTGTAGACACCATATCCTGCGGTCTGACTATTTCGTGGATTGCCTTCTCCCGTTCCAACCCAGATTACATCAGGATTGGTGGGGTCAACCGTGACATCGCCGATAGAAGCAGCTTTTTGATCATCAAAAATGGGTTCCCACTTAACGCCGCCACTTTCAGATTTCCATAATCCTCCAGATGCTGTACCCACATACATTACGTCTACATTTGAAAGTACGACGTCGATAGCTGTCACTCTGCCACTCATTCCAGCAGGACCAATGCCGCGAGCTTTCATACCTTTAAATTTTTTCATATCAAGTCCATCCGCAATTATCACGGATGAAATAAAGATCAATGTAGTCAGAATTCTTCGTTTCATAGGATTGTCCTCGTCATTTAGAATTAATTTGCATTTTATTATCAAATGAGCAGCCAAATTCAGCGCCAATTGGGGAGCCGGGTGGTACTTCTAATATTTTGATAGGAATGAATTCATTGGGTTCATCCAATAGATGCTGTGCGCGTTTATGCAGCATTTTATAATGCGCACGGTCCCTAAGTGATTTTGCATCGGCCCGGAGTTTGGGAGCATACCTACTCTTTGTTGATACACCAGACAATGATTTGAATTGATCATTTAATGTTTCTATCTCTGCAATTGCGATGGTTTGGGCTGCTGGAGATGCTTTTTGATTAACCGAAAGGCTAAGGAGATGATCAAGTATCACAAAATCCACATTTCTTTTTATTTCACCAGCAAGTCCGGATGGCGCTGGATTTAATATGGTAGTATTAATAACCTGATTAAGGACTTTTTCGAGTCCCGGTTGTTTGGAGTTCCGTGCATTGTATTCCACTAGTCGGGTGGCCCGTTCTGGATGAAAAATCATTCGACAGGTTAAGTTTGCAGCCGTTTCGGCCAGGCTTACACCATCAAATGTTACACCGGTGCGAGTGTCAAAGGATTCTCGTGTTCGACCACGTCCAGCAGCGCGAGGTGGTATTAATTGCAATAATTCTTCTCTTAATGTCAATGCATCAGGCTGCAATGTTTCAATAAGAGCATCCAAGGCCTCCATTTGAAATGTTGGATCAAGAAATTTGGTTACCATTTGACCATCACCACGGAGTGCATAAGTAAAATCGAGACCGCCTACAACTTTTGCTGCTCCTTCAATTTGATATCGATGAAGAAAATAAGTGGGTACTAGAACATCTCCAATATCACTATATGGTTCACCGAATCTTATATTGTTTTCACCAAAATTATTAAGTGCGGTTTTCCGTACCGCCATCAGGTTCTTTAATTCCGAAACTGGATCCATACCATTATCCCAGAGATGTGCAGTGGGATGAGCCGAACCTAAAGGCCGTGCATCTTGATCGGTTATAAAAATGTATCCGCGACGTATACCATCTTGAATAATATCCTCTAATTCATCGTTCTCATTGGCGCCTTTCGGAAAGTCTTGGTAACCATAAGCGATAGTTATTTTATCCCATTCACCTATACCATCATCATAGGCATTCCGCGATTGGATTTTGCCATTGTTATCCAATGTTACTGTGGGGTGTGGGTAATCCATCACCGAAGCTCGACCCACACTGCTGGCGATAAAATTATGGGACAAACCAAGAGTATGACCAATCTCATGGGCAACCAATTGGCGTACTCTTGCAAGTGCCAGTTCACGCATATGATCTGGTATCATTGATTCTTGTTTATATGGAGCGAGTAAACCAGTTGCAATAAGATAATCCTGACGCAGCCTCAATGATCCAAGAGAGACATTACCTTTAATGATTTCCCCAGTTCTGGGATCAGCTACTGATGAACCATATGACCACCCTCGGGTGGCGCGGTGTAGCCAGTGAATCATATTATAACGCACGTCCAGCGGATGTGCGCCTTCAGGAAGAACTTTTACTTTGAAAGCGTTTTTATAACCAGCAGCCTCAAAGGCTTGATCCCACCACAGTCCACTTTCTATCATTGCAGTTTTTACCGGTTCAGGCACGCCCGGATCAATATAATAAACTATAGATTCCTCAGGTTCACTTACTGTTGCACTGGGATTTTTCTTTTTTAGACGATGGCGTGTGATATACCGTTTGTAAATGGATTCATCTAAAGGGGCGGCATAATCCTGAAATGACATCGAACCATAACCAGCGCGCGGATCATGTTTTCGAGGCTGATATTGATTATCCGGCAGTTCAACAAATGAATGGTGAAGTCTTACAGTGATGGCTCCGGCAGTGGGAGTTACTTGACGAACATATTGACCAGCATTGGTACCGGTATAGGTCATGATAGCCTCAACATCCGTATTTTTTGGAAAACTTTGAGTTTCAGGAAGGTAAATAGCCGAACGGCTTTTATCTACTTTATAATTACCCATCTTTTGATTTTTTAAGCGAGTTACAACATTGTGAGAATCTTGCAAGAAAAAATCAGTCGCATCTACGAGCACACTGTTTTTTTCTTCTGCCTCAACTTTAAAGCCCCATAATGTTGATTTTGCAAACCCATCTTCAACAGACTTTTTTTCCATCGGGTCTTTTGTATTCGCACGATAATAATAATTTTGCTGAATGAGTAATACTTTGGGTCCAATTCGGTGAAAATAAACGATTCGATCACTTCCCAATTGACCACGGTCCAATCCGATATCATTGGAACCCATTCCTGCTGCCATGGAGTTCACATAAAGGAATTCATTATCAAAATCATTGATTTCCAGCCAAATTTTGCCGCTTGCATCCTCCCAATACATATTAAAATAGCCGCTCATTTTTCGCATGGACTTGGTTTTTTCACTAATGGATTCTCCAAAAATGAAGCTTATCGACAATAATAATAGAATAGATTTTTTCACAATTACCTCCTCAATGTGGGATCAAAAGAACGTCAATTTAATTGCCCCGACTTTTATGAAACAGAAAAAATTGGATTAAACGACAACTGTTTTAACTTAGATTAAATTCATAGCAATGATGAAAAAAATTAGTCTATACCCAATGAAAATATATCTGGTTTTTTGCCTAGTTATTTTTGGATGCGGCCAACCAAACCTCGATGTTAGAAAAATGACGATTAATATTGCCGAATCGCAAATGGTAATGGTTTGGGTTCCAGCTGGGGAATTTTTTATGGGCAGTAAAGACGCTATGGCACTCCATGATGAACGTCCTGTCCATAAAGTTAAGATGAATGGTTTTTGGATGTCTGAAACACCTGTAACTAATGCACAGTTTGGCGCTTTTATAAATAATTCCAACTATATAACAACGGCAGAAATACCACCTTCTTTGGAAGAAATCATGAAACAGGTTCCTCCAGGGACGCCACCGCCACCAAAAGAGGTGCTTGTTCCCGGGTCGTTAACATTTATAAAAAGTGATCGTCCAGCATATCCATCTTCACCAATTAATTGGTGGGAATGGAAAAAAAATTCCAATTGGAAAAATCTAGATGGGAAAGGTACTTCAATTGATGATAAAGATAACCATCCAGTGGTCCATGTTTCTTGGTACGATGCACAAGCATTCTCGACGTGGGCAGGGGCGAGATTGCCAACAGAGGCCCAATGGGAATACGCAGCTAAATTGGGCGAAGTCACTAATACACGTCAAAAAAATATGAATATATGGGAAGGTGTATTTCCAATCGATAACCAAGGATCGGATGGATTTCTTAAAACTTCCCCGGTCAAATATTACCAAGCAAATAAAATCGGCCTATATGATATGGCTGGGAATGTATGGGAATGGGTAGCTGATTGGTATCGGGCCGATACTTATGCAATGAATAATCGAGGAAAGAATCCATTAGGGCCAAAAGACAGTTTTGACCCAGATGAACCCTATGTGCCTAAACGGGTAACGCGGGGTGGCTCATTTTTATGTAATGCACAATATTGTGCCGGATATCGTCCAACTGCCCGGATGAAAACTAGCCCGGACACTAGCTTGGAGCATACTGGATTTCGTTGTGTGATGACCCAAAAGGAGATGAAAAATTATTTAAGCCAACAGTCTCTTAATTAAAAAAAGGCTCTATTGAATTATGTTTAGGTTTTGCGTATGAAAAAATTTGTTTTACTTGTTTTTTTAATAACATCATTTGGTTTTAGTCAAACCCAGACCCAGATTGATTCTATACATCAAGTATTGACACAGTTGCCTAATAATGCACAACTATCTGTGGCAATAATCGATGGAGAAAAAGTTTCATATTATGGAGTGAAAAAGGAAGATGGTTCTATTCGAACCATTCAAAATAAAAACAATGTCTATGAAATTGGTTCGATTACCAAAGTGATGACGTCGACTATTCTTGCAAGTTTGGTCCATGAAGGAAAAATTGAATTGAAAAAACCGCTTCAGGATTATGTTCCATATCCATTAAAACATGGCCAAAAGAATGGAAATACCATTACGATTGAAATGTTATCCAATCATTCATCTGGATTGACTCGAATGCCTAGTGGAATGATCTTTGATTTACTTTTCCGTTACAATAATCCTTATGTCAAATACGATTTAGGACGTATGGAAAAATACTTTAAAAAGAAGATGAAACTGAACCGCAACCCAGGCGAAAAAAGTGAATATTCGAATATTGGAGTTGCTTATTTAGGACATGTATTAGAGTACGTAGCAAATAAACCCTATGATGAATTATTGGATCATTATGTCATATCTAAATACAATTTGAGTGAAACTTCTCTAGATAGGAAAAGAATAGCTAATCAATTAGTAAAAGGTATTGATGGAGATGGGAAGGTCGTTTCTAATTGGGACTTGAACGCTTTTGCCCCAGCCGGTGCACTATTATCTAGTGTTAAAGATATGAGCAAATTTGCCCAAGCAAATTTTACTAATGACCCCATATTAAAATTGCAGCGCAAGAAAACATTTCAGTACAAAGAGGACATTGATATTGCTCTAGGATGGTTAATATTCAATAAAGATGGTGAAAAGATTTATTGGCACAACGGAGGTACGGGTGGTTATACTTCGGCCATGGCATTGAATATAGATAAAAAAATCGGTGTAGTTATTTTATCCAATGTATCTGCATTTGTTGAAGAAACAAGAAAATTAGACGGTTTAAGTTTCAACCTAACAAAATTGATAGACTAAATTTACAGGCTTCGAATATTGATAGAACTTTTAAATAATAATTTTTGTTATTTAACAAATCAGGTAAATATTTTTATAAAAACAAATCGTAATTTTCCTTATGAGAATAGTTAATGTATTGCTTTTATTTCTGGTGGTTTTAAAATATGTAATTGCCCAAGACTACGATCAAGACTGGCCCAATTTAAACCGGTATAAAAATGAAAATGTGAAACTTATATTGACTGATTCAAACAAAAATAGAATCGTATTTATGGGAA
>CAYXUK010000042.1:0-14607 GCA_964468295.1 uncultured bacterium | reverse complement strand
GAATCGAATCGAATTCAGGTTGCTGGTTTTATAGTAAAAGAAGCAACAGAAATTCCATCTAATTGGCGCTCAACGGCTGCCATTGGAAGTTATCTTGATGAACAAAAAATTGTAGGCATCCAACAAGTGGATACTCGGGCGATCACACGGCATATACGTGATGAAGGTGCGATGAATGGGATTATTTCTTCTGAGGATCTAGATTTAAACAGTTTAAAAGCGAAACTTTCAAAAGTACCATCCATGGATGGTTTGGATTTGGCAAAAGTGGTCACAACTAAAAAAGAATTTGCATGGTCAAAAAATGGTGGATCCAATAAATATAAAGTGGCAGCAGTCGATTACGGGATTAAATATAATATTCTACGCCTTTTAGAAAGCCATGGTTGCGACATTACTGTTTTCCCTGCCAGTACTTCAGCCAAAGATATTCTAAAGATAAATCCTGATGGTGTGTTTTTAAGTAATGGCCCTGGTGATCCAGCAGCCGTGACTTATGGAATAGCAACAGTTAAACAGTTATTGGGAGAAGTACCCATATTTGGTATTTGCTTGGGACATCAAATACTGGCATTAGCACTTGGGGCCAAAACATTTAAACTCAAGTTTGGACATCGGGGCATCAATCATCCCGTAAGAAATAATGATACAAATGCAGTGGAAATCACCAGTCAGAACCATGGTTTTGCTGTTGACCTTGACTCTCTTCCTAAAAAAATCATACCTACCCATGTGAATTTAAATGACAATACATCGGAAGGTCTCCGGTGTGAAGATTTTCCTGCTTTCTCAGTACAGTATCATCCTGAATCCAGTCCCGGTCCTCATGATAGTAGGTATCTGTTTCAACAGTTTATTGATATGATGGAAAACTAACTTTTATGCCAAAAAGAAATGATATTGAATCCATATTAATTATTGGCGCTGGTCCTATCGTAATTGGCCAGGCATGTGAATTTGATTATTCCGGCACACAGGCCACGCGCGCTCTAAAAGAAGAAGGCTATCGAGTTGTTCTGGTGAATTCCAATCCGGCCACAATTATGACAGATCCAAATATAGCCGATGCAACTTATATCGAGCCCATCACACCAGAATATGTAGAAGCAATTATCCAAAAAGAAAAACCCGATGCCATTCTACCTACAGTGGGTGGGCAGACAGCTTTAAACTTGGCAATGGATTTACATCGGCAGGGGATTTTAAAAAAATATCATGTTCAACTAATTGGTGCCCAAGTTGATGCTATTGAAAAAGCAGAAGACCGGGAACGCTTTAAAGAAGCCATGGATGCAGCTGGTATTGAAACAGCCCAGGGCGGTTTTATCCATTCTTGGCAAGAAGCAGAAGCATTACTTGAAAAAATAAAATTTCCAATTATCATTCGACCCTCATTCACTTTGGGTGGTACAGGCGGATCCGTTTCCTATAACTTCGAAGAATTTCAGGAATTAGTTGAAAATGGCTTGAATGCCAGTCCTATAAATGAAGTATTGATAGAAGAGTCTCTTTTGGGCTGGAAAGAATTTGAATTGGAAGTCATCCGGGATAAAATAGATAACGTTATCATCATTTGTTCGATTGAAAATATTGATCCCATGGGTGTACATACTGGTGATTCTATTACAGTTGCTCCGGCTATGACTTTGACGGATAAGGAATACCAAGATATGAGAAACGACGCAATTCAATGTCTGAGGACTATTGGTGTGGAGACAGGTGGCTCTAATGTTCAATTTGCGGTCCATCCAGAAACGGGCCGCCGTATTATTATTGAAATGAATCCCCGTGTAAGTCGTTCATCGGCTTTGGCAAGTAAAGCCACAGGTTTTCCCATTGCTAAGGTAGCAGCGAAACTGGCAGTAGGGTATACCCTGGATGAATTGCCCAATGACATTACCGGTAAGACTTTAGCGGCTTTTGAACCTACCATCGATTATATTGTAACAAAGGTTCCGCGCTTTGATTTTGAAAAATTTCCTTCTGCATCTGGTCATTTAGGTGTACAAATGCAAAGTGTGGGAGAAGTAATGTCAATTGGAAGAACATTCCGAGAATCTCTGCAAAAAGCCTTTCGTTCCCTGGAAGTTGGTTTGGATGGGCTGGAACCAAAACCTCCGGCAAAAGGTGATCCAGATTTGCATAGAGCGCGATCATTGGATATGTCCACTTTACGGTATGCTACAGCTTTCAGACTTTTGAAAGTACGCCAGGCATTTTTGGAAGGTCAATCTGTTGAAGATATATTCAATTTAACCAAGATTGACCCGTGGTTTTTGCAGCAGATAAAAAAACTAGTCGATTTAGAAAATAGAGAAACGCAAAGCATTTCCTCTTTGCGCGCCTTAAAACATAATGGATTTTCTGATAGACAGATCGGTCGTATGACTGGAAAAACGGAAATTGAAATCCGAGCTAGTAGAAAAAAAGGATCGGTTTATCCAGCTTATAAAGTAGTGGATACTTGCGCCGCAGAATTTGTTGCACAAACCCCTTACTGCTACTCGACCTATGATGAAGAAAATGAAATCCAGCCTTTAAAAGGGAAAAAAGTAATGATACTGGGTGGCGGTCCCAATCGGATTGGCCAAGGAATTGAATTTGATTACTGCTGTGTTCAGGCTGTATTTGGATTGCAGGACCAGGGTTATAAAACTATCATGGTCAATTGTAATCCTGAAACAGTTAGTACAGATTTTGACTTAGTAGACCGTCTGTATTTCGAGCCGGTTACATTTGAAGATGTATTGAATATTGTGGAATTTGAAAAGCCTGATGGTGTGTTAGTTCAGTTTGGTGGACAAACTCCATTAAAGATTGCCAATGCCTTGGCAGACGCAGGTGTCCCTGTTATTGGGACCTCCCCTCAAAGTATCGACCTTGCGGAAGATCGAGAAAAATTTGGAAAGATACTTGATAAACTAAAAGTAGTTTGTCCTCAGTACGGTACAGGCCGGACACTGGATGAAGTGGTGACTGTTGCAGAACGAATCGGATTTCCGGTATTGGCGCGACCCAGTTATGTTTTGGGTGGCCGTGCAATGGAAATTGTTTATTCCAGAGAACAACTCATCGATTATATTGCTCGCTCGGCCGATGTGACTGAAGGTCATCCAATATTAATTGATGAATTTTTAGAGGACGCTTTCGAGTTTGATGTAGATGCATTATGCGATGGTGAATCAGTTCATATTGGTGCGGTCATGCAGCATATTGAAGAAGCAGGTATTCACTCGGGAGATTCTGCCTGTGTTTTGCCACCTTATCGAATTACCACTGAAGCGATGGATGAAATCATTCGCATTACCAAAGCACTCTCAATTGAGCTAAAAGTGATTGGTCTTATAAATCTCCAATTTGCTTACAAAGATGGAGAGGTCTATGTTTTGGAAGTCAATCCCCGGGCTAGTAGAACGGTTCCCTTCGTCAGCAAAGCTACCAATACGCCTTTGGCCCGTATTGCATCCCAATTAGCTACCGGGTCGAAACTTTCCAATTTTGATTTGAAACAATGGGACAGCAATCATCATATTGCCGTTAAGGAAGCAGTTTTACCATTTAATAAATTCCCTGAAGAATCTATTTTTTTAAGCCCAGAAATGAAATCTACAGGAGAAGTTATGGGGATTTCTAATACGTTTGGACAATCATTTCGCCGGGCATCCATTAGTGCGGGGAATAAAATTTCTGATTCAGGAACAGTATTTATTTCCGTAAATAATTCAGATAAACTAGATGTGATTCCCATAGCTAGAGACCTTTATGAAATTGGATTTGTTATATTGGCAACTTCTGGGACAGCCCGGGAATTAAGTAGGAATGGTATTCCGGTGGATCCCATTTTTAAAGTAGGAGAAGGTCGCCCAAACATTGTCGATGCAATAAAAAATGATAACATTAATTTGGTGATCAATACACCGATGGGTGAACGATCAAGGTATGATGAAGAAGCCATAGGAAGAGCCTGCATTCAGAAAGGAATTGTAGCGATAACGACTCTATCTGGCGCAGAAGCGGCAGTAAGGGCAATACGGTTAGCCGGGCAAAAAATTAACGTTCGTTCGATTCAAGAATATCACCAATAAAAAAGCCCTCATGCGAGGGCTTTTTATATTCAATTTTATCCGACCCAGATACCAATGCAAAAAAGCAATCCGGTCACCAAGTGCATATTAATGGTACCGGCATTGGCAGGCATCAGGAGTCGATCATTATAATATTTATATAATGTCTGAATAGCTTTGAAACCAAAGTAGGCTGCAGGTAAAGCAATCAATGATAACATAGGAAATGTGCCATTGATAGCCATCACCATAATGCTTACAAAAGCGCCAGCAACCAATAATACATAGCCCGCCCGTGCTTTTTCCGGGCCAAACACCACAATAAGTGTATCCTTGCCAGTGGCTTTATCACCATCATGATCAGGAAATTCATTCACATAAACAATGGCGGCTACAAGTAACCCAATGGGTATTCCAGCTAATAAAGCTTCCGGTAAAATCTTGCCGGTCTGTACTAAGGCACTACCTGCTACCATAAGAGGGCCAAAATTCAACCCAATCAATAGTTCGCCCAATCCTTTACGGGATGCAAAGCGGAAAGGCGGCGCGGTATAAAAAAATCCAGATACGAATCCAATCAAGCCAAGCCATAATATGTTCATACCCGCTTTTTGGATTAAAGGGACACCTACAACAGCACTCAATGCAAATGCAACCAGTGAAACAATAAGCATACCTTTGGCAGAGATTAATCCCATTTGGATACTGCGACTACCACCTGAATAAGGAACCATATAATTATAATTGGCCTCATCCGTACCGCTGGTATGATCAAAATAATCGTTGGCCGTATTCGTACCAATATGGAGTAAGGATCCACCTAGAATCGTTAATCCAAGCCATCCCCAGCTGACATCATAGCCCAAAAAGTTTGCCACCGCTGCGCCAACCAGTAAGGGAACAAATGTAGCTGTGAGAAAAGGCAAGCGCATGATCACCAGCCATGTGAATATCTTTGTCATAAGTCCAATATTTGGACGAACCTCATCAGGCGTTTTGTCTGTCAAAGGGGTTGTGACACCACAATAACCAATATGATTATCATTTTTATCTTTGGTTGGTGTGATTTTAATGTGACAAGGAATCTCCGAACCATCCTTATGCAAAAAAACAGTGTCCCCTTCCCAGGCTCCTTTTTCTACAGCTTCTTTTAGCCAATTGACGACATGGCCTAAAACAATTTGTCCGTCACTAAAATCGCTTACACGGCCTTTACCAATAACCTCATCAGGTGTATATCCAAAGAGTTCTGCGGCTCCTTCGCTGTATGTTTCTAATTTGCCATCTAAGTCACAGGTGATGACGCTTTTTATTTTTTCATCCATTTGTAATACCTCGGCTGATTAAATCAAATATTTTGCAAATCGAAAGAACTGAAATTTATAATACAAAGGTTTATACTCTTAACTAATATTTTGTTTCAAATATCAAATTTTGTCGAAATTCTCAGACTTGATTTAGCTATGAGTACACCTACAAAACGTGTTGCATTCCATACTATGGGATGCAAATTGAATTTTTCCGAAACGTCAACTATTTCGCGTGATTTTCTTCAATATGGATTTGAAAAAGTTGACTATCGTGATCACGCAGATATTTATGTATTAAATACCTGTTCTGTAACTGAAAATGCTGATAAAGAAGCACGGAAACTGATTCGTCAGGCTAAGCGCAGAAATCCAAATTCTTCTGTAGCAGTTATTGGTTGTTATGCACAGTTAAAACCTAATGAAATTGCCGATATTGAAGGTGTAGATCTAATTCTTGGAGCCGAAGAAAAATTCAATCTGATCAATCATTTGCAGATCATGGATTTAAATAATGACACAAAAGTCATTCAGTCAAGAATCGATCAAGTCCATTCTTTTAAGTCATCGTATTCATCAGGAGAACGGACAAGATCATTTCTTAAAATACAGGATGGCTGCGATTATACCTGTTCTTTTTGTACGATTCCTCTGGCCCGCGGTGAAAGTCGGAGCGATACCATAGCTAATACCATGAAAGTAGCTAGAAAAGTTGCAAAGACCGATGCAAGAGAAATTGTACTTACTGGTGTCAATATCGGTGATTTTGGTAAGGGAAGAAAAGAAACACTTTTCGATCTGCTTCAAGAATTGGAAGGGCTGAAAGGAATTGACCGAATTAGAATTTCATCTATAGAACCCAATTTACTAACAGACGATATAATTCAGTTTTGCGCCGTATCCCAAAAGTTCATGCCTCATTTCCATGTTCCATTGCAGTCTGGTTCTGATAAAATATTAAGTGCTATGCGTCGGCGATACCGTAGTTCTGTTTATAAAAACAGAATGGAAAAAATCAAAGATTTCATTCCCGATGCCTGTATCGGCGTGGATGTGATTGTAGGATTCCCTGGTGAGACCAGGGATGATTTCCTGGCTACTTATAACTTTTTGAATTCATTGGATATTGCCTATCTGCATGTTTTTACCTATTCTGAAAGGCCCAATACTGATGCCGTAAATTTGAAGCCGGAGATTTTAAAGGAAGAGCGAGCCCAGCGCAGCAAAATGCTGCATATATTATCTGATAATAAACGACGGTTTTTTCATGAAAAATTCATTGGTAAAAAACGGCCAGTGTTGTTTGAATCGATGAAAAATGGAAAAGTTATGGGTCACACGGATAATTATATTCAGGTCCAAGCAGATGGAGAGGCTGATTATATCAATACCATTGAACCAGTTAGTCTTAGTGTTAACCACGGAACCATAGTAGATGGTCAAATAATAGAAAAAGTTACCGGATAAATCTATTTGGATCTGTTTTATAGTTTGTATTCATCAATTGGTGGGCAGGTACATACCAGATTCCGGTCACCGTAAGCATTATCAACCCGGCCAATAGGCGGCCAGTATTTATAATCCTTTAACCATGGAGCAGGATAAGCGGCTTGTTCACGCGAGTAGGAGTGGCTCCAGTCATTTGATGTAACGTAAGCAGCTGTGTGTGGAGCATTTTTCAGTGCATTGTCAATTGGATCAGATTTTTCTGTCTGTACATCATTAATCTCCTTTTTGATGGAGATCATGGCGTCGCAAAATCGGTCCAGTTCTGATTTGGATTCACTTTCAGTAGGTTCAACCATAAGTGTGCCTGGGACTGGGAATGACATAGTTGGCGCGTGGAACCCGTAGTCAATTAGGCGTTTTGCCACATCTTCATCTGAGATTCCTGATTCTTTTTTTAAAGAGCGTAAATCCAAAATGAATTCATGGGCCGAGTACCCATTTTTACCTTTGTATAAAATAGGAAAATGATCACCTAAACGATGGGCCATATAATTGGCATTAAGGATTGCAGTTTCGGTAGCGGCAGTTAGTCCTTCATTACCAAGCATAGCAATATAGGCCCAGGAAATAGGTAATACTCCGGCACTACCCATTGGAGCAGCAGAAACGGCATGAATTGCTTTGTTATTATTATCAATTATATGGTGCCCAGGCAGATATGGAATTAAATGTTTGGCCACACAAATAGGGCCCATACCCGGGCCGCCACCGCCATGGGGTATCGCAAATGTTTTGTGAAGATTAATATGGCAAACATCCGTACCAAATTCACCTAATCTAGCCAGGCCGACCATGGCATTAAGGTTAGCGCCGTCCAGATATATTTGCCCACCATGCTCATGAACAATATCACAAACTTCACCAATGGATTCTTCAAATACGCCATGTGTAGAAGGGTAAGTGACCATAATTGCTGCTAGAGATTGACTATATTGATTTGCTTTAGATTTCAAGTCATCAACATCAATGTTTCCATCTTCATCGCATTGGATAACAACAACATCCATACCAGCCATCACTGCACTTGCCGGATTGGTACCGTGAGCGGAGGCAGGAATGAGACAAATATTCCTATTTGTATCTCCTCGATCGTAATGATAGGCCTGGATCACAAGCAGTCCGGTGTATTCGCCTTGGGCGCCTGAATTGGGTTGCAAAGAGCATCCCTGGAGTCCAGTGATATCCATTAGCCATTTTGAAAGGGTTTGGCCTAATTCATGATATCCCTGAGTCTGGCTTGATGGTGCAAAGGGGTGTAAATGTGCGAATTCTGGCCAGGTGATAGGCATCATTTCAGCGGCTGCGTTGAGCTTCATGGTGCATGACCCCAATGAAATCATGCTGGTATTTAAAGTTAAATCTTTAGTCTCTAATCGATGGAGATAACGCATCATTTCTGTTTCGGTATGATAGGTATTGAATATGCTGTGAGTAAGGTATTTGGAAGAACGGGTATTGTTTAAATTGAATTCATTCGTATCATTCATTTTTTTTGCTTCGAAAACGGTAAGAATATCATTTACATCATCGGGTAAAACAGTTTCATCGAGTGAGATGCCTACATCTCCATTATCGAAATAGCGGAAATTCAAATTATTTTTTTCTGCTTTCCTCTGGATATTATTGTATCCATTGTTATTTAGTTTGATTCGTATTGTATCGAAAAATTGATCATGGACTATCATTTGTCCGGATTTTGTAAGTGCAGCAGCCAGTACTTTTGCTTTCTGATGAACCTGGTTTGCGATTGCACGAATTCCTTCCGCACCATGGTAAACGGCATACATCCCAGCCATGACCGCTAATAGAACCTGGGCAGTACAAATATTGGAGGTAGCACGATCCCGACGAATGTGTTGTTCTCGGGTCTGAAGAGCCATGCGCAGTGCACGATTCCCATGGCTATCTATAGAAACACCAATAATTCGACCGGGCATTTTCCGTTTCAGTTCTTCTTTTGCGGCAATGAATGCAGCATGTGGACCGCCAAATCCAAGAGGAACTCCAAATCTTTGAGAATTGCCAACGGCGACATCCGCTCCTAATTCTCCAGGAGAAGGCAAAATAGCTAAGCTTAATAGATCAGTAGCAACAGCTACGAGAATTCCTTGATTGTGCGCATCTTCGCAAAGGTCTGAAAAATCAAATACTTTTCCATCTGTCGTAGGATACTGAATGAGAATGCCAAAAACATCATTGTTAAATTCAAATTGATCAGCAGGTTGAATTTTTATCTTAATGCCAATAGGGTTTGCCCGAGTTTTCAACACATCGATGGTTTGAGGATGGCAATCATCTGCTACTAAAAACTGTGTTCTTTTTTGGCTAGATCGAAAAAGTATAAGCATGGCTTCTGCTGCTGCAGTTGCTTCATCCAATAGAGAAGCGTTAGCAATATTCATGCCGGTTAGATCAGTAACCATGGTTTGGAAATTCAATAGTGCTTCTAAACGGCCCTGGGAGATTTCTGCCTGATAAGGCGTATAGGCTGTGTACCAGCCGGGATTTTCTAATATATTACGCTGTATAACTGGTGGTGTGATGGTACCATAATATCCCATCCCAATGTAGGAACGGTAAACCTTATTTTTGCAAGCAATCCGTTTCAAGGTTTTTAATAGTGTAAACTCATCGATGCCTGAACCGATATTGAGTTTAGAATCTGTTCGGATAGAATCAGGTAAAGTTTTTGCAATGAGTTCATCTATTGAATCAAAGCCCAATTCTGCCAACATATGGGCCTGGTCTTTTGTACTGAGGCCGATATGTCTTGAAGAAAAACCTTTAGTAGTGTCGTGTGTCATGGAAAGTTTTGTCTTGTAAATAACAGTTTTAATTAAATCAATGAGTTAAAAACAGGGAATAAATTTAGCTTTAGTAAACGCTTTTTGCGCCACTTTATTGATGTAAAATCAGTTTCTTTTTGGTTAAGAATGATAGGAGTTAAACGGCGAGTAAATTCTTAGTAAATACAAAAAAGGTAAAAAAATAAATTAATTGACATTAATTCAATGAAATTGCAATTTCAGGCGACATTGAATACTTTTTATTAGTGCTATCGAAAAGTAATACTCTCATATTGGGGAGAAAATCCCCCAAAAAAAATACACAAGGAGGGCATATTATGCGTTTTGTCCGAATTTTCCTTACAGTATTCGCACTTGTTGGTTACCTAGTTGCCGGATTAACCGGTAAAATAGCAGGACGTGTTACAGATGCAGATGGTCAGCCATTGATCGGCTGTAATGTAATTGTAGTTGGTACGTCTATGGGTGCTTCGACAGATGCAAACGGCGAATATTATATTATTAATCTTGATCCCGGCTCTTACGATCTTAATTTTTCGATGATCGGTTATGCTGAACATTCTGTTGCGAATGTAAAAGTAAATGTGGATGTGACTACTCCAGTCAGTGCTGTGCTTCAAACTGAGGCACTTCAAATGACTGGTGTACAGGTAACTGCGGAACGACCAGCGATTGAAAATACACTTACCTCATCAAAACAATATATTGATGGTAGCCTTACCACCAATTTAGCGGTTGCCACCGTTGAAGATGTGGTGAAAACACTGCCTGGTGTTACTGAAGAAGGTGGAAAATTACACCTGAGAGGTGGCCGCTCAGATGAAGCCATGTATCTGGTGGATGGGGCCTCATCAATGAGCCCAATTATGGGAGGCAATGCTATCCCCGTGAATCCATCTATCATCAAGGAACTCCAAGTGATTACCGGTACTTTCAATGCTGAATATGGTCAGGCCATGTCTGGTCAATTCAACACGGTTTTAAAAGAAGCGGAGTCAGGCGTACACGCTACTCTCGCCATGCGCACGTCGCTTGGTCAACCTTATTTTAAAGGAGATGGCAAAGATTTTGAGGATTGGGACGTTTACGATGAAGTAGGAAAAGGTGTCTTTAAAAATGCAGCCGGTGAAACGCCTGTAGCAGCTGTAGCTGGAACCGATTATGCCAAAGATACCAGTTTTGGTGGCGAAAAAACCATCACTGATGTCACTGCCAGTGTAGGTGGTAATGATATGGGTATTATTCTTACTGCCAGAATGTATGATGACGCAGGTAGGCTTCCCGGGATTGGTGAGGATTATCAAAGTATCCAAGGGAAATTCAGTACTGTGCATATGAATAATCTTAAACTGACATTAGAATTCATGAACCTTAAAAGAAATTCATTTTATGATCCAACTTACGATGGCATGAAAATCGAAGGTTCTGCTGGAGAACAAATGGTGTGGGATTGGAAATATGCTCTGGGTCAATTCCCCAGGACAGAAGAAACAACGAACCAGTTTGGTATTTCAGCCAATTATGTTCTTTCGCCCAATACGCATATTACGGCGCGATTTGATAACCTTTCTAAAGTACAGACCGATGGTGCAAAATATGGTGGTCAATTTGTTGATTTCGAAACAGTAACCACTGTATCGTCAGGTGTTAATTATAGTGGTGCTGACGGTCCCAATCATACCAAGGTATTAGAAGATACCCAGCATAGCAATTCCTGGTTTGGATTATCCAACGTATATGGCCATTATTTTAACGCAAATGAGTCCCATCAGACTTTTGGACTATATGGGACCAGCCAGGTCAATTCCCGCCACTTGGTAAAAGCTGGAGTGCAATATCGTTCTTATAACCTTTCTCGAAAAGGACATGATACCTGGTTTGGCAGAACGGTGGGCTATTCAGATTCGAGTCCACGGCTTCAAACCCAGAATATTCAAGATGTGGACCCAGTCGAAGTTGCAGCTTATGTTCAAGACCAGATGGAATTCAATGACATGATTGTGAACGTTGGAATTCGTTATGACGGTTTCAACGCTGGTGCAAAAAAAGGTGTTTGGGATGTTGATGGGCAAGGTAACACATTGTGGGAAAACCCTACTATCAATCCTTTTGACCCTGGTCAACGGCGTGCCACAACAATGAAATCAAAAATAAGCCCAAGGCTGGGTCTTTCATTCCCGGTGGGTGATGATATGGCTTTTCGGATAGCCAATGGCACCTTTTTCCAACGGCCCGCATTTTATGATCTGTTGGAAAATTATATGGTACAAATGGATGGTGGAACCGAATCGGGATATTTTGTTTACATTGGTAACCCGAACTTGGAACCCATGATAACCAACACTTATGAAATGGGATTTCAGTACAATATAGCTTCTAGGTTAAAACTAGATTTGGCTACATATTACAAAGATATTTCAAATTGGGTCTCCTCGCAGGAAGTCACCAACATTCCTTTTGTTGATGATGGGACTGGCTATGGTAACCCGGGTGGTTGGTCAACATCAGATCCCTACCAGGCTACACACTTTATTTACAAAACAAGTGACCACTTTGGAAGTGTGAAGGGAATAGAAATGAGTCTGTCTAGAACCGGTAGCTCCGGTCTGACAGGTATGGCCTCTTACACCTATTCAGTCGCGAAAGGAACAGCATCTGATAAAATCAACTCAGGTGCTGGAAACATCAGCCAGTCTGAAGGGCGCAGGAAAGGCATTATGGCCATGACAACACTTTACTGGCATCGCCCCCATGTACTCAATGGATATATAGATTACCATACCAGTCTGGGTGGAATGCTTGAACGTATTGGCGGCAACATCACTTTCAATGCCCAAAGTGGACTGCCACAGTCAGCTCGAGCAGGTGCCGCAGGTGCCGCTTTAGATGAAAGGGCGCCGGGGACTATAGATGTGAATGCACGTTTGGATGCAACGCTGAATTTAGGCGTAGTGCAGCCAACGGTATTTCTTATGGTTGAAAATGTACTTAACAGAAGAAATGTTGTTATGATTGCGGATCCAGCTTCATTTTTTGATGAGGCTTCATCTTATAAAGATGTGGCTTCAGGTCCTCGAAATAATCTGTTGGCCTATGGGGTCCCAATGACAATGCATTTTGGTATTTCCATTAACTATTAAGTCAAGCAAAAGGAGGATAAATTATGAAAATTATAATAAATCGTATCTCCCAGATGGCTCTGGCAGGCATCGTAATGTTTGGCTTAGTGGCTGAGTTGGGAGCGAAAGATAAACTAGACATATTGAAACTCAGACAGGGATACCTGTTTAAGGAGTTTCACCCTGTCTTAGATCAAACCTATGTTTTCCATACAAACAATAACCTATGGATGGGCTGGGATTCTTACGGGAATACAGGTGACCAAACTTGTTCGGCAATTATACCTGGTTGGGTATATCCGGGATGCTTTACCACTGAAGGTGGTAAAGGGTTTTTGAACTACAATTGTCGCGCTGGTTATTGGATTGTTGGCAAACAACTTGATGCAGATGGTGTAAATCAATATGTAGAAGGCACTACAGGGGAATATGTTGTAACTCGTGGTACAACTCCAGGTTCAACGAGCCAAGGATGGGCTGGAACTGATACTGACTATAATAAAGAACCCTGGGTCAGTACCTCAGAATGGTCAATTCCCACAATGAGTGTTAAAGTTAAAGCAACACGCCGTTCCTGGAGTTTTCCTGGAACGAAAAACACTTACTTTAAAGTAGGTTCACCAACATCTGATTATGATTTCAATGATTTTGTATTGGAAGAAGTTGAATTAGTCAATACCGGTACTGCAGCTGTAACAGATCTGATTATGGGTGGTAAAGCAGATCATGATGCTGCTTGGAACGTCCCCTTCCCAGACTGGGATTATCCTTTCTGGACAGATGATATTGTTGACTACGATGATGTTTCTATGGCTACACACTTTCTGGATGGAGATCGGCAATCATCAGCCGCAAACGATTTCGGGATTGATGACGATGGAAGAGATTATCGAGGTGTCCGTATTGGTCAGGTAGCGGTAAACTTGAATGGGAAAAATCATGACGCTTTAACCGCAACTGATGTAACCCATATGTGGTGGACGGGTGATGAAGATCCTCAGACTGCTTCGGCACGCCATGCGATGGCGAGCTTAGGTTTTTCTGGTGGTGATAAAAAAGGTGTTAATCCCAGCCCGCAAGACATGCGCTATCTACAGGCTTATGGTCCTTTTACCCTAGCAGCTGGCGATACAGTAAAACTTTCTTTTGCAGTTATTGCTGGTTCAGGGATGGATAATGTGCGTAATGCAGCAGCAGCAGCTAAAAAAGCTTACGACTGGAAATACAATCTGCCGAAACCCCCATCAGCGCCATCGGTTACCTCAGTGACTACAACAGCTACCGGATATGTAAAAATTGACTGGACTTATACTACCGCTCAGCAAACTGCAGTTGACCCTGATATTGGAGAGGCTGACTTTGCTGGTTTTCGAGTATACCGGACTGTTGCAGCACCCGCTTCAAAAACTGCTGATATTTTTACGGCTGAGGGCGTGACAGCGGAAGATACGGATGCTTTGGCCAATGGTACTGATTTTCCAGGTCATGCAGCTGGACCATACAAATTACTAAAAGAAGGAGGAGCTTCAACTTTTGGTTCAGGCGAATCCTTTTCATACACGGATGAAAAAGTGGCTGTTGGTCTAATGTACTGGTATTATGTAGCAGCTTATGATAATGGCGGAACCAGCGCAACCCATGGAACGGTACCTTCATTGGAAAGTTATTATACGATGTGTTATCCCATGGTTGCTGCTCCAGATGGTAGTGGCAATATGATACCTACTGCTCCAGCAGCAACGGTAGTTGCACTGGAAGAATTGGAATACACCGACATTAATAAGAAAACAAGTTCAGATGT
>CAYXUK010000041.1:0-14809 GCA_964468295.1 uncultured bacterium | reverse complement strand
GCGCTCGCTAGTATCTCATGCAAATGTGAACCCGAATTGGCTGGACGACGGCCGCATGTGGTATCGCAATACAACCGCAGATGGAACGGAATTTATTATTGTGGACCCAAAAGCAAAGACCCGCGAGCACGCTTTTGACCATGAGCGCCTTGCCACTGCACTTTCAAATAAGGATACTACTTATGGGACCTTCGGTCTTCCATTCAGATCATTTGAATTCACAAAAAGAGGTCGCGCAATTTCATTCGATGTAAAAGACAAAACGTATACATGCAACCTTCGAAACTATGGTTGTACCACTAAAGAAAATAAAAAAGGTGCCGCAGCTGAAATGTCACCCATGGCCAGTTTCCGGCGTGGGCGTACTCAAGTGCTATCGCCAAATGGAAAATTGGCAGCTTTTATTCGTGACCATAACCTTTGGGTCCGCAATGTGGAAACCAAAAAAGAGCGGCAGCTCACCTTTGACGGAATTGAGGATTACGGTTACGCGACGAATAATGCGGGGTGGACCAAAGGGCCTGGCCCGGTGGTCCTCTGGTCTCCAGATTCTAAAAAAATAGCCACCTTTCAGCACGACAGTCGTGGTACGGGGGAGATGTACATGGTCTCCACCAAGTCCGGCCATCCAGAACTGTCCCAATGGAAATACCCTCTTCCAGGAGACAGTCTCATTTTTCGTATCAGTCGTGTGGTCATCAATGTCAAAAATGCCAGTATGGTTCGGTTAAATATGCCGCCCGATCAGCATCGTAGCACGAGTGATGATCATATTGCGGGCCGGGGCGGTACATTTCTGGATGTGAGGTGGAGTAAAGACACGAAACATCTGGCGTTTGTATCCAGTTCTCGAGATCATAAAGAGGCACAGCTGCGTGTGGCTAACACGAAAACAGGTGAAGTTCGAGATGTAATGAAGGAAGTACAACAAACTTATTTTGAATCGGGTGACGGTTTCTCAAATTGGCATTATTTATCAAAAACTAATGAAGTAATCTGGTTTTCCGAACGGGATAACTGGGGTCATTTGTATTTGATTGATTTAAAAACAGGAAAAATCAAGAATCGCATTACTAAAGGCGAGTGGGCCGTGCAGCAAGTACGATACGTAGATCAAAAGAAGCGGAAAATATACTTCTCAGCAGGAGGAAAAGAGACCGGAGATCCCTATTACTGGCATTATTATAGCATTAATATGGATGGTTCCGGTCTTAAGTTGCTCACACCGGAATATGCCCATCATAACGTTACTTTTTCTCCGGAATACAAGTATTTCGTGGATAGTTACTCGACACCGGTCACCCCACCCGTTATCGTATTGCGTGACATGGATGGTAACCAATTGGTCAAGCTGGAGCAAGCTGATATTTCACGGCTGTTAGCTTCGGGATGGCAACCGCCTACCCAGGTGAAGACCAAAGCACGGGATGGTGTGACGGATATTTATGGATTGTTATACAAGCCGACTAAGTTTAATCCAAACAAGAAATATCCAGTTTTAAATCCACTTTATCCCGGTCCTCAATCAGGGAGTGTAGGAAGCCGCAGTTTCAGATCTTCCCGAAGCGATAAACAATCTGTAGCTGAATTGGGATTTATCGTTATTGAAGTTGATGCAATGGGAACACCCGGACGCTCAAAATCTTTTCACGATGCATACTATGGCAACATGGGTGACAATGGATTGCCGGATCAGGTTGAGGCAATCAAACAGCTTGGCGCCCAGTATTCATGGATGGATCTTGACCGCGTCGGTATTTATGGAGGTTCTGGTGGCGGTTTTGCATCCACGGGTGGAATTCTACGTTACCCTGATTTCTATAAAGTGGCCGTTTCAGGCTCTGGCAACCATGACAATGCCACCTATGAGGATGATTGGGGTGAAAAATGGCAAGGGTTGCTCATCAGAAATGAGGATGGGACTACCACTTACGATAACCAGGCGAATCACCTCCTGGCAGAAAATTTAAAAGGCAAGTTACTTTTAGGACACGGTTCACTGGATGGAAACGTTCCTGTAAATAATACGCTATTAATGGCAAAAGCATTGATTGATGCTAACAAGGATTTTGATATGCTCATTTTTCCGAACAGGGGCCATGGTCTTGGGGAATACTGGATGCGCCGCAGGTGGGATTATTTTGTACGTCATCTAAAAGGTATAGAACCACCAAAGGAATTTGAATTTGGTAATCAATTCAAGCGCTAAAGATTCTAGGATTTAGAAGAATTTCAAAAGAAGGAGAACAAATTGCTTGATGTCATCATAAAAAGATTTGATAATCCTGATGAAATCAGAAAGTTTGATAAAGGCAGTTTTGAGATTGTAACCTTATCGGATATGACTATAGGCAGGGCGACCTATGCGCCTGGATGGAAGTGGTCTGTAGATGTTTCCCTCTTAGCGGGCACAGAATTTTGTGAGGTAGAGCATCTGGGCATGGTGCTGTCTGGCAGTGCGACGGTGGCGTTTAAAGATGGGAAAATACATACATTGGAAAAAGGGGATATTTTTTATGTTTCACCTAAACCACACGACAGTTGGGTTGTAGGTGATAAAGCATATGTTTCACTCCATTTTTTAGGAGCGGATAAATATGCGGATTAAAATAATTGAGTAGTATGTTTATGGAAATAAAAAAGCCCCCGAAATTCAGGGGCTTTTAAAGAGAAATGAATTACTAATCCTCTTTCTTTTCAGGTTCCCTGACCCAGGATCGGCGTTCGGCAAACCTCTTTAATTTTAATTCAGCCCATTCATTTACAATTTTTTTCAACATGCCTGCATCGGGTGTATCGGCCCCTAATTTTTCATCGATTGTACTCGTTAATTCGTCACGTTTATTTTGTACTTGATATGCACTAAGGACATTTTCTTTGGCCCAATCTTCTCTTTCTTTTTTACCAGATTCTTTCACTTTATCGGCTTTACCTACCCGGTCTTTTCGGCCAGCAAGAATGATGATCAGAAAAACAGCAACAACAATGACAAGGGTAAGTAGTTGGTTCATAAAGTTATCCTATTGCAGCATTGCGGGAATTTGTAAAACTGTGACCCAATAAACGATGACCATGGCAGCCATGACTAAGAGGGCCGCAGGCCAGGCCATAGTAGCCATACGAATAAAATCTTTTGCTTCTAACTGACCGGCAGCGTACACGATAGAACTGGCCGGTGTTCCAATGACCAGCCAGAAGGCCAGTGAAGTAGAAATAGCCAAGCCAACACCTACAAGCAATGGGTTTGTGCCTGATGTAATAGCCATGTCCAGCACCACAGGGCCGATAACTGCTACGGTTGCACCAGCACTCATGAGATTTGTTAGACTGGCGCCAATTGCAACTACCAGAAGAATCAGGGCTGTGCCAGAATTGATTCCCAGAGGCTCCAAGGTGTTAATAATGCTATCTGCCAGCCATCCAGCTGCACCAGATGTTCGAAAAACTGTTCCAAGGCTAATAGCGCCGGCATAGAGAATGATGACGCCCCAGCTGACACTTTCCTCATAATCCTGCCAGGATGTGAGGCCCAACAGCATATAGAGGACGGCCCCAAAAATGGCCACACCACCTAGACCCAGAGAAAAACCTAACAGACTCTTTGTGATAGATTTATCTGTAATCCACATGAAGACTACCATAAACATAATGCCCGTGACCAGCCACTGTTTACCTGTCATTTTCCCATGCTTACTCAGGTCACTTTTTAAGGTGCCCACTGCTTCGGAAAGATCGCTGACCTCTGGTTTAAATAAAAGAGGTAGGATGAAGGACATGAGGGCAGTCATGGCAAGAGTATAAAATACTCCCATGGACATCCACTGAAAAAAAGACACTTCCACGCCAACATTGGATAGAAAGCCGATCATAATAGCATTTCGGGCACCACCGGAAGGACTCATAGGTGCGCCGATCATACAGCCTATAGCAATAGACATCATCAGAAGTTTTCCCAGGTTTGGTGCCGGGGTATTTTTATTGGTCAGGGTATAAAGCGCTATTGCGATGGGGATATACATTGGTGCGATAGAAGCTTCATTAATAAAAGCGGATGGAATAGCCGTTCCCAGGAGCAGGCCGACCACGATCATGCGAGTATTCGTTCCGCAAATATTCATCACCAACATGCCGATACGCTTATCCAGACCGTATTTAACTAAGGTGGCCCCAATAGCTAGAGATCCAGCGATAAACCATACTGCGTCATGAGCATAGGTGGATACAATTTTGGACGGCTCTGTAATACCAAAAAATAATTGAACTAGTCCAATAAGTAAGGCCACGGCAGGCATAGGAATGGCTTCAGTGGCAAAAAAGATTACACAGGCAGATAATAGGGCAATAATGATTTGGACATTTTTTGCATTAGCAGCGATTTGATCGGCGCTCAGGTTTTGTCCCATAGCGGCCGCTTTTTCGATCATACTAGTAGGCGTTGGAATTACAAAACCAATTACAGTAAACAGTGCAAGCCCCACTGCCAGCCATTTAAAGTTGGTTGTTTTGGAAAATCCGCCCGAGTTATTCTGTTCTTGGTCAGTCATTGGTTAGGAAAAAATGAGCATAAATATCATTAAAGTCCAAGGGAAAATTTCTTCAATTAATTTCTATTACTGGTTTACCCAATATGTCCATTTTTGGCGCAATGCCCAGCCCCGCTTGATCAGAAGCGCTCATCCGTCCGTTGTTCCGCTGGGGGGCGCCATCAGCAGTAGTGACAGTAACGTAACTATTGAAGTCAGTAGCAGTAAAAAGGAATTCAGTGGGAGTACTATGGGCCAGGTGTGCGATTGCGGCGGTGGTAATATCCCCACCCCAGCTATCTTCAATCGTCATGGCGATGCCCAGTTGCACACAAAGATCCCGCGCCAGTGCCGCTCGGGTGATACCGCCGAATTTACTGATCTTGATATTAACTACATCCATGGCGCCATCGCTATGACCACGGACCAGTACATCCAAACCATCAATAATCTCATCCAGTATAAATGGGTGGGATGTTCGTTCGCGGATAGAAAGGCATTCTTCATAAGTTGCGCATGGTTGTTCAATATATACATCTACGTCATCCACGGCACGGACAACTCGGGCTGCTTCATGCATCAGCCAGCCTGTATTGGCATCGGCTACAAGTTTGTCTCCTGTTTCCAAAACTTCTGCTGCTAAACGAATACGGGAAATATCCTCATCGGGATTGCTGCCAACTTTCAACTGAAAGCGTCGGTATCCTTCATCCCGGTACATTTTTACATTTTCAGCCATGGCCTCCGGATTAACCTGAGAAATCGCACGGTAAAGAACAAAATCCTCCCCCCAGCGACCGCCCAGCATTTCGCAAACGGGTATTGCTGCCACTTGACCTTTGATGTCCCAACAGGCCATATCAATAGGGGATTTCACGTAGGGATGGCCCTTCAAACAGCGATCCATGAGTTGGTTGAGTTTGGATGTCTGTGTTGGATCTTGGCCGATGAGATGAGGTCCCAGTTCCTTAATTCCAGCCCGGACGCCATCTGCATAGGCCGGCAGGTAGAAAGGTCCAAGGGGACAGCATTCGCCATACCCTATATGGCCATCGTCTGTTTCCACAGCGACAATGGTAGAATCGAATACTTCCACCGATTTGCCACCGGACCATTTGTAGGCTCCTTCATGAAGGGGCAGATCGACTTGATATGCAAGAATTCGTTTTATTTTCATGGTATTATTGATTGATTGTTTTATTTTTTATGATAAAGTCTGGTAAGTCCTCGGCCTAAATGAACCATTAAGCTAATACGAGAATCTGATTATGACAATACGCACCTTCAAATCGTTTTCAATTGCTTTCATCATTCTATTATGGATCTGCGCATGTGAGCAGCCGCACCGAAATATTACCCCGGCCAGTGGTTATGAAAGTGTGGCCAGCAAACTGAGTGATGCAATTGAATATGAAATTACCAGCAAAAATTTAAATGCCATTTCCATTGTGTTGGTAGATGACCAGAGAATTGTGTGGTCCCAGGGCTTTGGCATTGAAAGCAAGAAAACAAAAAAGCAAGCTGATGCCCACACAGTTTATAGGGTGGGATCGGTGTCAAAATTATTCACTGATATGGCCATTATGCAGCGTGTGGAAAGTGGAGAAATTGACTTGGATGCAGCAATCCAAACCTATTTACCGGATTTTACACCAAAGAACCCTTATGGCAAGCCCATTACCCTCCGCCAGTTGATGTCCCATCGTTCTGGATTACTACGAGAACCTCGCTTGGGCAATTATTTTACTGATGATGAGATTTCATTAAAAAGAACTATTGAAAGCATCATTCCTTCTACACTGGTCTATGAACCGGAGTCCAGGATCAAATATTCCAATGCTGCCATCGCCGTAGTTGGCTATACCTTAGAGCATGTCTATGACCAGCCGTATGTCGCCTATATGCAGGAGCATATTTTAGACAGGATCGGTATGGACAACAGCGCCTTTGCGCCCAATCGAAGCATCAAAGAAAAACTGGCCCAAGCCACCATGTGGAGTTATGATGGCAGACAATTTCCTGCGCCTACATTTGAATTGGGAATGATCCCTGCTGGTAGCCTTTATGCACCCATGCTGGACTTGGGACAATTTTTAATCACATTATTTAATGATGGACAAGGGAAGAACGGCCAGGTAATATCCAAAGAAACTTTAACAGAAATGTGGTCACCTCAATTTGGCGGAGCAGCAACTAGTGGCTATGGCATTGGATTTAGTTTATCTGAAATGAATGGCTACCAGAAAGTGGGACACGGAGGGGCCATTTACGGTTTTTCTACACAAATATCTGCTTTGCCGGATTTAAAACTGGGTGCTGCGTGTGCATCATCGGTGGATTTAACAAATGCAATTACAACCCATTTAACTGATTATGCCCTAAAGCTCATGTTAGCTCGCCAGGATAAAAAACCGCTGCCGGACTATTCAAAATCAGAAGAATTGGATCTTAAAGCAGAGAAAAAACTTGTTGGCACTTTCCAGAATGATGATTCAATTATAGATATCAGGCGTAAAAATGGGAATGTTGTTTTAAGTGCTGGAAGATTTGAAGTTCCATTAAGGCAATCAAGCGAGGCAATTATTTCAGATGGTCGAATTGTTTATAATAATTTTAAAGTAAGCCCCGGAACGAATGGAATCACAGTAAACGGTCGTCAGTTCACAAAAATTGAATTACCCCAAAAATCAGAGGTTCCTATTTCGTATACAGGATTAATCGGTGAATATGGCTGGGATCATAATATCTTATATATTTATGAAGATCAAGGAGACCTATGGGCTTTAATAGAGTGGTTCGAAAAAGATAAGCTTACCCATGTTGAAGACGATATATATGCCTTGCCAATAAATGGGGGGATGTATCATGGCGAACATCTGGAGTTCAAGCGGGATCCAGATGGAAATGCAATGGAAGTGTCCATTATTAATGGGCCCATATTTAAGCGCCGGGATGTGGGTGCCTCTACAGCTGAAACATTCCGGATTGAACCTATAAAGCCGATGGATGAATTGAGAAAAACAGCCCTCGCTGCTATACCGCCATCGGAAGATGAAGAATTTTTAACTTCAGATCTAGTGGAACTCCACGATCTGGATGAATCGATCCAATATGATATTCGATATGCTACCACTAACAATTTTATGAGCGCCGAATTTTATACCCTTGCCGAGGCCTATATGCAGCGGCCGGCTGCGGAAGCATTGGTGCGTGCACACCGCAAATTAAAGGAAAAAGGTTATGGCCTATTGATTCATGACGCCTATCGGCCCTGGTATGTGACTAAGATGTTCTGGGATGCAACACCGGAAGATAAAAAAATATTTGTGGCCAACCCGGCCAACGGTTCACGCCATAACCGTGGATGTGCAATCGATCTAACGCTCTTTGATCTGAAGACGGGTCAAGTAGTGGAAATGGTTGCAGGCTATGATGAAATGACTGACCGTTCTTTCCCCGATTATTATGGTGGCACTACAGTCCAGCGCTGGCACCGTAAATTATTGAGAGATGCGATGGAAGCAGAAGGATTTGCCGTTTATGAATTTGAATGGTGGCATTTTGATTATAAAGACTGGCGCAAGTATTCTATTGGGAACAAGCGTTTTGAGGAACTCTAAGTAAGGCTTAGAATACTTCGAAAATCTTCACCTGTTTTTCTACCGTTCCGTTGTCGTTGACTACCTTGACCCGGAGCACGTGTTGGCCCTTTGCCAGCTTACCAGTTTTTCCCATCCACATATGGTTATTGATGGGCATATTTTCCATTTTCGGGTAATGATCCGGGTTATTTTGGATGATGCGATTCATGAATGGGTCTTCGGCGTGAAACTGTTTTTCTAGGTGTAGAGATTGGTCATCTAGAGTGCACGTCACCACGGTATTCTCACTGCCGTAAAATACATTGACGGCAATCTGCATCGTATCTGTCATGGCATAGGGAACCTTGCCTTCGGGAGTGCTGATTCTGAAAGTGATATTTGGATCGCTGGCACCGGGTACAAAGTCGTAATGGTAAGCATTGCGAGAAAATTTAAAGTTGAAATAGCCATTAGGAGTGCCGTCATAGTGGTAGGCGTAAGGTATGCCATCGGCCTGTAGAGGGCCGTACCACCAAGCACCGCAGGCGGCCCCAAGGACCATGTTCTGGAAGCTCGTTTTTTGATTCCAACCGTGGGTATCGGTAATATACATATTTTCGATATAGTGCATGTGACCACTGAGGCCTAGGAGGTATTTGTGATCTGCGAGAAGCTGGAAGAGAGCGTCTCGATTAGTGACCTCTACCCTCTCTCCTTGGTATACATCCGATATAATAGGGATATGGCTCAGGAGCACAATGCGATCATTCCCAGAAACATATTTTAGGTCATTTTCTAGCCAGGTAAGCTGCGTTTCAGTGAGAAGACCCATATAACTGCCACGTTTGTTTTCTTCGGTATTCCATCCTTCATAGTAAACAGTATTCATTGCAATAAAGTGTACATCACCATATTCAAAGGAATAATAATCGGGGCCAAAAAAAGAATTCCAGGTTTCGTGTGCCTCCGTATCATTTTTGGCCCGGTAGTTTAGATCATGATTGCCCAGTACATGCCAGATTGGGATTCCCAACGTGCCCACTTGTTCTAAGTAATAGGGGTAGAGGGATAGATCATCATACATGATATCGCCCAAAGGCACATAAAAAGCCATATCCTTTTCAACCAGCATTTTGGCAATGATCTCTTCACGGTAATATTGAATTTCGATGGAATCCCTTGGCTGGGGGTCGCCGCTGATAATAGCTTGGAACTTGCGCTCTACCTTTGACTGAACCAGTGGGAAATAAATGGTCTCAGGCAGCAAGGCAGTTTCAAAGGCCTTATATTTGAGATAGGCAGCACTGGGATTCATTCGAACATTATGAAAAAAATTTGGAATACCGAATTCGTTAGTGAGAATATCCCAGTTGGGCGGCTTAATAATAAAAATTACATCATTCTGTTGCGCAGAGATAGAAAAATGGCCGGATTTATCGCTTAAAACGATGTCTTTACCATTAGAAACGCGCTGGCCACCAATACCGGATTCGGTTTGATCCATTACGCCATTTTTGTTTCTGTCATGGAAAACAAAACCTTGAAGTTCCAGTTGGGCAGTGCAAAAACTGATGAGGATGATGGGGAGAAAAAATTTTATTTTATGCATGGCAAATGAATGATAAGATTTAGGCATGAACAGATTCGTAATATTATGAAACAGGAGGTGAACAAATGAAGCCAATTATAAAAATATTATCTATAGTACTGATGGTCTCTATGGTGTGGGGGAAAGGAAAGAAAATTTTTATTTCGGCGGATATGGAAGGTGTAGTTGGTGCCGTAACGGGTGAACAGCTAGGCCCATCCGGGTTTGAATACCAGCGCTTTCGTGAATTTATGACCGCAGAGGTCAATGCGGCTATCCAAGCTGCTAGAGAAGCTGGAGCCACTGAGATCTTGGTGGCTGATTCTCATGGAAATGGACAGAACCTGCTGTTTGAAAAGCTGCCCAAAGACGTGCAGGTTATTCGATCCTGGCCCCGTCCCCTGGGCATGATGGAAGGCATCGACAAAAGTTTTGACGGTGCGATTTTTCTTGGCTACCATTCCAGCACTGATAACATGACCGGTGTGCGGGCTCATACCTTTTCCAGCGCTAGGGTAACTTCCATAAAAGTGAACGGGCAAGCCATGACCGAAGGCTCCTGGAATGCAGCTATTGCCGGGCATTTTGATGTACCTATTATACTGGTGTCAGGGGATGATGCCGCCGTTGCCGAAGTAAAAAGCCTGGTTGGAGATATTGAAGGTGCGGTGGTAAAGGAAAGTATCAGTTTTCATTCGGCCAAAACACTGCATCCGGAGGCAGCCTATGATCTTATCGCTGAAAAAACCAATGCAGCGGTGAAAAATATCAAAGACTATAAACCCTACCGCATCCGTGGACCCTTAACAGTAGAGGTAAGCTTTAAGCATTACCAGCCAGCAGAGATTCTGGCCTACCTAGACATGTTCGAACGGGTTGCTTCCCATGCAATTTCATTCAAGGCTCGGAATATGATTGAAGCATCCAAGATTATGCGAGTAGTTTTGGGTTATAATGGTGGAAACTCCAAACCCTAGGTTTTAAAAATATGGAAAAACTGGTTACTAGTAAAGACTTCCCCAGCGCTGATGGTTTTACCTATCTGAATGCTGCCAATATCTCTTTGGTATACCAGGGGGCCACAGATGCCCTTGTAGACTGGTACAACGACACTGCCCTTCATGGCAGCAATAATTTTGATGAAGTATCAGAAGTAAATACGTTTGAAGACCTGCGACGAGCAACGGCCCAAATGCTGAACGCAAATCCGGAAGATATTGCTGTGGGCTCCAGCGCTACAGAATTGCTCAGCTCACTGGCTTGGGCCGTATTACCGGGTGCGGAAACCAACGTGGTTAGTACAAAAATTGTATTCCCAAGCACTGTGTATCCTTGGCGACGGGTAGGCAGCCATAGCGGCTGCGAGATTCGGCTTGCGGAATCTGCAGGCGATTTCGTGAATGAAGATGACATAATCGACCTCATAGATCAAAACACCGCTGTTGTTTCAATTTCCCATGTGGAATACAGCAATGGTCAATGCTTTGATCTGAATAGACTGTCCGCAGCAGCCCATGAAAATGAAGCATTGTTGGTGGTTGATGCGACCCAGTCCATGGGCGCCATTCCTATTGATGTAGCTGAAACTGCAGTGGATGCTTTGGTCTCAGGATCTTATAAATGGCTGTGTGCACCAATGGGCGCTGCGGTCATGTATTTAGCGCCGGAACTCCAGTCTGACCTGGAACCGGGACTTGTTGGTTTCCGCAGCCATGATAATATGTGGGACCTCGAGGCAGGTCGTCTCGATTATCCCGATACAGCCAAAAAATTTGAATTCAGCACTATGGCTTACGGCTGCGCCATCGCGTTGGCCCGATCAATGGAATTTATCAATGGTATCGGCGTAAAAAGGGTTTTTGCCCATAATCGAGATCTGGCTGATCACTTGTCCGAGGGCCTTCGTTCCCAAGGTGCAACCATTGTTTCAGATCCAGATAAAGGATACCAGTCATCCATTGTATCGGCCGCACTTAGCGGAATGGATTCATCAAAGGCCATAAAACAGTTGGAAGAAGCGAGAGTGTATGTTTCATCCCGTGCAGATTCCATACGTTTTTCACCTCATCTATATAATCACAAGGGTGATATTGAAACTGTGCTGGATCATATGAAACGGATTTTTGGGAAAAATAATTAAAAATGACATAGGAGGGAAATATGCCTGATAAACAAAAACAGCAACAAGGTAGGCAGACCAGAAGACAGTTTCTAAAAGTAGTGGCTGTTGGCAGCGGGGCGGTTGCGACCGGTGCTGCTTTACCAGATTATGGTGCTAAAGAAAATTCGCGTAGCGATGACCCTGAGCTTAATCGCATCCAGGCAGTATTAAAAGACTGCGGCAGTGAATTCGGGAATATCCGCCGCGAAAATAGGGAATAGGAGAAATTAGCATGGCTATATTTGAATCTGAGAGCTGGCTGATCGCCGAAGGCAAGCATAAGGAACACGATGAAGAAATGCATCGGTGGTTCAAGTGGGTTAATGAACACCGAGAACTGTTTCCGGAATGGAAAAGTGTCCGCTATTTTGAAAAACACGCTGCCGGTGATGATTCCGGGCGGCGCATGATGATTTGGGAATACGATAATTTTACCGCTTACGAAAAATACAAGACCCGCCGCAAAGACTATGAAGGACCTTACAAAGAGTATAAGGAGAACGACCCTTATTATAAAGGCGTATTCATCCATAGTCGGATGCGGGTGGAATTTTGGAAAGACTTAGAACGCGAGTTGTGGATCGAATAATCTGGGCGCCCGCTCAATGATCCTGAACTAGTAGCACATCTCCCAGTCCGGGTGTTTCTTGTGGATAATATCCATAATGGATTGATAAGCTGCTTCCGTGAAGTATGCTTTGGGGCAGATGAATTCATTATTTTTCTTCAGTGAAAAATGCACATGACCCCCGCTTGAGGTGACAATCAGGTTTCCAATTTTTTCATTTTGCTCAAGTTGAGACCCCTCCTTTATTAATATCTGAGCCAATTGGTCCTGCCCGGTTTTTTCATCCTGAGTGAATGGCTCAAAAGAATATAATAGGATAAATTCTGCATTACAGGAGATAATGATATTGACCTGCCATTTTTCTCCATTTTGCCATAGTTCAACCTTATCCACTTTCCCTGCACAAGACGTGCGGAAAGGTTTCAGACTCTCAGCAGGGAAGAAATCAATGCCCACATGCTTAAAGCCCCAAGGTGCATTGTCGTGGAGACTGAAAGCCTCGTTGATAGAGGCAATGTCGGCCTCATTCACGTAGGGTGTGGATAAATCCAACCCTGATCCAAATTCATCATTCTCTTCCGAGCCTGCGCTTTTACAGGCAATAAAAAATAAAAGAAACCCCAGGGTCAACACGCGGGAATTGAAATGCGACATATATTCAATTTACAATGGTTATAGGATTGGAGAAAAAATATCCTGTGGTGTTATAGGCAAAGATTATTAATAGTGTGGAAAGAACAGCATTTATGGTTGAATCAGTATAGGGCTTATAGGCAATTTGGTATATAGGCCTATGCGAATATCCCTGTTTCTAACGCTTGTATTACAACTAGTCCTATCCCAGGAGCGCACCTTCGAAGTGCATCCATATGGTAGGATAGGAACGGATAAAAACTTGACTGCATCTACCAGATTGGGAGACTTAGACGGAGATGGTGATATGGATATTGTGGTAGCCAACGGCCGCCATTGGTCGGAGCAGAATAGGGTCTTTTTTAATGATGGCAAGGGGTTTTTCCGCCGCAGTATATCTTTAGGCACTGAGCGCAATACCACCTATGTAACACCTGTAGTGGATATTGATAATGACGGCGATTTAGATGTGTTGGTAGGAAACGATCGCATTCGTAACCAGGTATTTAAAAATGATGGCAGTGGCAATTTAATCTTTGATCATTATTTTGGATTCCAGACATCCAACACCCGCGGACTCTGCGCAGCGGACCTAAATGGAGACGGCTTTGTCGATGTGGCAGTGGCCAACCGCCAGGGACAGAACTATATCTATTTTAATAATGGCAAAGGTAATTATGCAGATGCAAAATCCTTTGGTGGACCCAAAGAAGCCACCATTACCATTGCCGCTGCCGATATGGATGGGGATGGCAGCATGGATCTAGTGCTGGCCAATCGCGATGGACAGCCCAACTATATTTATTTTGGTTCTAAGTTTGTGAAAAAAATCACCTATGGGACTGGATCAGATGAATCCAGGGATGTGGATGTTGGAGACATGGATGGGGACGGCCAATTGGATATTGTGGTGGCTAATATTGGAGATCGCAATATGATTTATTATGGCAGCAATAAAAGGAGTTATATTCGCAGCAAGGCCTTTGGAGATCCCGCCGCCGCAACCCACTCTATTATGCTGGCGGATCTGGATCGAGATGGTAATATGGATATTGTTGTGGGTAATAAAGGCCAACGCAACCATTATTATTTAAATAATAAAAAGGAACTGATGAAATATACCTTTGGCCAGAAAGATGGCGATACCTATGGGGTAACAATTGGGAATTTGGATGGAGATGCATATCCGGATATTGTTACGGCCAATTCAGGGGGCTGGAATATTATTTATTATAATCGACCCCCAAAGTAGAATCAGACGGTAGGATGAGAAATATTATTGATAAAGATATTATTCTTAAAGAACCGGGTCATAAATATGTACTTCAAACAGACCCAAGCATTGATTTCCATAGTGTTACAGAAGTAATCGGGAATTATTTTCAACCATTTGATAAGCAGGCGATAGCTGAAAAATTAGTGGCAAGAAATATTAAATATGCAGATACAACTGTGGAGGCGTTAATCGCAAAATGGGATGCTGCAAGAGATTATGGGACAAAGGTACATAATGAAATTGAATTATACATCAATCAGAGTATCATTCCAGATGAAACAAGGTCGAGTAATGCAATTGAATGGTTAGAAAAATACCAGATGAAATCTGATATTGATATTTACCCCGAAATTAAAATTTATAGTAAAGAATTAAAAATCGCAGGTAGTCTTGATATCCTTGCTCACGATAAACATACTGATATGTATGAAATTATTGATTGGAAAACATCAAAATCTATTGACACAACTTCATTCAAT
>CAYXUK010000040.1:0-15005 GCA_964468295.1 uncultured bacterium | reverse complement strand
TTGTAAACGCCTTCCCAGATCGGGAAGAAATAACCGGAAAAATTAAAAATATTGGGGCAAAACGAGCCGACTTTGTACGGGTGATTGCTAACCTTTGGTCTCCCACAACAATGCTCATTCAAAGAGATTCTGTTTTTGTTACTGGAAAAAAACGAAAATATTTTAGTGGTATTCGAGCAAATACCGCCCTCGAACCCGGATCTGTAAGTGAATTTAAATTGGTAATTCCCCTATCTGAAGGAGATAAAGTTTCCTATCGAACCTATGAAGTCAGATGGGAATCATATAAATAATATTTAAAACAGGTGCGTCTGATAGATATCGTGAAGGCGCAGTAAACCCGCACAGGACTTCCCTTCGCCATTCACAACCGGTAATACGGATATTTGAGATTCCCGATCTTCCATTAAGGTTATAGCATCTTTTAACAAAGCATCTTTAGAAATGTAAATTGGATTTGAAGTCATCACCTCAGTGACTTTTAATTGATCAATATCACCACTGTCTACTAAACAGCGGCGCAGATCACCTTCAGTGACAATACCTAAAAGTATGCCATCATCATCCATTACCAACGCTGCGCCTTGCGGTTTCTCTGTCATTTCAATGACCACTTTCCTTACAGGATCATTTATCATCACCACTGCAACATTTTCAATTGGTTGCATAATATGAGCCACAGTTAATCGAAGGCGGCGTCCTAAATCACCGGCGGGATGTAATTTGGCAAAATCTTCATGATTAAAACCACGATTACCCATCAACACTGCAGCTAGGGCATCACCGATGGCCATTGTCAGTGTTGTACTAGAGGTAGGAACAATTCCCAGTGGGTCTGCTTCTTTTTTTACAGAAGCATCCAGCACAACATCCATTTGATTAACTAAGGGAGATTTCATATTACCTATTATTCCAATCAAAGGTGATTCAAATTCTTTCAAAATAGGAATTAATCTCATTAATTCTTCTGTGGCACCGCTTTTTGAGATAAGAATCGTTGGGTCTCCTGGAGCATAAATACCTAAGTCACCATGAACTGCTTCCGCAGCATGGAGAAATACAGCCTTTGTACCGATACTGCACAATGTGGCCGCAATTTTCTGTGCAACAAGTCCTGACTTACCCATACCGCAAATCACTACTTTACCCTGATGATCTTTTATGATCTCGAAAGCCTGAACAACATTATCTTGAATCCGGTCAGCAGCATTGATCAATTCCTGCCCTTCTTCGCGCAGGATTTGACTAGCGATTATTTTAAGCTCAGCGTTTGTCATAAGTATTGAATTAAATTACGTCTTCCCGGCAATTTTTACCATAATGGCATTTTGCGCATGCAACCGATTCTCAGCTTGGTCAAATACGATGGAATTAGGCGACTCCATTACAGCATCAGTTACTTCCCTACCTCTTTCAGCAGGGAGGCAGTGCATAAATAAAGAATTTTTACCGGTGGATTCCATCATCGCTGAGTTCACTTGAAATTCCGCAAAAAGTTTTTCGCGCATTTTTGTTTCTTCCTTTTCCCCCATTGATGCCCAAACATCAGTATATATCACATCGGCACCGGAAATATCTAATTTTGGATCATTGCTGATTTCCACCGTAGAAATACCGGTATCTTCAACCAACTTAATTGTCTTTTGATCCGGCTCAAATCCTTCAGGACAAACACATGTAAAGTACATCGGGATACGAGCTGCTAGATGCAACCAGGAATGAACAATATTATTTCCATCGCCCACATAAACAATTTTTATATTATTTAGATTTCCACGATGCTCATAAACAGTCAAAATATCAGCCATGATCTGGCAAGGATGGTTATAATCCGTGAGGCCATTTACCACCGGAATTGAAGCATATTCGGCAAGTTCAAGGATATGTTTGTGCTCAAAAAGTCTCGCCATAATCATATCATTATAACCGCTGAATACACGGGCAATATCCTTTACTGCTTCCCGCTTTCCAATCTCAATATCGCTGGGAGAAAGATAAAGTGCATGTCCACCAAGGCGGAAAAATCCTGTTTCAAATGATACTCGTGTACGAGCCGATGGTTTAGCAAAAATCATTGCCAATGACTGATCCTTGAATGGTTTATATTCTTCTCTGTTTTTCAGTTTGGCCTTAATCTCCTTTGCTAACTCAAGAATCTCCCAAATTTCTTCAGTAGTAAAATCGGTAATATGTAAAAAATCTTTTTTCAACTGTACTTTCTAATTACTTAATCCACATTTTTTATAATATGTATTTACTCAAATCTTGATCTTCAACAATGTTTTTTAACTTATCATCAACCATTTTTTTGGTAATTGTAATTGATTTCTTTCTACCACTGTATTCTTCAAACATATATCCATCCAATAATGTTGTCATTACTGTGTGCAATCTTCTAGCCCCGATATTTTCCATTTTTTGATTTACTTCAGCAGCGATCTTTGCAATCGCCCTAATTGCATCCGGATTAAATTTTAAGGTAACATTTTCTGCACCCAGCAAAGCCATATATTGCTTGATCAAAGATGATTCAGGATGCTTCAGAATTTTAACAAAATCGTTTACAGTCAATTTATTCATTTCTACCCGGATTGGGAATCTACCCTGAAGCTCAGGAATCATATCTGATGGCGAAGAAACATGAAATGCCCCCGCTGAAATAAAAAGGATATGATCAGTTTTAATCATACCGTATTTCGTCGGCACCCTGCTACCTTCAACAATTGGCAATAAATCTCGCTGAACACCTTCTCTGCTAACATCGGGACCAGATACTCCACTATTCTTATCCACGATTTTGTCAATTTCATCCAAAAAGACAATGCCGTTATTCTCAACCTTTTGTTTTGTCATCCGCATAAGCTCCTCCTGATCCATAAGGCTATTTGCCTCCATTTCAATGAGGATATGCCGAGCTTCTGAGATCGGCATTTTGCGTCGCTTTTTATGCCCAGGCATCACATTCGAAAGCATTTCTTTTAAATTCATTCCAATGTCATCGTTGCCACCAAGCGGCCCAAAAATCTGCATCATGGGCGTTGTCTCTTCAATTACTTCAATTTCAATTTTACGATCTTCAAAATCCCCATTTAATAATTTTTGTCTGAGCCGATCCCTAGTCTTCCTGTGACGTTCTTTCTCTGCTTTAGTGGGTTTATGAGATCCGTTACTGGGAAAAAGAGAATCTAGGATTCTTTCTTCAGCCAATGATTCAGCCAGAGTCTTGACTTCTTCCTGTTTTTCTCGTTTGACTATACTCATAGCCACATCAGTTAAATCCCGAATAATGGATTCAACGTCACGTCCTACATAACCAACCTCCGTGAATTTGCTGGCCTCTACTTTAACAAATGGCGCTTTTGCTAATTTGGCTAATCGTCGAGAGATTTCTGTTTTACCGACACCGGTCGGACCGATCAGTATAATATTGTTAGGAACAATTTCATTTCGCATCGTGCCTTCAATCTGCTGACGGCGCCAACGGTTCCGCAATGCGATAGCCACAGCCCTTTTAGCACTAGATTGACCAACAATAAATCGGTCTAATTCTTTTACGATTTTTTGGGGAGTAAATTGGCTCATTATACTTCTAAAACGGTAATCGAATCATTGGTATAAATACATAAATCAGCAGCGATTTGAAGTGATTTTTCCACAATTTTTTTGGCTGGATAAGTAGTGCTGTTAATAAATGCTGTAGCCGCTGCCTGTGCAAATCCACCGCCAGAACCAATGGCAATGATTGGCCCGTCTGGTTCAATGACATTACCATCACCAGAAACAATAAATGCATGCCGTTTGTCCATCAGTGCCAGCAATGCTTTTAAATTGCGGAGATATTTATCCGTCCGCCACTCTTTAGCTAATTCTACTACAGCACGCTTGAGATCACCTTCATATTCATCCAGTTTGGATTCAAACTTTTCAAATAATGTGAGTGCATCAGCCGCAGCACCAGCAAAGCCTCCAAGGATAACATTTTTATCTGATTTGAATTTCCTTACCTTGACAGCTTTTTGTTTAAATGCCATATCTCCAAAAGTAACCTGACCATCACCACCAAGGGCTACCTTTCCTTTTTTACGTACACCTAAAATGGTGGTTGATTTAATATTGACATCCATTTATTTTTCCAATAACAGTTTAAATAAACGAGAATCTGCTGGCAGAACTAAAGTGGTTTTATCATCGACAATTTTCTTATAAGTATCTAGCGTGCGAACAAACTCATAAAATTTTGGATCGGCAGAATAGGCATTGGCATAAACTTCCACTGCCTTTGCATCTCCTTCACCTCGAATCCGTTCCGCCTCTTTATATGCATCTGCTAAAATGATGGTTTTATCTCTATCAGTTGAAGCGCGAATTTTTTGGGCTTCCTCTTCGCCTTCCGATCGGAATTTATTGGCCTGTCGATTCCTTTCAGCCTCCATCCGAGCATATATCGATTCTTCATTCTCTGCCGGAAGATCTACTCGCCGAATACGAACATCCAACACCTCAATACCATAATCCAAGGTTGCATTATTACTATTGAGTGTCACTTTTTCCATGAGTTTCTCTCTATTTTGAGTAATGATTTCAACCATGTCATGGGTCCCCAATTCCCGGCGTAGTTCAGAATATACAATATCATCCATGCGACTTAATGCAGTAGGAATAGCTTGAACTGTTCTCAAAAATTGTAGTGGATCTACGATCCTCCAACGGACATAGTTATCAACAATGAGTGTCTTTTTATCCTTACTCAATATTTCTTCCGGTGGAGAGTCATATTCCAAAAGACGGTCATCAAACTTGATTTTTTCCTGGAGGGGAAAAGGCACTTTCATATTTATACCTGGTTCAGTGATAGTACGAACCGGTTTTCCAAATGCAAGAATAACCACCTGTTCCGTTTCATCCACTATAAAAACTGTAGTCAGCCCTAACAGGGCAAGAAATACCACCAATGCAAATAGTATCTTTTTCATGATTATTTATCCCCCTTTGCTCTCAGATTCAATAGATTGATTAAATTCCCATTTTCTGAATCTGGCACTATTATTTTTTCACGATTGGGTAAAATTTCCTCTACTGTTTCCAAATACATGCGTGTTTCAGTAACGCCTTTGGCTTTGCGGTATTCTTTCAGTACTGCACTAAATTTGGCGACATCCCCTTCAGACCGGGCAATGCGGGCTTTCTTATAACCTTCTGCTTCACGAATTTCGGCTTGAGCTTCACCGCGCGCTTTAGGAATGATATCATTTCGATATCCTTCTGCCTGGTTTATCATCCGGTTTTTATCCTCTTTTGCTGATGCTACATCCTTAAATGATGCAATTACTTCTTTGGGTGGACTGACATCTTGCAACTGCACTGCAACTACTAAAATCCCTGATTCATATTTATCTAGAATACTTTGTACCAAGGTCTTGGTTTCTTCCTGGATCATAAATTTACCTGAAGTGAGCGCTTCATCAATATTATGTCGGCCTACTACCGTTCTTAGGGATGCTTCTGATGCTTCTCTAACTGTTATTTCCGGTTTAATAAAATTGAATAAATAAGCCACTGGATCCTTAATGCGGTACTGGACAATCATTTCCGCATCAACAATATTTTCATCCCCAGTTAGCATCAGGCTTTCCCGTTCAACCGTTTGATATTGGTTTTTACCAACAGTACGAAATCCAATCTCGATGCGTTTTACTTCCGTTACTTTGGGTGTTTGCACTTTTTCAATCGGAAATGGAAAATGGTAATTCAACCCCGATTGGGCTGCTCTTGAATACTTACCGAATGTTTGAACAACACCGACCTCATCTGGACCAACCACGTAAACCCCCGACAGAAGCCAAAGTAATAAAGCAATCCCTGCTATAGGTAATGCTCCCAGTGATAATGCTGGAACTTTTATCTCAGAATCTCCAACAATGATACGTTTGTATTGCATATTTTCCTCTTATTAATAAGTTAATTTGCGTCGCAATCGTGCGACAGAAAAATGTAATTGTTCTCTGTACTTTGCCACTGTCCTCCGGGCCACAGGAAAACCTTCATCTTTTAGCTGATTTGCCAAATCTGTATCAGTCAATGGAGAACTTTTATCTTCATCATCAATCAGTTTTTTTAGTAAATCTTTAATCGCTTTAGTACTGACTTCTTCACCGCTTTCCAGTTTATATCCTTCGGTAAAAAATGATTTTAATTCAAAAATTCCATAAGGTGTATCCACATATTTCCCTCGCGTAGAGCGACTGATAGTAGAAATATCCATATCAATATCATCAGCGATATCTTGGAGTTTCATAGGTACTAACAATTCAATTTTCCCTTTAAAAAATTCCTTTTGCCGCTTAATGATAGCTTCCATTACTGCAGTAAGCGTGTGACGCCTTTGTTCAATTGCATGGATAAACCAGGAAGCAGAGTCGTATTTTTCCTTAAGGTATTTTTGTGTCTCTCTCGATAAATCTTTCTGATTTAACATTGTCACATATTCATTGCTTAAATTCAGTTCCGGAATCCAAGAATCATTAACAATTACTACCCATTCTGCATCCTGCTTAACAGCCAATAAATCTGGAACGACCGTTTCAGTACCAATTCCAATTTTACCATCCCCAGGACGAGGATTTAAATTGCTGATTTCTTCAATAATTTCGCCAAGAGAATTTTTTGATATATCCAGATATTTCTGTAGCCTATCATAACGGTGATTGGCAAAATCATCAAAATATTCAGACACGATCTGATATGCCAAAGTCTCTTCTTTGCCTTTCAACTGAATTAAAAGACAATCCTGCAAATCCTTAGCAGCGATGCCGGGTGGGTCCAGTTCTTGTAATTTATACTGTACACGCTTAACCTCTTCCTCTTCCCGGTCATACCGATCTGCAATTAATATCGGATCAACTGCCAGATAACCATTTTCATCCAGATTCCAGAGTATATCTTCAGCAATTGCACGTTCCCAGTCTAATAGGTTGAAGTTATCCAACTGCCTTACCAACCCTTCGGCAAAGTCCAACTGCTCCCGAACTGGTAATTCACGATTTTTTTTACCAGTATTATCATAGATGCTAGCGGGTTCGTACTCATCGGGATCTTCCTCAAAATCCACCTCTTCATCTTCCGAATTATTAACTTCTTCATCATCCTGTGTCTCGGCCTGGTCTAAAATAGGATTACTTTCCAGTTCATCTAATATTTTTTGTTCCAAATTGAATACATTAAGTTGGAGAATACTGGCCTGGATCACCTGCTGGGGAGTTAATATTTGGCGTAAAGATTGTTTTTGCTTTAGTCCTGGCATTAAAGTCGGAATTTTTCTCCTAAATAAAGACGACGTGTTTCTTCATCATTCGCCAAAAATTCAGATGTACCTGATTTTAAGATTTTTCCATCGAATAATAAATAAGACCGATCAGTGATTGAAAGTGTTTCACGTACATTGTGATCCGTAATTAATACACCAATATTCCGCTCTTTCAAAGAGTGAACAATAGACTGAATATCTTCAACGGCGATAGGATCAACACCAGCAAAAGGTTCATCCAATAATATAAAATCCGGGTCAATGGCCAAACTCCGCGTAATTTCTACGCGACGGCGTTCTCCGCCGGACAAATTGTTTCCTTTATTCTTGCGAATATGCTGAATGGACAAATCATCCAATAGTTGTTCCACTTTTTCAGCTTGCTCCTTTTTAGATAAATTTGACATCTCCAGCACAAGGTGGAGATTATCCTCAACACTAAGTTTCCCAAAAATAGAGGGCTCCTGGGATAGATAACCTATACCAGAGCGACTACGTTGATACATAGCACGATCAGTAATTTCATTATCATCAAGATAAATTTGGCCTTTTGTCGGTTTAATCATACCCGTAATCATATAAAAGGTAGTTGTTTTCCCAGCGCCATTCGGTCCTAGCAATCCGACAATTTCTCCCTTATTGACGTTTAAATCTACATCTCGGACCACCCAGCGCTTGCCATACCGTTTATGAAGACCCTTGGCACTGAGTTGCTGATGATTATTTCTCATTTTCGTCCTCATGAAATACACCAGTTGGTTTCAGAATTTTCCAATTATTTAATTCCACATCAGACTCAAACCCAATTCCGTAGAGTGTATCCTGGTTTTCTGTAATGAAAATAACGGAATCATCAGTAAACACTTTTTCTCTGATATTATCCCATGATAAAGTATCTGTAAATAGGGTAACACCGCTATCTGAGACAACCACCACATCACCGATGGCTACCAGAAAGTCTTCCTCTTCGTCCACTTCCGCAATATTGGATATAAGATTAGTAGTATAAATTTCTTCCTCGTTAAAAAAGTCAGCATCTACATTTTGATCTAAAAGGATATATTGCCGTTCATTATATTTTTCTAAATGTCCCGATCGAATAACGGCTCGCTTGGCCCCTTCATTAGTAAGAGTAATGATGGCATCCCAACTTTCTGCATCGGGACGGCCAATACGAGATTCACCAGTTCGTTTCAAATCTGGGGTTTCGCAGCCGAAAGTGGCAAACACCATCACCAAAAAGAAAATTGATTTCACTTTTGATTCTGAACCTTTTTTCGCAACAAATCGATGACTTCTGTTAATCGACCCTGTTCGTTGAGTAACCATTCTACTGCTTCGCGGAAAGCACCATAGCCACCACCACTTTGAGTAACATAAACAGCTACTTTTTTTGCTGCTGGTACAGCGTTGTCTGTGGCAATGGGTACACCTGCTAATTCCATCACCGGAATATCAATTAAATCATCACCGATGTATGCAATTTGATCATCGGTTAAATTGTATTTTGCCTTTAATTCTTCATAGGGTGGAATTTTATTCAAAGTACCATTATACAAATTTTCGATTTTTAATTCTTTTGCACGTTCAGTCGTGGCTTCTGATTTCCTACCGGAAATAAGGGCTAATTCTAATCCTGCGGCACGAAGCAATGCGACACCAGCGCCATCAGATACATTAAACTTCTTTAGCTCCAACCCACCTTCGCCTTTGTAAATGGAACCATCCGTCATTACACCATCCACATCGGAAATGATCATTTTAACTTTTGAAGTATCGTAATTCAACTAACGAACTGCCTTATGAATATTTAATAAAGTACAAAGTAATTCGTCCAAACTATCTAAAGGCCATTGAGTGGCTGCATCAGATTTTGATTCATCTGGCTGATCATGAACTTCCATGAAAACTCCATCACAACCGGCAGCAACAGCAGCTTTGGCTAAGATTGGGATATTTTCCCGTTGGCCGCCAGTTTTAGCACCACCGCCAGGAATCTGGGCACTGTGAGTAGCATCGAACACAACCGGATAACCCGATTCTTGCATGATAGAGATAGAAGTCATATCAGAAATAAGACCATAACCAAAGGAAGTTCCTCTTTCAGTAAGTAAAATATTTTGATTTCCGGTAGTTGCAATCTTTTCTGCTGCATGTTTCATTTTTTCTGGTGCTAGAAACTGACCCTTTTTTACGTTTACTGGGGTTCCTGTTTTTCCAGCCGCCACAAGAAGATCTGTCTGCCGACACAAAAAGGCAGGGATTTGCAATACATCGGCAACTTCAGAAACAGGTAAGCACTGATCAGGTAGATGAACATCAGTTAAAACGGGAATACCTACTTCAGATTTCACGGCCGAAAGAATTGCCAAACCCTTATCCATATTTGGTCCACGGAATGAATCCATTGAAGTACGGTTAGCCTTATCAAAAGAGCTTTTAAATATGAAGGGCATACCAATTTTTTCTGTGATCGTTTTAATAGATTCAGCCATCTTCAGGCTGTGATCCAACGATTCAATTACGCAGGGACCAGCAATCAATGGCAGTGAATCACTACCAAAAACAACATTTCCAACATTAACCTGTTTACCCATCAAGATTTTCCATTTAAATGTTTCACGGCTGCTTTTATAAATTCCCTGAAAAGCGGATGGGCCTTACTCACCCGGCTTTTTAATTCTGGATGAAATTGCCCGGCAACATACCAGGGATGATCAGGGAGTTCAATGATTTCAACCAAATTGAGTTCCTCATTTTCACCAGAAATTTTTAACCCGTTTTTTACTAGGCGATCACGGTAGCGATTATTTACTTCCCAGCGGTGACGGTGGCGTTCTGAAATTTGCTTTTTCCTGTAGGCCGCATATGTTTTCGTACCCGTTGCAATGGTACAATCATAGGCCCCAAGCCGCATGGTACCTCCTTTGCGTTTAATGGCCCGTTGTGATTCCATCAATTCAATAACTGGATAACGCGTATTATTATCAAATTCCGTACTGTTGGCACCTTTCAATCTACATATATTTCGAGCAAACTCGATTACAGCACATTGGAGACCAAGGCAAATACCCAAAAATGGTATCTTATTTTCACGGGCGTATTTGCACGAAAGGATTTTTCCTTCAGATCCCCTGGAGCCAAATCCAGGTAAGAGGAGAATACCATCCATTTTTCCAAAAATTCTCTCTGCATCTTTCTCTGATCTCACATCTTCCGTGGCTACCCAATTCACATTAACCCTGGCATCATTTTCAACACCAGCATGGATGAATGCTTCCAGCACACTTTTATAGGCATCGGGAAGTTCTGTGTATTTACCGCACATAGCAATATTTACCCTGCGTGAGGGACGTTTAAATTTTTTAATAAATGTTTCTAAATAAGAAACGTCTACTTCCCCTGGTAATTCTAAACGCTCCATGATGATTTCCCCTACCTTTTGATTATATAGATTCAGGGGAACTTCATAAATACTTTTTACTTCTTTTCCTTCTATAACGTGGTTGGGATCCACATTTCCAAACAAACCAATTTTTTGCTTTACCTCCCTGGTAAGTTTGTATTCGGAGCGGCAAAGAATCATATCTGGAGTTAAACCAATTTCCCGCAGTTTCATTACAGAATGCTGGGTTGGTTTGGTTTTCAATTCTTCGCTGGCTTTAATATATGGAACAAGTGTCAAGTGCATAATAGTGTGATTGTGATATCCTACTTCAAGGGATAATTGTCGAACGGCTTCCATAAATGGTAAACTTTCGATGTCTCCCACTGTACCACCTACTTCACATATGACTACATCATATTTTTTTGGTTTATTGACTGCTTTGATCCTGGAAATAATTTCATTGGTAATGTGAGGAATAACCTGGATTGTTGCACCGAGATAATCGCCACGCCTTTCCCGATCAAGTACGGTACTATATACTTGTCCTGAGGTAGCATTGTTATCCTTGCTCATATCCACATCGATGAAGCGCTCATAATGGCCTAAATCAAGATCCGTTTCGGAGCCATCATCCAGAACGAAAACTTCCCCGTGCTGGTATGGATTCATTGTACCCGGATCCACATTTAGATAGGGATCAAGTTTCAAGATTGTAACCCTCAGTCCGGCACTTTTTAAAAGATAGCCAATAGAAGCGGCGGCGATCCCTTTTCCCAGGCCGGAGATTACACCACCTAACACAAAAATATATTTCACTGGATTCTTAGTTGGCATTTATGCTCTTTCAAACAGTTTTAAATCGTCAATTGTATCAATCCCCTTGTTGAACCCTTCCGTAAAAATCACTTTGATTGGTATCCCATTATCTATAGCTCTGTACTGTTCCAGCTTCAACATTTTTTCATTTTCAGAAGGAGCCAAATTAGTCAATTGTTCCAATGTCTTTTTCCTATATGCATACAATCCCATATGAGGGTAGTATCCTCCAATTTCGTGGGAACCGGGTTCACGCCGGAAATTAACTGCAAATCCTTCTCTATCTAGCAATACTTTTACCGTATTCAAATCATATATATTTTCCACATCCATTTGTTCCCCTGCTACAGTAACCATTCCAATGGAGTCATCTTCAAACTGCATCACCAATTCATCAATCAATTGCGGATCAATAGTTGGCTCATCTCCCTGGATATTGACGATTACATCTACTTCCATGTCAGCCACTACTTCATAAATACGATCCGTACCAGACACGTGATCAACAGCAGTCATAGCGGTTTTTACCTTATATTCTTTCAACGCTTCCGCCGTTTCATCTGCATCAATGGCAACAATAACTTCATCCAATGATTTGGCTTTGCAGGCCTTTTCATAGACTTGGGCCACCATAGGTTTCCCTTCAATTAAATGAAGAATTTTTTTGGGGAACCGGGTGGAATGTAATCGAGCTGGAATCACACCGATCACTTTCATTTTTATGCACCATCCTTTTTGTGGAGTAAAGACAGATGTGGGACGGATGCGCAAACAAACCGAAACCCTACAAGCCTGTGCGGTATCTCAAACATAAATAATTGGATCAAAAATATCTCGGAAATTTAGGTGAATCGTCCTTCGCCATCCAAGAAGGAACAGGAGGGAGATTTATTCGAATCTTAGAGATTCAATTGGGTCAAGATTAGCAGCTCGCCAGGCCGGATAGATTCCAAATCCAATACCAATTAAAGAACATACAGCCATGCCATAAAAAGCCCAGTCCATGGGCACCACCGCGGGTACGTCAAGGACAATCGCCACTACGTTACCTCCAGTGATTCCTAAAATAACACCGACCACACCACCAAATTGGCTCAAGAAAATCGCTTCCATGAGAAACTGGCTTAATATATCTCTTTTAGTGGCACCAATAGCCTTACGGATACCGATTTCTTTAATCCTTTCCGTCACTGAAACGAGCATGATATTCATAATACCAATACCCGCAACAAGTAAAGCGATTACGCTAACCGAACCGGCAAAGAGTTTGATCCCCCCTGTGAAACCGGAAAAGGTTTCCAATAGCTCTTCATTTGACATAATAGAAAAATCGTTTTCTTTTTCCACAGGTACTTTCCTAGCTACTCGCATTAAACCAATGGCTTCATCCATGGTTTTTTCATACATGTCTGCGGATTCAGCTTCAAAAACAATAGCTAGAGATGTCCATCTATTAGAAAATCGCTGGATGTATAAAGAAATAGGAATAAGAACAAAATAATCCTGGCTCCGTCCGAATGCCTGCCCTTTTCGTTCCGTTATGCCAATTACGGTGTAGTCAATCCCCTTGATTTTGATTACTTTTCCTATGGGATCTTCAAAGGGAAACAAAATATCCACAATGTCCGGACCAAGAATAGTCACATTTCTTGAAAAACGGATATCATCGGGCGTAAAGTTTCTCCCGTCAGCTATATAAGTGTTAATTGAGCGAAGGGCCCATTCATCAGCTCCAATCAGTTCCGCAGATTTTTTTAATGTCTTATCTTTGTAACGAATATTCCGTTCGCCAGTATCATCTTTTACACTTACCCTCAAAGGTAATTTGGCCTTCCGTTTCATTTCTTCATAATGAGCATAAGTAATATTTTTTCGTCTATAGATAGTTCTATCTGCTCCAGGACCATGGATCATAATTGCTGGGAATTTCTGTATTGTAAATGTATTGGTTCCCAAAATATCCAGTTGGGAATTCACTGAAGATTCTAAAGTACGGATAGCCGTCATTACACCGATCACAGAAAAAACGCCAATGCTAATCCCTAAAAGAGTAAGAATAGATCGAAGCTTGTTTTGACGAATGGCCTCAATGGCCATGCGAAAGCCTTCCCGTATCGTACTTTTGACATGAGAGAATTTTGCCATTATTCGTACCTCAAAGCGTCAATCGGATCTAGTCGTGCTGCCCGGTAAGAGGGTACCAATCCTGAGACCACTCCAATGGTTACACTAAGTATAATGGATCCTACGGCAAGTCCAATGGGCATTGCTGATGGAAAAAATTTATCAATAATGAAACTCAGTCCGTAAGCCATACCCATGCCTATAAGCCCAGCTATGAGGCAAATCATAACCGCCTCCATCAAAAATTGGCCCAGAATCATAGTCTGTGTAGCACCGAGAGCCTTTCGCACACCAATCTCCCGTGTGCGCTCTTTTACAGAAACGAACATGATATTCATGATACCGATGCCACCTACAATCAGTGAAAGTGCGGTGATAAAAAGACCCGTCCCACCGATGGCCAGTTTAATGGCCTTATATTGAGCTTCTAAAGTAGATGACTGGTTGATACCAAAGTTGTCTTTTTCTGTTGGTTTCAACCGGCGCAATTGACGGACAATACCCCGGACTTCTTCCCTTGCCATATCCACATCTTTTGTATTCACTTTCACCCGGAGGTTCATCCAACCTCGACGGGAATAGAGACGTTTATAAGTCCCTAGCGGCATGGTCGCTTGATTATCCATACTAAAAAGCCCCATGAATTTTCCCATTTTTTTTAGAATTCCAATTACACGGAATTTATAATTCCCAATTTTCACATATTTATCCAATGGATCCTCGCCAGGAAAAAGCGCGTCAGCCACATCACCGCCAATCACAAGAACACGCGCGCCTGAACGCTGTTCTCCATCACTAAAAAAACGTCCTTTTTCAACTTCAGCTGAGGTATTTGTGGCTAAATAATCTGTCGTTGTCCCAAAAAATCGAGAATCGATCCGGCGATCATCTCGAATAATACTGCCGCCCCTTTCAGATACAGGAGCAACTGCTTCAACAAATTGAGACCGCTCCAAAAGTTTTTCTCCATATTCTTCTCGTAAACGTGGACGGTTTCGCATCTCCCACCAATCGGTGTCACCGCTAAACCATTCCATACGGCTGACCATAAGGACATCGCTACGAAAACCAGCCATACTTTTTTCAAAAGTCCGATCCAAACCGGAAATGAGAGTACCCATTAATGTCACGGAAAGCACACCAATAATAATCCCTATTGCGGTAAGGATCGATCGAGATTTATTAGAAAAAATAGAGCCGAGAGAGATTCGGAGATTTTCCCAGAAAAGTCCAATCATGGAGAAGCACTTCTTCTTTTACTCGTTATACGATCCTCTTTTATTTTACCATCAAAAAGATGAATTGTTCGATCTGCATGGTCGGCAATATATTCTTCATGGGTCACTAAAATAATGGTATTACCATCATCATGTA
>CAYXUK010000039.1:0-15236 GCA_964468295.1 uncultured bacterium | reverse complement strand
ATGGATGGTTAGAAATTGATCGTACCTTTTATAATCCAGCTGCAATGCGGGTTGTACTTCATGATGGTACTAAAACTGAATATCCAAATAACTATGAAGGACATGGATTACGTGAGCAGGCGATTGAGTTTTCTCGCTGTGTTAAATCAAGGTTAATTGAGTCACCGCTTATGCCACATAGAGAAAGTATTGCTGTAATGAGATCTATGGATAAAATTAGACGGGAAATAGGGCTTCGTTACCCAAATGAATAATTTTACTTACGTAACCTAGCTTTTGAAAAGCGAGAATCAGGGATATTACTATCAAAGGCAATATCATCAATAATCCATTCAGTGCCTTTGCTATTACGCTTTAGTTCATCTTTGAAAACAAATCTTGTAGGAAACCACCGGTCCTGGACTTTTCTAATACCATCCATGGAAGTAGATTTTAAAAGTTTCCCGCTTTTGGCATATAATTCTTCTTTTATAGGTAGCAGATATTTTGAATCCACCCAAGCACGACGTTTAGGATATGACAATCCTGTTACCCTGGCTTCAAGAAAAAGAATCCAGTGCTGTCGATTATTAATTGTTTCCGACCCTTCAATAGTTGCTTCGTAAAGATCCGTTAAAGGGCGATCTTCCAACATGTCATTATAAGACATATCAGAACCCATAACTGATTGGCGTAACATATGGCCAGAAATCTGTATGACCCGGTCTGTTTGTGGTGAGTAAGTCCACAGTTTATCTCCCGATTTCAACATTTTTGTTCCTGCCTCTCTGGGCGGTGCCAGATATTCTGTATATGCTTGGTTAATACCCTTAACCCAATTTCGTGATTCAATAGTCCGACTGGAACGCCTCCCATGTACTATCATCTTACTGGTCATTATTCGAGTTTTTGCATTCAAGTTATCATCCATAGCCTTAATTAACTGCTCAGCTGTCAGTTGTTCTAATTGCCCAAAAGTTGTAGAAGGCAAAAAACAGAATAATATTATTATATAAACTGTCTTTTTAATCATGTTTCCAATTCCTTAAACAACTGAGCCATCTCCCGTTTGTAAATGGCACGGCCAGCAAGCATTGTTCCCAAAACAGTGGCTAGGACACCAGGCATAAAGCCTATATAATAAAGTTCGGGGGTTACCTGGGCATAGAAAACATTGGAAAAAATAAATTCGGATGAGCCTAGGCTTTCCATAGCTGCTGAATAATCCAAGCCCACTTCTTGCATATAATAGGTAAGGCCGAGTCCCAAGGCCGTACCGAAAACGGTACCAATAAAACCGATAATGACTGATTCCACGATCATAGAACGATAAACCTGACCCTTTGATTCTCCTATAGCCAGGCGCATACCGATCTCACCATAGCGGCGCAGACCATTCATTAGACCCATATTCCAAAGCACAATCATAGAAATGACCAGGAAAACGCCGATAATTATACCACTAGCTGCATTCATCCAATCGACCATGACACCCATCTGGTTGGAATCCCGCAGAGCCATCATGATTGGACTGAAAATATCAGTGGTATCACTGTTGATCATGTTATACTGCTGTCTTAGAGCAACAGCAACCGTATCATCATAAAAAAGTGAATTGGCGTATCCCAGAACTTCTGAAGCGGCATTTTCCATATCCAGCGCTAACCGAGCACCTGATATATCCACCAGCATCATCTGTCTGTCCAATGGACCCAAATTCAGTTTAAAGGTACCGACCACAGTAAAGTTATATGTTGTAAAAGCATTATACATCGTGGACCCGATTAAGGTTACAGTCTCTCCTGATGAGATTCCTAGTTTTCCAGCTAAACTAGTACTTAGCAACGCTTCACTTCCATTTTTAGGTAACCTCCCATCAACCAAGCGCTGTTCAAGTTCCCAGATTTCAATTTGCCGGGACCCAGGTGAAAGAAAATCGATTCCCAGAGCAAAAACGGGGCCCTGCGCCTGGGTTTCGCCATTTTCATCGGGAACATCCAAAAGTCCACTAAATGTAATCCGTGGCGTCCAGAAATGATTCGGATAATCCTGGCTTACTTTATCTACCAACTGTTTCGTTTCTAATAGTGCCAAATCATTAGGTAGAAGCTGACTTTCTTCTTTATAAGCTCTGGTCATGATTTTCACGTGGCCCGTAGATACCACGGCAGAATCAAGAAACATACCGTTCAACGTACCATTCATAAACCCCTGAAAAAAAATAATCATAGCCACAGCCAGCATTACCACAAGAACTGGGAATAGACTCCTGGATCGGTCTCGAAGTATTCCTTTGGTTAAAAATTTAATCATACAGCGACTTTCCCACGAAGCGCATCGGTAGGTTTCATCCTGGCAATGCGGCGAGACGGCAGGTAGCTCACGATGAGGACGATGATGGATACAACGATAGTTGTTGTCACAACTAAACCAACAGAATACACTGGGATTAGGTATTTCTCAACTATTAAACCCATTGATCCATCTGAATAATCCATCCCAAGCCAGATTCCGTTAGCTCCAAAATACCAGAGCAATGGCCCGAAAAGGATTACAGTCATAATAGCAGCAAGCAAAGCATTAAGACCGCCTTCTAGGGTAAATAGTCCCACGACTCGAGCCCGGGTCATCCCTAAAGCCATGAGCGTTCCAATTTCTTTACCCCGGCGAAATATAGACAGCACTTGGGCATTAAAAATACCCATGCCTGCAAAACAAAGAAGAATAATGTAAAATATTGCGGCATTAGGCTCATCCGCTTCAATGAGGGCTTCCATGTCTCGTATTAGGTATGTTACGTCACGGGGAATCCAGTCACCTTTGTTTTCTACAATTGGTAATCCTTTAGTATACGTTACATAAGTAGCTTCTTTTTTCATGTCTAACATTTCCTGGGCCTTATGCAGTGGTACCCATATATGTCCCATATCCAACTTGAAATTCTCTGTGTCCATAATATGCACTACTGTACCCTCATCAGCATCATAAGTACGATTGGCATCTAGCCATCGTATGGTAAAGGTATCGCCCACCTCCAGTTTGGCATCTTTAGCCATGCTTCGTCCTATTAGTACAGGTATGGAAATTTTGTCATGTCCAGCTAGCATTTTTGTGGGCATATTAACAATATTTTGTTCTGGGATTATTCCTTTCATAATTACCGGCATAATACGTCCATTGGGATAGATAGAAGCCTGACTCACCAGTACCGGGAAAGCTTTCCCCTGATTTACTAACCCTTTTATTGCGCTTGGAGGTACGGAATGAGCATCTTCAAACGTCATCGGATCCAAAGGATCATACTTTGGATGCCAATAGGAACCACCAGCAATTTCCGTATTTATAGTAACTTGTTTAGCATGCTCTCGCATACCATCGTACATAGCGGAAAAAAGAATAATCATGAAAAAAGAAAGTGATGTTACAAAAACATTTAACCAAGTACGTAGCTTAGCGCCTAGAAGGTTTTTAATGGCAATTTTAAAAAGCATTTTTATGTGGATGACTTTGGATTATCAATTTTTTCATCTTTGGTTATTTGACCATCATTAAGGTGAATAATCCGTCGCAGGTAAGCCATAATCTTTTCATCGTGAGTAGCAAAAACAAAAGAAGTCGACAGCTCTTGATTTAACTGTACCATGATTTTCATAATATGATGAGAATTCTCCGCATCCAGGTTAGCGGTGGGCTCATCTGCCAATACTAAGGCGGGTTGATGTACAATCGCCCTTGCAATAGCGGTTCGCTGGCACTCACCACCACTGAGCATTGCCGGACGTGAATTGGTTTTATCGCTAAGGCCGACCCATTCTATAGCCTGAGTTACTTTTTTTTCCCGTTCTTGGGAATCAATCTTGTTTAGTATTAGGGGTAGTTCCACATTTTCGAAAACTGTATAAACGGGAAGCAGGTTATAGCTTTGGAAAATAAATCCCATATTCTCACGTCTGAGTCGGGCCCGCTCTCTGTGCGATGTATCATTCAAATCTTGGTCCAAAACACTTACCTTCCCTTTACTGGGGGAATCCAGTCCACCTATAATATTCAGCAAAGTAGTTTTGCCAGAGCCAGACGGTCCAACCAGGCCAGTGAATTCACTTTTGTTTATAGTCAGGTCTATATCTTTCAAGGCAGTAAAAAAATTTCCTCCAACAGGAAAGCTTTTTATCAAGTTTTTGATTTTTATTACAATGTTTTGTTCCATCTTAGTTTTCCTAATGATTATAAATAAGGGTGAACTGTAACCCATTACCAAAACCAGCTAAGCTAGTAGGAAGATATTCCTCTTCTAAAGCATAATCGACCCTTTTTGGGTTTGAGGATAATGAAAAATTCAGACTAAAACGATCATAAGTAATCGCCCACTGCCAATAGTAATATGTACGTTTGCTTTGCCAATCTAATTGTGCTATCGCCATTAATCTGTGAAGCAATCCAACAGGCATGCTAGTCATAAAAACTGTATAGGTATGGTTTATGGTTTCTTTAGAAGCAATATTATAATTGGTTCTTGTATTTCCATAAATTTGCATGGATTCTATCATAACTAATATTCCATTAGAGATGGGCAATGTAAAATCCCCGCCTAAAGTTAATAAGTTATACAGGTCATAATTTGAATGATAATCAGCGGACGAAAAAAGTGATGCTCCCTCAAACCAGAATCCCACCATTCCATCGTAACGATAATCAATAGCAGCACGTGTATTTGATTCTGACATGAAGATTGGCAACAATCCAACTTGTTTTCGTGATTTAACTGGATCATGATGCAAGGTCAATCCCCAATCACCACCCAAGGTAGTAACTTCTAATCTTCCACCATAAGAAAGAGTATCCGCATCACTGTTGATGACCCAAGTCCAAACCGATAATAAATTAGATGGAAAAATTCTTAATCTGATGGCTTCAACACCATCTGTTTGTCCTGTTGGATCACGGAGATCAATGGTATCAAACCAAGATGTAGGACGCAACATTTGGGCAGGTCCAAATGCAATCTTTTGCAAACCAAGTCTAGCTTCTACCTTATTGCTAGAAAATCGTACCCACGCTCGATATGCTTTCTCTACACTGGAAAAAAGAGCGTCTCCAGAATAAATCCTGTTTATACGGTAGGCCCATTCTATATCAAATAATTTTTCATCTGATAAATATTTGTTATAAGAAAGTGTTGGTATATATCCAAGTTGTGTTTCAAAAGACGATTGTCCTTTTTGTGCATCATCGCTGTATAGGTTATTGGACCAAAATTGTCCTTTAAATACAAAATCTTGACCAAAAAGAATGACATTGAAATAGGCAATAAAAATTAAGGAAAGAATTTTTTTCATTTTAAAAAGTATATCTTTTATTTAGTCTAATTGACTTAATTCGCTTTTCATCATATTCCCGATTTCATGCGCAGGATCCAATATTAAACCTCGATTTAATATGAGTGCTGCTCCCTTAAAATCTTGTGTGCGAACCTTGATAGCGGCTAGATAAATATATGCTTCTGTCATGGCAGGATCTAATTCGACTGCTTTGGATAAATGTTTTTCAGCAAGTACATCATTTTTCATTTTAAACAGAATATTTCCAATGCCCAAATGCGCTAGAGCATTATAAACATTAATCTCCAACGATCGCATGTATGCTTCTAAAGCCACATCTAGTTGTCCGCTTTGTGCTTGTGCATTGGCTAGACCAGCCCAACTCTGCCAATCTGCATCATTAGCCTGAACAATTTCTCCATAAGTTTTAACTGCTTCAGAAACATCCCCCACCATAATATATGCTTCTGCCAATCCTGTTTTTGCTCGATAATTTTTGGGCCATATACTAATGGATTTATTATATATTTCAATTCCTGCTGAGAAAAGCCCACTTTTTATAAAACTTTCTCCTTTATAAGCTAATGCTATGCTCCAACGGGTCCTGATCTTAATCTGTTCACTTCCTGCATTTGATAAAGTTTGTATTATAAATGAATCTAATTCTTCATCTTTTTCACTAAAAAGGTTAAGGTAGGCCAGTGCGACTCCTCTAATATCCAAATCATCATTTTCACATAAATGTTTTAACCTTTGTATCAATTTATCAGATTGAGCATTGGATTGATTAGACATAAACGCCGTTGCAAGACCGGCAAAAACCTGTGGGTATGGATCCATATTTGTTCCGATCAAATTCAATAAATCTTTTGGCAATTGATCTGCGGTTTCAAAATTGATTAGGGCCGATTCCAATTGATGAAGCGGTTTTAATTCACCATACCAATCTTTCATTTGATCTGCTATAACCTGAATAGACAGATTTTTGTGACATTGTTGACAAGCGTTGTTAACACCCAACTTTTCATCTAGTTTTGGTCTTGGTATAGAAATGGTATGATCTGCGCGAGCAAATTTCAATTGACTTCCTACTGCTTCGTGCTGTTGGAAGGGCATATGACAGGATGTGCATTGACTACCTTGTGAGCCTATTTTATGAAATGTATGCGCTCTGATATTATTTGCTTTTGCTACATGGCAGGATAGACATTGACCATTATCAAATCGATCTTCCAAAGCAACTCGATTGATATCTTGGTAACCATTAGAATGAGGGTTATGACAGTCTATACATGTCATAGAACCGTTTAAGAAACAATCACTAAAAATATGGTTCTGTTGGTAGCCAAAGGCCCTTACCCTCCCATCAGGGAAATATGGGTTCCCACCCAACATGGAAAATTTTGTGCTAAAGAAATCTTCAAAGTCCATGCCTGGTAAATATCCCGGACGAATTAAATCTTTTAATGCATGGCATTGTGCACACACTTTTACTGATTCCTTTTTTGATAATGTTTTTAGAGATTGAATACCAGTATAGCCTTTTACAATACTTTTTCCAAATTGCATTAACGTTAAATGCTCCTTCCCTGGGCCATGACAAGATTCACAATTAATTGTTAACTCAGAAAACAATGTTTTGTATTTACCCCGATTATTATCAAATCCGGCAATAATTTGGCTGCCATGACACTGCTGGCAGTTTTTCTTTTCAGTAATAGAACCTATTGTTCGATTCGGGGGCCATTCTGACAAATTTCTCATGGAAAGTTTTTTAGATGCTGGCTGCCATCCCGATAAATTATTTGTTTCAAAAAACCAGGTTTTTTCCCCTGGATGGTAATCAAATGGCAGAAGCCGCATTGTGCCATCAGGGAATAGACCAAAAAAAGACTGTGTACCACCACCATATATATGTCCCCCACCTACAACACCGATTATCTCAAATTTGACTTCCGGGAATTCATTTTCCTGGGCTTTAAAAAAATACCGACCATCTTCTTTATAGGGAATAAACCAGCCATTCTTTAGGGTGATTTTTTTACCATCAAACGGTGCTTTTATTTTAGTATCTGCAGGTGATCCTCCAGCCTGACCATGGGTCGAATTTTCCCATAATTCAAATTGGTCTGGGTGACAAGTTTTACAAGCAACAGAACCAACAAAATCCTCTATTTGTCCTGAAATTAAACTAATGAAAAGGACCATAATAAGTGGCCCATTTTGAATGATATTCATTTAATAGAAATTAATTGTTAGCCCAGTCTGGTGCTTCACACGCACAAAAATCTCTAATTTTTTGTATATGTTTAATTATATCGCTTCGACTGAGCTTTTCCCCCCAACCTGGCATAAAATGGCTTTTATTCATGACGCGCCCACCTACATAGATTGTATCAAAAAGGGTGTCATCAGACTTATTTCCCAACAAATCAGAATTCGTAAAATCTCCTGGTTCCACCGGTAGATTTGATGCATTAAACCCATTGCCATCTCCATTTAAACCATGGCACGGTGCACAATTTGCACCATAATTATCCACAACATTATAGGGGATTTGTTCAATCAAATTGGGGTAAGATGCTTTTTGATCTGATTTCCTACTGGCTAGGTAAGATAAAATCAGTGGAATAAATCGTGAATCCATTATTGTTTTAGGCATTGTGCTCCCTGGCATAACCATATGTGGATTGGTCACAGCCATTTTAATAAATCCGTCGGATAACCGGTTTCCAACATTGGAAAGATCGGGACCAATCATACCGCCTTTACCATCCAATTGATGACAACCTATGCATGGCAAAAAGTCATTAAACAGTCGTTCAACCTTACGACTCTGAAATGCAGAAATTGGTTCTAAAACAGTTTTAAGTTTTGCTTCTCCAAGCCATTTTGATAATTCTTCTACTTCTGAATCTGTTAATTGAAAATCGGGCATTCGGCTCCCTGTGCCAGGCAAATAACCAAATGGCCTAATAGCTGTGGGTGATTTTAAATAATGTGTTAACCATCCTTTTTTCGTACGCATTCTTTGAGCAGTTAAGTCTGGAGCATTAGTTTGATACCAAGGGATTTCATTACTCATTTCATGACAGGATTGACAGTTTTGAGATAGAAAAATACTGCGCCCCATTTCAGCGGTTATATTAGGGTATGTTTGCTTGACTTTTGTATATCGTACATCCAATTCATTGTGCTTTTCAGTTCCAATTTCCAGTAAATATGAAACCATTGATAAAATAGTGTTATTAGAATTTTTTCCCAAGTTGTGACCTGTATCATTCCCGAAAAAGTCCGGCATGGAGGATCCTTTTGGAACATATACTGATGGGTTTTGGACAAAATCAAACAACCAGTCTCTTTTAAGTCTTACACCAGCAATAGTTAAATCTGTGGATCGTTTATTACCAAAATTATTCAATATATGGCATGATGTACATTGGTAATCAACATGAATTAATTCAAATCCATCTGTGCTTTTAATAGGCGATATTTCTTTTAATTTTTCTCCATCTGGTAATTTGTCCTGTATCATAAGATATTTAGTAAGTGCAAATGCTTCATCATCAGAAAATCCGAAATTTGGCATCCGTGATTTTCCAATATTATTGCGAAATTTTTTGGGGGCACTAAGATAGTCGAAAAGATATGCTTCATTATACTTCAAGCGGGCATAGTTGAGGTCTGGGGCCCTTTGTAATACAATATTCGATTTCTGAGCGCCAATATGACAGTTTCCACATCCCAATTCCTCAACTAAACCAATATGAGGCAAATTATTTTGTGTGCGCAGAAAATTGGACAGAACAAAAACAGTCAGTATTAATCGAAATGTAATGTTACCAACCAAATTGTAAATCCAACATAGGGATTAAATGTGCTTGTGAACCAAAAGGGTATTCGCCTGCAAATAGTTTATAACCAAAAAGGATGCGGAATTTTTGGTTTTTCGTCCAAACAATTATACCTTTATGCTCAAAGGCATAACGACCATTTTTGTTGGGCATAATAAACATGTCATAATCTATGATATACGACCAGAATTCGGCAAACTGATACAGATACTCACTTCCTGTTTTTAACACAACTCCATTATAATACACAGACAACCTTGGGTAGAAACCGGGTAAATCTATTGTCGCTCTACTTTCTAGTTTGTTTGTTCCTATCGCAAAACCAGCTCCTCCATAAAGTGTAATAATGCTACTGCCAAGTAAATTTTTACTCCCAACAATTTCACCATACAAGGATAACATGTGCGGAATGGTAAATTCAGGTGAAATCAAGGCAAACTTATCAGGCTCACCTAGCTTCATACCTAAGGGGCTTTGCAACCAACGCATTGCTAAAGTTGGATAGGTAAATTCCAAACGATATGCTCTTTCCCATTCACTAGATTGAGATATTTCTGATTTATATGAAATGCTGGGCATAAGTAAAAATTTATTTACTGAAATTTCTGATGCATTCCGTAAACCCATTTTGAAAGGTGAGAATAATCCTATTTCGTTTCGCCCAGCTGTCAAAACAGTAGCCGATTTTCCTTCCCACTGCGCATTTGAAACCCCAAATGAAAACAATAAAATAATCTTTACAATTTTTCTCATTCTACTGCCCACTTAGCGCTTACTGGAATATGATCCGATAATTTTATTGCTTCTTGATGAGTTATCCCGTTAAACCATTTTGTGTTGGTCCATAGGTAATCCAATTTTCGATCCAGCGTTAGATTGATATCAACGCTATGGGTAAAATGTTTTGTTTCATTGGATCCATAAATATCAAGCGGGATCGCTGGTTTATATGATTTATACAAAGCTTCTAACCAGGTAATTTCTGGGGCAAAATAGCTTCCTTCCTTATGATTATATCCTCCTGGTTCATGGAATGATTCTCCTTCACATTGATCATCAAGACAATAGTCCATTTTGGAAGCATTAGGTGGAATTTCATTTAAGTCACCGCCAGCTACAAAATTTTTTCCCTCTGCTACAATGCCATCCAAAATAGATTTAAACTTATCTAAGTGTCTTTGTTTAGTATCGTCTGTAGCAAAAGCGGTAGCATGTGTATTAACAGCATAAAATGGGTTCCCCGGCATATTCACTGTGGTTTTTAATACATTTCGACGTAAATAAAAATACTTTGTAAGTTTATCTTGGTCACCACGCAAGGCCAATTGATACCGCTCTGCATTTTCCAGTTCCCATTTAGATAAAATTAAATTTCCTGTATTCACTCGGCCCAACCCATCGGCAAGGATAATTTGAGATTCCCACATAGAAGCATATGCACCATAATTAAAATCAGTGTGGTCCACAAGCCATTGGGCTTGATCAATGTAACCAGTTTTTTTCGATTGGACATCAACTTCTTGTAAAAGAAGGATATCTGGATCTTCTATCTCTATCTTTTCGGCCAAATTTTCAAGTGCTTCATAAACTTCACTTTTCTTTAAAATTACTCGGTCACCGCAACCATCCCCAAAAAATCGTAATCTTGCAACACCAAAGCGAATATTCCAAGTCATCACCTTAATTGTATCTTTTGCACTGAATTCTTTAATATTATTTGCCCGATACATTATAGCTTCTTCAATATCATTAAATTCATTAACTAGCGGATCACATGATGATATTAAAAGTCCGAAAAGGATTAGGGATTTATATCCGATAAAGTGTTTTCTTAGCATCTTTTTACTTACGTATCTCACACAATTTAAATGACAGAATAAAGATGTTTCAACACCGCTCTATCCCTGTAGCGAATAAAACCACTTTTTCATTGTCACCTAACCATCCATTTTTCTTTAATGTATGATATGCCCCCCAAACAACACCTGCCTCTGCACTGGCCTTAAGCTCGGTAACATCATTGAATTCTGAAGTTAAGGATGGTAAATCTGGTTCCGGTGCTGTTACAGCGATACCTTTACTCTGAGATAAAATATCTAATATCCAAGCTCCACCCAGTGGACCCGGGACATTCAATCCGAGCGCAATGGTTTGACTATTTTGCCAAAATTGGGTTGTTTTATGTAAATTTTGAAAAGCGTCAACCACTGGCGCACATCCATCTGATTGAGCAGCAACCATTCTGGGCAGCGGATCAGTTACCCAACCCATATTTCGCATTTCATTAAATGCTTTCCACATACCAATCAAGCCGGTACCGCCACCAGTCTCATAAATAACCACATCTGGAAATTTCCAACCCAATTGTTCAGCAATTTCATACCCTAATGTTTTCTTCCCTTCAACTCGAAATGGTTCTTTTAATGTAGAGATATCGAACCAATCATTTTTTTTGTTATCCAACATTTCTTTAGCCGCATCAGAAATCGTTTGGCCACTAAGCATTAGATTAGCATTATAATGATCAGTTTCTTTTTTAAATGGCTCCGGAATAGTTTCGGGTAAAAATACATGACATTCTATTCCAGCTTCTCGGCAATAAGCCGCCGCAGAAATCCCAGCATTCCCAGCCGATGGTAAACATATAGTTTCTACACCTTGTACTTTAGCCATAGTAATCGCAAGAGACATACCCCTATCTTTAAAAGAACCCGTGGGATTAACTGTTTCATCTTTAATATATACGTTATTTCCAATGGGAAATAATGGAGTCCATCCTTCACCCAATGATACTTTATTTATAACCGATTCTTCTGGTAATACATTTCCATAACGCCATAATGATTCATCTGCAGTATCAATAGACACATCCCTTTGTTTTTCTTCCCATCCATAATGCACAGATAGAGGTTTCCCACAGCTGCAAAGCCAAACAGGTTTAGGTGGCATATTCTCTATTTTTTTACATGCCGTACATTTATAATACATGTAATAAGATCCTTTTCCGTTATTAAATAATTACTGGTTCATTATTTTGCTGATTAAACTCTTATCATCAGGTAACAGCCCAGATTTTACTAATCTTGGTGTCATCGTTTTTAAATCGGGATTTCGTTGAAATACACTTTGGAATACTGGCAGTGCTTCCTCTAAACGCCCACCGTTAGCTAAAGCAATAGCAGACCAATAGGGCAGTTCTGCATTTTCAGGATAATATTCTGCTGCTTTTGAATATTCAATTAAGGCTTTATCAATTTCTTCTGTTTCCATGTAGTGGTCGCCCATATTCGCATGTTGGTATGCTCGGTGTACTCTTATTAAACGCTTTAATTCGATCAAGGGCGTTGGATGATCTTCAATACGCAAGTTTAATTTGGTATCTTTCCACTCCACACCACTTGGCTCACCAGAAACAATCACCATGGCAGCAGATTGTTTGCCGCGTATATCTCCACCTTCTGCTTCTGCTGCTTCTAAAGCCGCCATCATTCTATCAGCTAGATCACCTTTTGTTTCTTCAAACGCTATTGCCATTGCTTTTGGCACAGTACCGTTGGCCATCATATTGGCTTGGACAGAATAATTTTCGCCTACAATATGACCGGCGTACTTAATACAACGAGAGCCTGTGTGAGCTGCTACATTTCCTTTTATATCTATCATACCAACTTGGCGTACTGCTTCACCTTCATCTTTTGAAGTTAGGGCTTTTAATGCGTCAGCAGCTTTCATCCCGGATTCCATCAATTGTATGCCATCCGGACCATAATCCACCTTTACAAACGATTGAGTAGCAACAGCACCTACACCAGCTTTAGCCCAAGGGACCAAAAAGCCCACAGAGAACCAATGGCTCTGCACAGCAACACCCAATTCTCCTGTTGTTTCATCTAACGCAACAATAGAATAGGTTGAAACCGGACGAATTGAAGATGTCTTTTGAGAAAATACCATATTCAATGTTGCCAGAACCAAAATCAAACGCTTTGAGAATATCATTTGCGCCTCCTTGATTATTAATGCAAACTTACCTTTACATTTTTCGAAACAAAAACATTACCTAATGGAGAAATACATGCAAAAAATAATCAGAGGATTACTCTTTATTGTATTCATTTTACCAGCATCAGCCTTTGCAGATGACCTGAAAAATAGCATTCTTTCCATGCGTAAACGTGCAGAGGTTCGTAATGCATTGCTCAAAGATCGGTTTCAAACAGTTCTTCCTCAAATTATGAAACGAAACAATATGGATATGTGGGTTATTATTGCGCGGGAGTACAATGAAGATCCAGTCCTACGTACTATGTTGCCAGCTACTTGGTTGAATGCTCGCCGACGTACAATCCTAGTGATTAATGATCCCGGCAATGAACAGCCACTAGAAACCTATGCCATTGCTCGATATGATGTCGGGGAAATTTTCAAAAAATCATGGGATCCAGAAGCCCAACCAAATCAGTATGAGGCTTTGAATGATCTCATCAAAACAAAAAACCCTAAAACTATTGGTATTAATAAAAGTGAATTTTTTGCACAGACTGATGGTATTACAGCTACAGAATTAGAATTATTTAAGGCTGCTCTATCAAAAAAATATATACGTCGAATAGTCAGCGCAGAAAAGGTTGCCATTGGCTGGCTGGAAACTAGAAGTGATAAGGAAATGAAATATTATCCCAAAATCTGCGGTATAGCACACGATATTATTAAAGAAGGGTTTTCGGCCAATGTAATCACACCAGGAGTTACCACCACCGATGATGTGGTTTGGTGGTATAGGGAACGCATTCGTGACTTGAACCTAGTAACCTGGTTTCATCCTTCGGTAGATATCCAACGAGCAGATAATAAAAACTTTGATTTTCTTGAAGCATTTAGCAAAGCTAAACCAGAAAATGTCATTCGTCCTGGCGATTTACTCCACGTTGACTTTGGCATTACTTACCTGAGTCTAAATACAGATACACAACAGCATGCCTACGTATTAATGCCCGGCGAAGACCGAACACCAGATTATTTAACTAAAGCATTTTCGATTGGAAATCGACTGCAGGATATATTGACAGATCAATTCAAAACGGGCCGCACAGGAAATGAAATGCTGCTTTCCGCCTTGCAACAGGCAAAAGAAGAAGGAATTAATCCTCAAATTTATACGCACCCAATTGGTTATTATGGTCATGGTTCAGGGCCAACAATTGGTATGTGGGACAAACAAGGGGGCGTTCCAGTGAACGGTGACTATCCTTTATTTCCCAATACGGCTTATTCAATAGAACTCAATGCCAAAGTAAATATTGCTGCTTGGAATAAAGAAGTTGCTATTATGTTGGAGGAAGATGCTTTTTTTGATGGGGAAAAATGTGAATACATCGACCCTCGTCAGACAGAAATGATCGTAATTGATTGGGAGACTGATAAATGAAAGCAAAACTTATAGGGTAAATACAAAGATATTTATTTATAATAAATTTAAAATATTCTCCGGAGGACGGCCAAGGACAGCTTGATCCCCTTTTACTACAATAGGTCTTTCCATGATTTTAGGATATTGATTCATAGCTTTAAACATAGCTTTGTCATCTTCCAATTTGTTCTTTAAATCATTGTTTTTGAAGTCCATTTCTGATTTACGAACAAACTCCATTGGACGCATACCAAGTTTTACAGATAGAGCCTTAAACTCATCTATCGTAGGACTGTTCTTTAAATATTCTATAATAAAGGGTTCAATACCGTTGTCACGCAACAGTTGTAGGGTCTGCCTACTCTTGCCTCATCTGGGGTTATGATAGATTGTAAATCCGTCCATTTCTCGTCCATCCTTTCTCGGTGACCAGTAATTCATGCGGGTAAGTTACTGATTTAATACCTGTACCATCAATCTGACATAATAGCATCAAACTATGTCAGGAATTGTCATATGGATGGAAGTAAACTGGATGGAAGTCCCTTATAAGCAGCCCTGCTAATCGACAATAACCCGATTGATGGGCTTTATTGTTTATAATGTTTTATTAGATTCAGGGTATAAAAATACTAAAAGGAGTATAACATGGATTTACTAGTAGTTGTGCATATC
>CAYXUK010000038.1:0-15655 GCA_964468295.1 uncultured bacterium | reverse complement strand
TCACAACTATGCTGGTGATGTTTACGCAGATTAATATTATGTTAGCAGTATTTAACATGATTCCTATTCCTCCCTTGGATGGGTCCCAAATATTTTCTGGTTTTATGGTACGAAGGAATCCAGATATGGTATATAAACTGCAGATTTATGGTCCACAAATTTTAATGGGACTCATTTTATTCGGTATGTTTACTCGCATTTCACCAATTTGGTGGGTTATGCGTCCTTTTGTGGATTTCTTTATGTTTTTATTTGCTGGTATGTGATGGATCGGGAAGAAAAAAGATTATTTAAACGATTAACACCTGTCCGGCGTAATAAACGGTCTTTGGCAGCAACAATTGGAATGCTCATTGTGGTTATTCTTCTCATGAATTATTTAATAAACATTGCAAGGACAGGATAAATGAAGCTGATTGAATGTGTTCCAAATTTTAGCGAAGGCAAAGACCTTGCCAAAATAAAAGCTATTACCGATGCAATTGAAAGTGTGGATGGCATTACACTTTTAGATGTTGATCCTGGAGCTGATACAAACCGTACTGTGGTAACTTTTGTTGGTAATCCTGATGCTGTAAAGGAGGCGGCCTACTTGGGGATCAAAACAGCCGCTGAAGTGATTGATATGTCTAAACATGAAGGTGCTCATCCGCGTATGGGCGCTACAGATGTATGTCCATTTATTCCAATATCTAATGTAAGTGATGAAGAATGTATTGATCTCTCGAAGGAAATAGGACAGCGTGTAGGAGAAGAATTGAGTATCCCTGTTTATTTATATGAGCATTCGGCTCAAACTCTGGAAAGAAAAAGTCTTCCCGATATTAGAGAAGGTGAATACGAGGGTCTGGCGAAAAAATTGAAAGATGTAAAATGGAAACCCGATTTTGGACCTGCGAAATTCAATGTTGCTGCTGGAGCTACGGTGATGGGTATGCGTGATTTCCTCATTGCATATAATATTAATCTGAATACAAAGGATCATCGTCTAGCTACGGATATTGCTTTTGAACTACGTGAAAGTGGCCGCAGTAAGCGGAAGCCAGATCCGGATTCACCCAATCTATTGGATGGAGAAATTATCCGCAATTCTGATGGGAGCCCTGTAAAAGTACCGGGCATGTTCAAAGAAGTGAAATGTGTAGGATGGTATATTGACACTTTCAAACGGGCCCAGATCTCAATCAATTTTAATAATTATAAAGTGTCATCCATTCATGATGTCTATGATGCAGCATGCAAACTGGCCGATGAACGAGGTATTCGCGTTACAGGTAGTGAGTTGGTAGGGTTGATACCACTCGAAGCCATTCTGATGGCAGGGCGACATTTTCTTGCGAAACAGCGACGAACGGTGGGTGCCCCGGAAGAAGATATCATTCAAGCGGCAGTGCAGTCTCTTGGGCTGAATGATGTAACTCCATTCATCGCAGAGGAAAAAATCATCGAATACGCGGTTAAGGAATCGGCTGATGGATTGATGTCTATTTCTGCTCAAGGATTTGTAAATGAACTCTCGACTAACAGTCCTGCACCAGGGGGTGGATCCGTGTCAGCATTGGCAGGATCACTCGGGGCTGCCCTTTCATCTATGGTAGCCGCGCTCACTCATGAGAAAAAAGGGTTCATATCATTAAAACCAGAAATGGATAAAATTGGCGTTGAAGCACAAACTATCAAAGATCGTCTTTCTTTTTTGGTCGATGAGGATACTAACGCATTTAATAATGTCATGGAAGCTAATCGCATGACAGCCTCTAATGATGAAGAAGTAAAAGTAAAAGATCGGGCGATCCGTAAGGCAAACAAATATGCCATCGATGTCCCTTTTGAGGTTGCAAACTTGTGTAAACGTGTGATTGAACTGGCGGATATTCTGGTGGACAAAGGAAATCCCAATTCAGTCAGTGATGCTGGAGTAGCTGGGGAAGTGGCCTTGGCTGGATTGAGGGGTGCATCCATGAATGTGCTTATCAATTTGCCAAGTATCGATGATGAAAAATATCGTAGTGAAAAACGAAAAGAAATGGATGGATTAATTCAAGCGGCGGAGGCATTACATAAAATTGTATATAAAAAAACTCTGAATATCATCAATAAGTAAATGATTAAAGAATTATCAGAAGACCTGCGCAGTAAGATCTCTGCTGGAGAAGTGGTAGAACGACCGGCTTCCGTAGTAAAGGAATTAGTTGAGAACAGCCTGGATGCAGGTGCCACAGAGATCTCCATCGTGGTAGAAAAAGGTGGCCAGCAATTGATACAGCTGACCGATAACGGGTGCGGAATTTCAAGAGATGAATTGCCCATTGCGTTTAAACGATACAGCACTAGTAAGATTGCAAGTGTGAATGATCTTTTCACAATTGATACGCTGGGATTTCGAGGAGAAGCATTGGCCAGTATCACATCTGTATCAGAAGTAAATGTTGTATCTGCTAGCGAAAATAGTGATGGATTTGAGATGTCCATTACTAACGGAGAATTAGGAGAGGTGCAACCGGCACCAGCGGTGAAAGGGACATCCATCACAATCCGCAATTTATTTTACAATACCCCAGCCCGGAAAAAATTTCTAAAGAGCCCACGAATGGAATTTCGGAAAGTGGTGGAGATGGTACGGCGGTTTGCATTAGGCTATCCGGATAGGGCTTTCAAATTAATCTCTGATGGTCGGGATATTCTCGACCTTCAATCGGAAGATCTTGAAAGCCGGATCGTTCACGTAATGGATCCAGCTTACCGCGATCAATTGTTACCTATCAATTTCACAAAAAGCGATTATTCTTTAACTGGATTTTTAGGTAATCTAAACTTGGTTCGTACTCGACCTGGTGAACAATATATATTTTTAAATAATCGATTTATTCAAAATCGATTAATGAATTCTGGAGTTTATCAAGCTTATCGTTCATTATTAAATCGAGGTGAGTATCCATTTTTTGCCGTTAACCTTTTTATGCCTCATGACCAGGTGGATGTCAACGTGCATCCAATGAAGTTGGAAGTACGTTTTAAAGATGAATGGCGGATTTACCATGTATTGAAATCTGCAGTTGAAGAATCCTTGAATCCCATTTTAAATACCATTCCTGATTTTGAAAAACCGGATTTGGGTGCTCAATTTGATTTTCCAACAAAATTTATTCCTCAAGAAGGGCAGACTAATCCTGATCAGGAAGGATTAGATCTCCAGTCTACCGCCGATTCAGCTATCAAGTTTCAACCGGCGGTTAATCGTGCCAAGAATTATGCATCACAATTAGCTACACGTCCGGAACCAAATTCGGGAAAGGTGGATCTGGAAAATATTTGGCAGATCCATTCCAAATATATCGTTTCGCCCATTAGTAGCGGATTGGTGATTATTGATCAGCATGTGGCCCATGAACGGATCCTATTTGAAGAAGCCATGGCTGCTTTCGATACAAATGCCATGGCGGCTCAAACCCTTCTTTTTCCGGAAGTGATCGAATTTTCTCCTGATGATTTCTCCACATTATTGGATGTATTGCCATACCTCGAAAAAATGGGATTTCGTATGAAGGAATTTGGAGAGAATACAGTCATGGTTGAGGCGATTCCATCTGAAATGTCTTGGGGAAATGAAAAGAATATTATTCGTGAAATGCTGGATGATTACCTACAAACTCAGAAAAAATATTCCTCTTTCCAAGAGGCATTAGCCGCCAGTTTTTCCTGTAAGGCAGCCGTGAAAGCAGGGGATGTTTTAACGCTAGAAGAAATGCGGGAATTGGTAAACCGCCTCTTTGGTACTAAGCATCCATACTATTGTCCTCACGGCCGTCCTATTATAGTTCAGTTATCCATGGATGAGCTGGACCGCCGCTTCGAACGAATCTAGTTTGAATAATTAATGAAAAAGAACCCACTGGCTATTATAAGTCCATTGGTTCATTAAAACGATACCTGCTATACATTAATGATTTCAAAAAATCATCCCTTAGCCATAATTGGTCCCACTGCCAGCGGTAAGTCGAAAGTGGCAGTTGCCTTGGCTAAAAAAATGGATGGAGAAGTGATTGGTATGGATTCAAGGCAAATCTATAAAGGGATGGCAATTGGTACGGCCCAGCCTACTTTACATGAACAGGGTGGCGTGCCTCATCATATGATTGGTATTAAACCGCCCAATGAGGAGATCGCTGCCGGTGCTTATGCCAAATTGGTGTTGAATTTGGTTACAGATATTCAATCAAGGGGAAAGACTCCCATCATTTGCGGTGGGGCTGGCCTCTATTATAGAGCTATCACCAAAGGAATTTTTGAGGAAAGTATCTCGGATCTTGATGTCAGAAAACAACTTGAAAATGAATATGATAAAAATGGTCCAAAGAACCTGATGGATCGTCTTATTGAACTGGACCCAGACTATGCGGAAATTGTTCATCCCAATAATAAAAAACGGCTGATTCGCGCATTAGAGATATATGAATCCACGGGTAAACCGCCAACAGAACACTATCAAAACCAATCAGAAGATTCACAATCCAAATTGGATTTATTTACTATTTATATGGATTGGGAACTGGATGAATTGGGTGATCGCATTGCAAAACGAACAAATAAAATGTTGAAAGTAGGATGGATAGATGAGGTGAGAACTTTAATGAAGCAATATCCCAATGAAGTCCTCTATCCATTAGATTCCATTGGTTATTCTCAGATCATTTCCCATTTAAATGATGAAATGTCTGTGGGAGCATTGGAAGCAGAAATAACCTTGCGTACTCGTCAATTTGCCGTCCGCCAGATTAAATGGTTCAAAAAAGAAACAATAGATTTAACAATTAAAATGAGCGTGGAACGATCACTTGAAGTAATTACTGAAGAAATAATTCAAAATATGAAGCTTGAGAGCAAAAAGTGAAGTGATTTAAGCTTCATATTTACAGTTGTCACTTTATTAATAAATTCTTGTAGATTCAGTGGTCCTTTAAACCGTTCCAGAGAGAAGGTAAGGGTAGCAAATTAAACCTCCGATATGGATCCTCTACGGAACGGATTCCAAGCTGCCCGGAGGTTTTTTATTATCAGGAGGTGCCCATGGCATCTACCCGACCAAAACAGGTGATGGACTCAATAGCTGTTAACCGTTCGGTTACACGACTGGCTCATGAGATTCTAGAGCGTAATGGTGGCGCCGACCAACTCATGCTGGTTGGAATTCTCACACGAGGTGAGCCTCTCGCAAAGCGGCTCCAATCCCTTATTCAAAAAATTGCTGAAGTTGAAATCCCTATGGGATCTGTCGATATAACATTTCACCGGGATGACTTTCGAGATAGACTGGTAGTCCCTCAGGTGAAAGGTACCGATATTAATGATTCTATCGATGATAAAGTTGTGGTTCTAGTAGATGATGTATTATTCACTGGACGGACTATTCGTGCAGCCATGGATGAATTAAATGCATTTGGCCGACCAAATCATGTACAACTGGCTGTATTAGTAGATCGCGGCCATAGGGAGTTGCCCATACGTGCCAATTTTGTCGGGAAAAATATTCCTACCCACGAAGGTGAACACGTAGAAGTTCAGTTAAAAGAAGTGGATGGCATTGACCTGGTCACCCTAACCCATTATAGTGAAGAAGATTGATGAAATATAAACATCTACTGGGGTTAGAAGAGTATCCCGCCGAAGATATTCAAACCATTATTGACACGGCATTCAGTTTCAGAGAGGTGCTGGAGCGACCGATCAAAAAAGTGCCTTCATTACAGGGAAAAACAATTGTAAATCTGTTTTTCGAAAATTCGACCCGAACACGTATCAGTTTTGAACTTGCTCAAAAACGGCTCAGTGCGGATACAGTTAATTTTTCAGCGTCTACGTCCAGCCTAAAAAAAGGGGAAACTTTTAAAGATACAGCCCAGAATATTGAAGCGATGAAAATCGATGCGGTAGTCATGCGCCACCCCACACCAGGTGCTCCACTCCATCTAACGAAGCACATTGAATCGATCGTCATTAATGCCGGTGATGGAACCCATGAACATCCTACGCAGGCCATCTTGGACATGACTAGCCTTCAAGAAAAATTTGGTCGTCTTAAAGGACTCAAAATTGGCATTATCGGAGATATAACACATAGTCGTGTTGCTCTTAGTAATATATATGGTTTGAAGACCATGGGTGCCGAAATCGCGCTCTGTGGGCCAGCGACGCTTATACCACCTTTTGCTGAAGACCTGGGTGTATCAGTAAACTATAATGTAGATGAAGTAATTGAATGGGCCGATGCGATCAATGTGTTGCGTATTCAGCACGAACGGATGGGCGGGGGTCTTTTGCCTTCTGTGAGGGAGTACCGGAATTTATTTGGTATAACTACGGAACGTTTAAAGATGCACAAAAAGGAAATGGTGATTATGCACCCGGGTCCAATGAACCGCGGTGTGGAGATTGATAGTGCTATCGCAGATAGTGATCAGGCCATTATTCTGGATCAGGTGTTGAACGGGGTTGCATCCAGAATGGCAATTTTATATTTGCTCCTTGGAGGAAAACAAGAAGTAGGAAAAAATTAATATGGAAATATCAAAATTGAAAAAACGGATTGTTCTCAAGAATGGAACAATATTAGATCCTTTGGCAGGTACTCAGAAAAAAGGAGATATTTTGATTGAGGATGGTAAGATTAAAAAAATTGGTAAAGTAGAACCGCCAAAAGTAGCAAATATTATCGATTGTGATGGATTGATTGTGACACATGGATTTTGTGACCTTCATGTTCATTTTCGTGAACCTGGTAGGGAGGATAAGGAAACACTGGAATCTGGCTCTATGGCGGCACTAGCTGGGGGTTTTACCCGAGTCTGTGTTATGCCTAATACAGATCCGCCATTGGACTCTCCAGAATCGATCCGTTACACCGTTGATCGTTCTGAAGAATGTCCGATTCATATTCATCCGATTGGTGCCATTACCAAAGGGCAGGCTGGACAGGAATTGACCGAAATGGGTGCCATGCTTTCTGAAGGGGCAGTAGCTTTTAGTGATGACGGTCTGCCTGTAACCGATGCTGGCGTCATGCGTAATGCCCTTGAATATGCCACTATGTTTGGTGTACCTGTGATTAATCATGCTGAAGACCCGTGCTTAAAAAAGGATGGCGTGATGCATGAAGGAAAGATTGCAACTCATTTAGGTCTTCCTGCAAGTCCGGATATTTCAGAATCAAATATGATTCATCGAGATTTGGTATTAACTGAATTGACTGGTGCCAAACTCCACGTACCCCATGTAAGTTCAGCTAAATCGGTACATCATATACAAGAAATAAAGAAAAAGAATGAAAAAATCAGCGCTGAAGTGACACCCCACCACTTGTTTTTTACAGATGAAAATTTAAAAACCTATAACACCGACCTGAAAGTGGCACCGCCTATTCGTTCACAAGAAGATCGGAAAGTTCTTATTAAGGCTGTTAAAGATGGTATTTTTGACTGTATTGCCACGGATCATGCGCCCCATACGATTGAAGAAAAAGAAGGCACCTTTGATTTAGCACCTTTTGGTATGATTGGGCTCGAATCATGTTTTGGAGTTGTAAATCAGGTCATGGTTATACAAAACAAGATGGATATACTAAAATTGATTCAAATGTTAACAGTTAATCCTCGGAAAATTATGAATTTTGAAACCGATTTATTTGCAAAAGGAATCAATGCGGAATTAACTATTATTGATCCAACTGAAGAATGGATTTTCAGCAAAACCGATATTTACTCACGATCGGTAAATTCACCTTATATTGGTAAATCCTTGAATGGCCGTGTAAAATACACAATTGTAAAGGGTTACATTACTAATTTTTCTTAATAGACTATAACACCATGAATTATAGTTGACTACCATGGATATGTTAGTCTACTTTTTCGGGCTATTTTTGTACTGAAAATCATGAAAACAAAATCACTAAAAGCTGCCGAAATACGAAAAGATTGGTATATAGCTGATGCCGAAGGAAAAACCTTGGGCAGGTTCGCCAGTGAAGTAGCGAAAATTTTGCGTGGGAAACATAAACCTACATTCACACCCCATATGGATATGGGTGATTTTGTAGTCGTAGTCAATGCTGAAAAAGTTAAAGTTTCCGGTAAAAAGGAAATGGATAAGACTTATTTCAAGCACTCAGGATTTCCTGGGTCGACTACTTTTACAAAATTGAATCAAGTACGACGCACTCATCCGGAGCGCATAGTGGAAAAAGCAGTGTGGGGAATGCTTCCAAAAAATCGTTTAGGTAGGGCTATCATAAAGCACCTAAAAGTTTACATTGGTCCAGATCATCCTCATATGGCGCAACAACCGAAAGAATTGCATATTTAATGGCAAAACCAGTTTATAATACTGTTGGCAGGCGTAAAGGGTCTGTTGCTCGGATTTGTATGAAACCAGGAAAAGGGAATATATTTATCAATGGCCATCCTTTTAAAGATTATCTCTGTCGGGAGAGCCTTGCAATTGTGGTAACTCAGCCTTTGGATTTAACTAATCAACGTGAATCCTATGATATTTCTGTAAATGTTAAAGGCGGCGGACTTTCTGGACAAGCCGGCGCCATACGTTTAGGTATTGCGCGTGCATTAAACGATGTCACCACTGATTTCAGATCTGCTTTGAAAGATGCGGGTTTCCTTACTCGTGATGCTCGGGAAGTGGAACGGAAAAAATATGGACAACCTGGCGCGCGAAAAAAATTCCAGTTTTCAAAACGTTAAATCTATATGTCAAAAGTCAAATTTGAAGATTTACTAAGTACTGGTGCACATTTTGGGCACGTGACGCGCAAATGGAACCCTAATTTTAAACCTTTTATTCTTATGGAAAAAAATGGGGTTCATATCATTAATTTAGAAGAAACAATTCGTCATTTAGAAAATGCACTTGACTTTATTCGAGCAAAAACAAAAAAGAATGCTGAATTTTTATTTGTAGGAACAAAAAAACAGGCAAAGGATATTGTCCAGGAGGAAGCAGACCGTTGTTCTATGTTTTATGTGGTAGAACGATGGCTGGGTGGTACACTTACTAATTTTTCAACTATTAAGAAAAGCATTAAACGTTTACATTTGCTGGAAAAAGAAGGGTCTCAGATATATGAGAATCAGACAAAAAAAGAGATCCAAATGTTAAATCGGGAACGTATTAAGCTGTCAGACCAACACCGAGGTATAAAAGATATGCGTCGTCTTCCTGATGCAGTTATCATTGTTGATGCAAATCTTGAAAGTACGGCGGTTAAAGAAGCTAACACGTTAGGCATTCCAATTATTGGGATTGTAGATTCAAATACGGATCCAACCCAAATTGAATATCCGATTCCTGCTAATGATGATTCAATTCGGACGATTCAGCTTATTGTTTCAGTGATCGCTGATACCATTCTTGATTCTGGCGGGAAAGCAGAAAAAAAATCGGATAAAGATGAGCAAAAAATAAAGACAGAATCAAGTAAAACTAATGGACAGGATGAAGCTAAAACAGTAGGAGATGAGACTTTAGAAATAGTTGCTACGGAAGAAAAAGAATTAGAAGTTGTTGAGGAGAAAGAAGCTAAATGAATATCGATGCCAAAACTGTAAAAGCTTTGCGAGATAAAACTGGCGCTGGTATGATGGATTGTAAAAAAGCACTATTGGAAACTGATGGCAATGTGGAAAAAGCCATTGATCATTTACGTAAATCAGGTATTGCCAAAGCAGAAAACAAGGAAACAAGAAATACCAAAGAAGGTGTGATTTTTTCATATATTCATCATGGAGGACGCTTGGGGGTTTTGGTAGAATTGAATTGTGAGACTGACTTTGTTGCGAAAACAGAAAGTTTTTCTGAATTATCCCATAATTTAGCCATGCAAATTGCGGCAACTAATCCGTTAGCAATTCAACGTGAAGATATTGATCAAATGATTATCGATCATGAAAAAGAAATTTTTACTGAACAGACCAAAGACTCTGGTAAACCAAAAAATGTTATTGAAAAGATTGTTGAAGGCAGAATGGAAAAATTTTACGCGGATTCTTGTTTATTAGAACAACCATATATTAAAGACCCTGATAGAAAAGTCGGTGATCTTATCACCGAAATGGTTGCTACACTTGGTGAAAATATTGTTGTTAATCGTTTTACTCGTTTCGCCATCGGCGAAGCTTCCAGTAACGGTCAACCTCACTAAGTATTAGATGTCGAGCCCTGTTTACAGGCGTATCCTCCTCAAATTAAGCGGGGAGGTACTTGCTGGTGAGCAGGATTTTGGCATCAATCCTACCAAAGCGACAGAACTAGCCAAAGAAATCAAATCAATTCATGAAATGGGTGTTGACATCACTCTTATTATAGGTGGTGGGAATATCTTTCGAGGTATGCAAGCTGCTAGTAAAGGTATGGATCGTGTTACAGGTGACTATCTAGGTATGCTAGCAACAATAATGAATGCCATCAGTGTACAGGATGCTCTGGAAAAGAATGGTGTTGAAACAAGGACCCTTTCGGCAATTACTGTTTCTCAAATATCAGAACCTTATATTCGTCGTCGTGCACTCCGTCATTTAGATAAGGGTAGAGTTGTAATTGTAGCCGGCGGCACTGGAAATCCCTATTTTACGACGGATACAGCTGCTGCCTTGCGCGCAACTGAACTTAAAGCACAAGTGCTTTTAAAAGGGACTAAAGTGGATGGTGTGTTTGACAAAGATCCGGTTGTATATTCAGATGCTGTTCGCTACAATAACGTTTCTTTCACTGAAGTATTAGGAAAAAACCTTCGGGTGATGGATTTAACGGCAATAACTCTATGTAAAGAAAATGCCTTACCTATATGTGTTTTTAACATTAATAATAAGGGTGATTTAAAACGCGTCATGGAAGGGAAGAATATTGGAACGAATATTATAGAATAATTATGCTGCAGGAGATTTATAAAGACGCCGCTCATAGGATGGATCAGGCTGTTGAACATTCGCGGATGGAATTAGCCAAAGTACGAACGGGTCGGGCGAACCCTGATTTATTAAATTCAATACAGGTCGATTATTATGGTTCAATGATGCCTTTGAACCAGGTTTCAAACATCTCTGTACCTGAACCACGGTTGATTACGATACAGCCATTTGAAAAATCGTTAATTTCTGTTATTGAAAAAGGGATTATGAAGTCAAGCTTAGGCTTAACTCCCAGCAATAATGGGAATGCAGTTTTAGTGCCAATTCCTGCATTATCGGAAGAACGCCGTAAGGATTTGATTAAATATGTTCATCAGTTGATTGAAGAAGGTCGTATTGCTGTTCGCAATGTGCGACGAGATGCACTTCATCATGTGAAAGATTTTGGGCAGAAGGAACATGTTTCTGAAGATGCAATACGTAAACAGGAAAATGAAATCCAAACTTTAACGGATGATCATGTGGGAAATTTAAATGAAATGCAAGAACAGAAGGAGAAAGAATTAATGGATCATTAATTCTTTACAATCGGATTATTGATAAAAAAAGCCCCGAATTAATTCGGGGCTTTTTTATTTAAGAAATAAAATAGATTTAGTTATTCACATTTTGAGAAACCACAACCTGGGCAGGTGACACAACCACCCTCATGCATTACTGAACCACCACAATCAGGGCAGGTAGTGATATTCTTAAAGGTAAAATCGGTGACATTCTGTTGATGTTCAGTTTCTTCTTCGGTTGTGGCCATAGTAATTGTTGTTTTACGATCATCTTTATCTAAATCAGAAACTTTACCTTGACCATGTCCATCGGGATTTTCGCTTAGGTAGTCGTCAAGTGCTTTTCCAATTGCATCAGGGGTTGAAAGGATTAACCGACCATCTTCCCAAGTGGGGTTTGGTCCACTAATTCCCTTAAGTTGTTTGATGATAGCATTTGGGTCAATTCCTGAACGTAATGCCAGGGATATAAGTCGACTAATTGCTTCTGACTGAGCCGCGGCATTTCCACCGGCTTTACCTATTGTTGTAAAGACCTCACATAAACCGTTTTCATCTTGATTGATGGTAATGTACAGAGTCCCTTCACCGGTTCGAATTCGACGTGTAATTCCTGCTGTTGTATTTGGTCGAATCCGTGGACGTTTTTCTACATCAGTTCTTTTCACCGAAGCAGAAGCTTCCATTGGAGATACTGTAGCTTGTTGTTCAGTTGTATCTGTTTCTTCTTTTTTATCTGTCAAAAGAATACCTTCCCTCGACCCTTCACGATAAACTGTTATTCCCTTAAGTCCGGCCTTGTAGGCTGTCATATAAATATCCGCAACTGTTTCGAGTTTAATATTCTCTTCGAGATTTACTGTTGAGGAAATAGAACTATCGATATATTTTTGAATAATGCCCTGCATTTTTACCCGGAAATAAGGATCGATATCATGAGCTGTTGTTACATAATCTGGAAGGTCCTCATCAGTTTTAAAAAGTTTTTTAATAATCGGGTGATATACTTTGTATTCATCGAATTTCTGTCCATACCCATCTTGTTTTTTTACCCGCCGTTTATAGGAGGTAGCAAAAATTGGTTCGATTCCTGAGGTAACCCGAGCCACAATTGCACCGCTACCTGTAGGCGGTACAGTTAAGACGGTGGAATTCCTAATCCCATTATTTTTAATTTTATCCCTTATCTGTCTAGGTAGTTGTTTAATAAATTTACTTTGTTGGTATCCGGGCCAGTCAAATTTTTGGAAAGCACCTTTTTCCGTAGCTAATTCAACACTAGTATCATAAGCAGTATCACGAAAGATTTGCATTACCTGCTCTACCGTTTGTAGTGCATCTTCACTATCGTATTTAATTCCCATACGCACTAGCATATCCCCAAGGCCTAGAATACCTAAACCAACACGGCGGTCATCGGTTGCGTTTTCTTTTTGGGAATTCAGAGCATGACGATCGAGGTTATAATCGATGACATTATCTAGAAAACGTGTTGCTATGCCGACTGTTTCTTTGAATTCATCGATTTTAAAATTGCCTTCATTATCAACAAATCTCTCCAGATTGATGGATCCTAAATTACAGCACCCGCCATCAGGTAAAGGTTGTTCTGCGCAAGGGTTTGTGGATACTAAAGGACTGCAATATTCTGCATTGTGGTAATCGGTCATTGTATCCCAGAAAATCAAGCCAGGTTCCGCACTGCTATGGGCATGGTTAATAATAGTATCCCATAATTCACGGGCCTGAACAGTTTTGTATACTTTGTTATTCCACTTGAGATCAAAGTCGGCATCATTTTCTACCGCTTCCATAAAGTCATGTGTCAATAAAACGGATATATTGGAGTATTTTACCATATTGATATCACCCGTTTTAATTTTAATGAAATTTTCAATATCCGGATGATCTACACGTAAAGTTTGCATATTGGCACCACGGCGTCCGTGTTGGGCGATAGTATTGGTATTTTCACTAAATAGATTCATGAAACCGACGGGGCCACAGGATTGACCACCTGTTCCATTAATTTCATCCCCAGATGGGCGCAGGATGGATAGATCATGACCGCAGCCTCCACCGTATTTATATGTTCGAGCTTCCTCTTCGATTGTTTTATATATAGCATTTATGGAATCATCCTGGATTCCAACCACATAGCAGTTATTCAAGGTAGTAGTAATATCTTCTCTGCCGGCACCATGCATAATCCGACCACCTGAGGTAAACTTGAAATCTTCAAGGATAGAATAAAATTTCTTTTCCCACGCCGTTCTTAATTTTTTTGTACGCTCAACCGAAGCCAAAGCAGTGGCCTGTCGTTCCCATAATTCATAGGGGTGGTTTTCCCAGGGTGCGAGGTATTTATTCTTTAGAACATCAGCACCGAGATTATCGCCGTGATAATAATTTTCGATTAAATAGGGGTTGTCTTCATTAGAAAGGTCCTGTTGGTCGACTTCTTTCGTGAGTTCACGAACAGTCTCTTCAACAATTGTATTGATCCCGTCAGAGGGTTTTTTCCCAACGGGGAAGTTGAGTTCAATCGCTTCAGCCATTTACAATCATTCCTTTTTGGTATGTGGAGTTTTAAAAAAACAGCGTTCAATTATAGGCTGACAATCGAAAAAGTGATAATCGACTTGGTTGGCAGAACAAATATATCAAACGAAAATAAAGACTCCAAGAATAAAAGTAAAAAACAGGAAAATACCGACTATAAAAAAGTGAAATAAAATAGTTATCCACAATTTGTCCACACGCTTGGATTAAAAATGTGCCACAAATTAAGTGGGATAAAACTGGCAATCAGATCGAAAAAAAAATTATCATCGAGGAGCAGAATTTAATATTACAAGTTTTTGGAATTGAAACGCTGGGGCACATGTTTTTTCTAGTATAAATTTAATCCATACGCGGGCGTCGTATAATGGCTATTACCCCAGCTTCCCAAGCTGGTGACGTGAGTTCGATTCTCATCGCCCGCTCAAAATCTACTATGAAGCATAAAACTCTACTATCTTTCTTTATAATATCATCGATTTTGCTCATTTCATCATGCGCGATATTTATACCTGGGTATAGTGAATATTCGTCGGCAAAAAAATATTATCAAATTGGTGATTATGATTCTGCCGTTCATGCTGTATCAAGATCCCTTGAGATAAAAGCGGATAATCAAAAAGGGATAGCTTTACTTGAACTAGCTTATCCCCTAGCTGTAAAACGTCACCAATCGAATATCGCTAAACTTAATACCCTTGAAGACACTTCAAAATGGCCTGATTTAGTTTATGAATATGAAGCGCTCGAAAGCTTGGGCAATCAAGTTGAATTGCTTAAATCGATTCTTAAAATTCAAATGAATTATAATCTGACTTTAGCAGTTGGAGATTATTCCAATGAACTAAAAAAAGCCAGACCATTGGCTGCAGATTATCATTATACCGAGGGAATGAAATATCGAGAGGATATCGCAAAGAAAAGTCAGAAAGAAGCAGCAATCAATTTCAAATTGGCGCAACAATTTGTTGCCAACTACAAGAATGCTCAAGAATTATATGAAGAAACAAGAGCAGCCGCTACGATTACGCTATTGATTCGGCCGTTTAGTGGGAATAATAATTTAGCAAGTTTTATTCGAAATCAAATGATGATGCAGCAAAGCACTGCTTCAAAAGAATTTTTACGGATTATTACTCGAGATCAGTTAAGGGCAATTCTTAATGAGCAGGGATTAGTGCAGGCTGGAATTACAGAAAATAATTATATCAAAATTGGGCAGCTATCAGGAGCTGATCATATATTAAGCGCTACGATAGTCACCACACATAGGCCCGTGGAAAAAATCTCTGAAGAAGGAATTAAACAGAAAAAAGAAGTTGTTATACGTAAAGAAAAATATGTGGATTCTACAGGTGTCGAAAAAACAAAAAACATTAAAGGGGAAGTAAAAGCAACTGTAAATCATTATAAAAAAAGTGCCGGAGCAACTTTGAACATATCTTATCAAATTACTGATATAAACAACAGTGAGACTATTTTTACTGGAAATTTGAGTGGGAAAGAAAATTTTTTTTACGAATGGGCCACCTATGATGGGGATAAACGTGCTTTAAGTGACAGGTATAAAAGGTTGGTAAAACGCGAGGAAATATTTGCGCCATCGATTGATAATCT
>CAYXUK010000037.1:14335-15671 GCA_964468295.1 uncultured bacterium | reverse complement strand
AATTTCTCCGGTGACAATAGCGTAGGAGTCACACCCGATACCATCTCGAACTCGGAAGTTAAGTCCTACTGCGCCGATGGTACTGCGCGGGAAACTAGCGTGGGAGAGTAGGTCGTTGCCGGGAACTTTATAAAAGCCCTGATTTTTATCGGGGCTTTTATTTTTTATATTGTGTTCGGTAAATTGACTATGTAAATCTTAATTAGTATCTGAAATAGTGAAAAGAATTACTCTAACTCATATCTTCTTTTTTATCTTTAGCTGGTCATCAGTATCGGCTCAAGCAAAACTGGATGGTCAGTTTTTTGAATATGCTACTTATTATATGAGTAATATTGATCTGCAGACTGGTGCCTCAGATGTGCCTTTTTTTCGTCATCGGATATATAGTGATAAATATCCCGTATTTGTAAAAGTTTGGTTTCGTGCCTCAATCTTATCACCGGCGCTTGATATTAATACCCGGACTACATTGATTGAATTGGAAATGCAACCAATTCAGATAAAAGAGTCTGTTGTTATAGATAATCGAAATTTTTCCACCACTACTTCTACGCTTTTAGATGAAGCTAACCCTCCTAATATTATTTCTGTAAACATTCAGCCTAAGGCTTCAATGAAGATTTCTGAATTTGAATCAATGATAAGCAATTTGTTGGTAACAGGGCAATTAGCACCAGGAGAATACCGTTTCGAATTAAAATTATATTCCGGCTCTTCAGAAGCAGATCTTTCTTTATCGGATCAAGATTCAAAATCAATGATTGTTGAATCTCCCTCAGGAATAAATCTTGAATCTCCGGGTGGAGCGTTAGCTGATACATCATTTAATGTTGTTTATACCACCTACCCTATTTTTAACTGGAGTAAAGGATCCTGCCGTAACTGTGAAACATATATTCGAGTGGCAGAATTCAAAGTTGGTTATCATTCGTCAACTGAAGAAGCTATCCGTGAGGAAAGAATGCTGCCATTTAACCAGTCTGATTTGTGGATGAGATTAGATGATGTAAGTACGTATCAATATCCAATATCTGGTGCGCGAAACTTAGAATATGGAAAAATTTATGTTTGGCAGATAAAAACGAGGATTCCTACCACAAGTGGGATGAAAGATGAAGTTTCCTCCATTTATTCTTTTAAAATAGCCAATCCATCAGAATCTACGAGTCCAGCTACAGAAGATCTCATTTTGGAGCAATTAAGGCAGGCTATTGGAGATGACCAATTTAATGCCATATTTGGGCCGGGCAGTGCACTGCAGGGATTTAAGTCAACAGGAAAAATTTCACTGAATAATACCAATATTGACAAAAATACACTGCAGCAGATATTA
>CAYXUK010000037.1:0-14325 GCA_964468295.1 uncultured bacterium | reverse complement strand
GCCAAAAAAAATCTGACCATTAATTCTGTTAGGGTTGATTAAGAATATGATGCGATTAAAACAAATTGGCATGAGTTTGTTATTTATATCTGTGATATTAGGTGGTGATAGAATTGCTATTGTAACGAAAGTGATTGGATCCGTGAATTACACCCGTGGAAATGATGCAAGCAAATCGCTCAAAAAAGGACATATATTTGAAAGCGGAGATGTATTAAGAACCGAAAAAGGTGGATTTGCAGCACTAATATTTATTGATGATAAATCAGCTTTAAAAATTAAAGAAAATTCCGAATTAATCATTTCTGGTAAGCGAACAGCGAGAGCCATTGCAAAAGAAATTAATTTGGATAGCGGAACAATACGGGCACAGGTTGGAAAACAAAAGAGAGGGGATTTCGTTATACGTACTTCCGTATCAGTGGCATCCGTAAAAGGAACGGACTTTTGGCTCATTTCAGATCAGAAGGTGGGTGATTCAGTCATAGGACTAGAAGGAATTGTATCACTATTGAACCAAATTTCAGGTGAGACTTTGGATGTTACTAGCGGTTTTACCGGACTATCTTCTATGGATGGTTCATTACAATCTTTTAAAACAGATCCAAAAACTATTCCGGAAGATCCAGTAGGTTCAGCAGGGGACAGTAAGAAACTTATAATTGAATTTCAAGATGCTTCCGGTAAAAAGAAGACCTTAATTATCGATTATAAATAACATCATTAGTGAAATTCCGATGGTCATTTTTTCGTATAGGGGTTTTTATAATCCCTTTTCTTTTATCCTTACATTTCGTGTTCGCTCAAAATCAGATTTTAAGTCATATACCACCACCTAATGGAATTATCGGTCAGGATTTAATTCTTTCCGCCTCAACCTTAGAAAATTCGGATCAATTAGATGCAACACTTTATTACCGCTTACCAGGTAGTGAATCGTATCAAGAAATCCCCTTCCAGAAAAAAGGCTTTAACTGGGAAGCAACTATTCCTGGTTTTGGACTCACTGAAGATGGTTTGGAATATGTGGTTGCTTTTCAGTTTTGGGATGGTCGAATTGCATCATTCCCAACGTTAGATCCATTCAACGAACCTCATTTTCTGAATACCATTCCACCAGAAAATCAAATTCAATTAAGAGAATTTGGTGAGCTCCCTCCGGCAGAAGTGTTAATTCTATCACCGGAACCAAATGAAATCATTGATCAAAATTCCCTGATTATTGCAGCATCATTTTTTAATGCAAATGACGTAGATGCCGCTACAGTGCATCTTCTTTTGGACGGGGTTGATGTTTCTTCAAAAATGATATACGAAGAAGGTATCCTGATTTATGACCCGGGTACGTTAGATGTTGGAGGTCATACGGTTGAAATACTAATGAAAGATCTTGATCAGCAAGATATAGCGCCGGTAAGATGGTCTTTCATAATTGGGGCTGCCCCAAAAGATATTTCAGAATTATTTACATATTTTGGAAATATAAACAGTCGATTATCATCGGAAGAAGTTTCAGGTAATGCTTTAAATATTGCTGAAATTGCTGGTGACGTATCTGTGGATGTGAAGTGGGCAACACTAAATACCAACCTGCGCTTAACCACACGAGAATCTCAATATGCTCAACCGCAGAATCGATTTGGTACAAAATTTGTTTTTGGAAATATTCTGGATATGGATGTGGGTGATTTTTATCCTCGATTCAGCCCATTTACTATTGATGGGAAACGCGTTCGAGGCATTGGTATTGACGCTAATCTAAAATGGGTGAGATTGCAATACATTAAAGGAGAATTAAATCGAGCAGTTCATCAGCAGAATAAAATTAATGGTGGTTATCAAATCCTTCCCGACCTTACTGATACTAATGAAGACGGCTCAAAAACATATTATCTTGATCGTACCGGTTTTGCATTCAAAAGAAAAATATTTGGTTTAAAAATGTCAGTGGATTTGTTCCCTAAAAAAATATTGTTTTTTGATAAAGCGGGTGTTCATTTTTTGCAAATACGTGATGATACAACTTCTGTGAATCGGATTTTAGGAAAAGCAGAATTTTATGCGGATGAATTAGTCCTTGGAGTAACACCGGGCAATTATAATATTGATTCATTTCGTCAAGCACTTGCTGCTGCCGGTCATTCATTGGAAGCACCACAATCTCATTGGAAAGGACAGACACCTCGAGACAATTTTGTTATTGGATTCAATCTTGGCAGGTCAGTAGATGATAAGAAATTGACGTTTGATTTCGATTGGAATATGAGCATGTTCAATCGCGATATATGGGATGGTGCCACGCCGAAATCTGATTTAAATACTATGTTAGCTGATTTCGATATTGACACGGATTTGATTCCTTTTGATCCGATAAAATTTAAAGATATATTTATTATGAATATCAATATGTCCCCATTCGTACCAATCGATTTAAATGCAATAACAAAGCGTCCCATATCTTCAATAATTAATATGCCTTCTTCTGCCTTTAACCTTCGTATAAGAGGTCATTATTCACTGAACAATTTTTTAATCGAATACCGCCAGGTAGGTCCTGAATTTGTCTCATTAGGTAATCCTTTTCTGAGGAATAACACCCGTCAGTTTATCATTTCGGACCGTGTATCATTATTGGAACGAAAATTGCTTCTCAATTTTGGATTTAAACATTTAGATAATAAAATTCTCAAGTCGACGGTGAATCCGTTAAATACAAATACTGTATTTTTGAATTTCACTTTTCTGCCGGGTCCAGGCATGCCATCTATTATTGTAAATTATCAATCTATTGGAAAAAATAATGAAAAAACCGAACTGGATTTAGTTGGGAACACCCTTGTTGATTTGCGCGAAGATTCTAAAGCGGCAACGAATATGATGGCTGTAACCATTCCCTTTAGCAGTGGTGATATAAAACAGAACTTGACCTTCAATATGGGTAGTGTGACTAATGTGGATCAACTGGATAAAAAACGAAGTGCGGGGTATCTATTTCCTAAAACGGATTCAAAAACTATTTCGATTAATCTTTCTTCTACATTCCCAAGCCAATTAAAAACAAATACTCAATTTAGTCGAACGAAACTGGAAATTCCATCCATGGACGGCAATAAACTGATAAAAACACCCTATACGTGGACCAATATTTCTATTTCTGGGAATTACCGTCTACTTCAAGACAAAATGCTAGCGAAAGGATCAATATCCCTGTTAAATAGCCAGAGCCAAATAAAATCTCAGTTATTTGGTTTAAGAGCTGGGGCCGATTACCAGATTCGGAACAATCTTACTGCTTCTATCTTGGGTCAATTCAGATTGAATTATATTCCAAGTTATAAAAAAGATAAGTTGGATAATGATGGAAATGGAAAAGTAGATAATGCCGGTGAAGTTATGGAAATAAATTCAGTAGGTATTATATTGACACTTCAATATAACTTTTAACCGTGAAGGTCACTCCTCAGAGCATCCAAAAGTATATCCAGGAACATTGGATTGGTGGGGTTATTACTTTAGGCGCGATTATTGTCGTTACTCTTTTCCACTGGATTGGTGTATTTGATTCAATCGAACTAAAAACCTACGATTATCGTTTTAATAATGTCAGAGGCCCGCTTACAGGATGGACTGTTTCCGATTCGACATATATCAACAAGGGGACAGATGTTGTTTTAGTTGAAGTTGATGATGAGGCTTACCGTCTTTTGCCGGAAGAATGGCCCTATCCAAGAGGAAGTGTATGGGGTAGGGTTGTACGGAATCTTTATAAAGCAGGTGCCAAAGTAATCGTTTTTGATATACAATTTGATACCCCTGATAAAAAATCTGAAATTTATCAGGAATTAATTGAGTCGACCTCTCCCGAATATATCATTGGTCAGGTCCCTCATATCCGGGATACAACTGAGGCAAATTATATATCCAAAGCTTTACCATATATGGTACCGCGCCATGGGGACAAAATATTAGGGGAAGCCATCAGTGAGGCACAGATGTTTGGTACGACAATTGTGATGGATATAAAAATGGCGACAGAGGCAACATCAGTCCCTCCACAATATATCGTTTATCCTGTTGATCCAGTAAAAAATGCAAACCCAGAAATGGGTTTAATAAATGACCAAATGGATATGGATGGATTTTCACGCCGGTATGCCATTTTTGGAGTTATGGCCCATGAACCAGAAAAATATTATCTGAGCTTAGCGGTAAAAGCGTTAAAAGCATTCAAAGAAATTCCTGACACTTCCAAACCCTATTTTGATGGAGATAATTTGACATGGAAATATGGAGGGCAAACAATTAAAGCTTATGGCGCTGGAAATACATTTCTTGTGAATTACTATGGACCGGCTTCTGGATATAAGTACCAGGGTGAAAAAAATCTACCTGCGTGGGGAACATTCCCAAAATATTCATTAGCTTATGTGATTGATACTGAAGATGTTACACTTCGTGATCCGATGGAAGATCTGGATTGGATGAGTCAATTTCTGCCAGGAGAGATGCCTGAATGGATCAAAGCAATTGAGGATCCACAAGAACAAAAAGAAATGATGGATGCCATGGGTATTGGTGAAGAATTTGATATCACGAGTTCACCTTTTTATAATAAAATAGTTGTCATTGGTGTTTCTGTAGAAGTATTGCTGGATTTAAAACGAACACCATATTATAATTTTTGGGGAATTCAACAAATGACTCCTGGGTATGAGACCCATGGCAACGCAATCCAAACCTTATTGGATAATAATTATATTGAAGTCCTAGGTGGGCAACTCACTGAATTGATTGATGGATATCCATATTCTCTTCCAACACTTCTGAACCATTCTTTATTGATCGCACTCATGAGTTTAATTGCATTTTCCATTTTGTCCTTTCTCAATCCCGTTTATGCAGGGATTCTCATTGTTATACAGGGCATTGCCTATTTTGCGGTTGCATGCGGTCTTTTTGTTGATGATTTATTCTGGTTTGTTAGAAATACATTAATGTCAATTTTGCCGGTTTCAACGGTGGCCGAAAATCCGCAATTATTTCAAACATCACTCCCTGAAATTGGAAAATCCTATGTAATACCTATCGTGGCACCAATTATCAGTTTAGTAGTCACCTACACAGGAAATGTGATTTACAAATTCATCAATGAGCAAAAAAATAAGAGATTCTTAAAAAGTACCTTTGGCGCCTATATTTCTCCTGATTTGATTGATCAGATGTATTCGGATAAACAGGAACCAAAATTGGGTGGCGTTGCTGGATATCATACCGCATTCTTTTCTGACATTCAAAGTTTTTCCGCATTTTCGGAAGTGTTGGAGCCGGAACGAATGGTAAGTCTCATGAATGAATACTTAACAGAAATGACTAATATTCTTCTCGAGCATAAGGGTACGTTGGATAAATATATTGGCGATGCGATTGTGGCTTTTTATGGTGCACCAGTCCCCTTGGAAAACCATGAATACCATGCCTGTCTGACAGCTCTAAAGATGGAAAAGAAACTTGAAATGATGAGAAGTGAATGGTCTTCAGATGAAGACTGGCCCAAGTTAGTTCATAATATTCGTCACCGTGTAGGCTTGAATTCTGGTCAAATGGTAACAGGGAATATGGGTTCAGCCATGCGGATGAATTATACGATGATGGGGGATACTGTTAACTTGGCTGCGCGCCTTGAGCCGGCAGCAAAACATTATGGTATTTATTTGTTGGTAGCAGAGAATACCCAAAAAGTTGTTGCAGACCAATTTGAATGGCGTTTTTTGGACTATCTTCGTGTGAAAGGAAAGAAAAAACCCGTCAAAGCTTATGAACTTTTATCACTAAAAAATGAATTGCCAGATGAAAAAGCGCAATTAGTTAAGGCATTTGATGAAGGAATAGATTTATACCATAACCAGGATTGGTTGAAAGCAAAAAAGCGCTTTAAGGATGCATTAAGTCTGGAAGAAGAATTTCCATATAGACCAACAACACCATCTGCAGTCTATATAGAACGGTGTGATCATTTCAAAAAAAATCCTCCAAAAAAAGACTGGGATGGTGTCTGGACAATGACAACGAAATAAGATCGATTCCTATTCTGAAGCAATTCAGCTTCGCTGTAATTTATACATCTAATTATTATGGAAAAATCCCGCGGAAAAATTCTTTGGATCGATGATGAAATTGACCTTCTCAAACCCCATATCCTTTTTTTAAAAGAAAAAGGATATTCCATTGCTACATGTTCCAATGGTCGAGATGGAATATCGCAATCGAAAGATAAAATTTTTGATCTTGTACTTTTGGACCAATTCATGCCTGGTTTAGATGGCATGGATACACTTCGAGAAATTAAAGGTAACAATCCGGCACTACCAGTAATTATGATTACCAAGAGTGAAGAAGAATGGTTGATGGATGAAGCCATTTCAGAAAAAATAGCACATTTTTTGATCAAACCTATAAATCCCAATCAAATTTTTATTGCTTGTAAACAAGTGCTTGAAGATTCAAAAATTCGCGGTGAAAAAACAACTAGCGGCTATTTGCAGGAATTCCAAAAAATAGAAAAAAATATAGAGGATGCATCAACTTTTGAAAATTGGTGGGAAATTTATTTTCGGCTGGTAAAATGGCAATTGGATTTTGAAGAACAAAAGGAAGAGAGTTTAAATCAAATATTGAATGAACAAATCCATACGGGTAATCGAAAATTTACTCAATTTGTTGAGAATAATTATAAAAGTTGGTTATCCAAGAAAGATCGTCCAATCTTGTCTAGTGATATCTTTCAAAATTCAGTTCAACCCTTATTAGAAAATAACGAAAAAGTTTGCCTTCTAGTTATGGATGCTATGCGACTGGATCAGTTTATGGCACTTTATCCACTATTGGCTGAAAACTATTCTATTCAGATAAAAAGTTCTTGTTCAATTCTCCCTACAGCGACACCATTTAGTCGAAATGCAATTTTTTCAGGATTGTTACCAGATGCATTCTGCCAAAAATATCCAAAACAAATTGAAGCAATGTCAATCGATAAAGGAAGTTTAAACCAATTAGAGGAAGAGTTTTTAATCGGTCAATTAAAGTCATTAGGTCTGGATAATAAATCACTCCATTACCATAAAATATGGCAGGTTGATGAAGGGCAAAAATTTCAAACTAGAGTTTTGCAGTATATCAATTATGAATTATTAGCAATTGTAGTGAATTTTGTTGATCAGTTGGCTCACCGGCGATCAGAATCTGATGTATTAAAAGAAATGGTTCCGGACGAAGCCGGATATCGTCAGGCAGTAAAAGGTTGGTACGAAAATTCTTGGATTCGTGCTGTATTAACAGAATTAGGTTCTTCTGGTTTTAAGGTAGTGATGACCAGTGATCATGGTAGTAAAATGGTAAACCGTAGTACCATGGTGGCAGCTGATAAATTTTCATCTACAGGGATTCGTTATAAACATGGAAGAAATATAAATGCCAGTCAAAAAAATGCGGTGGATATCAGAGAATTAAATAGTTATCACTTGCCTGCCCTAGGTCATCAGATAAATTATTTATTAGCAAAAGATGATTACTATTTTCTATACCCCAATGAACAACGCAAGTATAAAAATAAGTTAAAAGGTAGTTTTCAACATGGGGGTATCTCCATGGAAGAAATGATGGTTCCGGTCTTAATTATGGATCCAAAATGATAGAACATATTTTTACTTCTGCGGCTGATACACAAAAATTTGGACAAAATCTCGCGCCAAGAATACCAGATAAATCCGTAATCGCTTTAATAGGCGAACTTGGTACAGGAAAAACGACTTTTACCCAAGGTTTTGCTAAAGGTATCGGCATTGAGGACCATGTAATTTCACCCACATTTAAGCTAGTAAGTGAATATAATTGTAATGATCAAATTCTTTACCATATTGATTGTTATCGTTTAAATACACCAGAAGAGTTTTTAAATATTGATGGTGAACATTATTTAAATCCGCCCAAAGGCATTACAATCATTGAGTGGCCTGAACGAATTGAACTTTACTGGTCAAATGATTGGACTTATATCTATTTCCATCATATTCCAGACAAGCCCAATTTTAGATTAATCAAAATTTCAGGTAAGTTTTAATGAATATTCTTTCCATTGATACATCAACAAATTGGTGTGGAATTGCACTCGTCCAACAAGGAGAATGCAGTTATAAAATAGAAGAACAAATTCCCCGAAAACACGCAGAAAAACTTCCTCGTTTTTATGAATCGCTAAAGGATCAAGTTAATCTTGATGAGATCAATTTAAATGCTTTAGCTGTTTCAATTGGACCAGGATCATTTACAGGATTACGTGTTGGTTTGGGTTTTACAAAAGGTTTGGCCTTTGCGAAAGAATTGCCGATTGTACCTGTTCCAACTTTACAAATTGTGGCAGCAAACAGTGGTTTAATAAAAGACAAATTTACAGTAATGATGTATTCACATCGGGATATTATATATTATCAGAGGTTCACATATTCTAATAATGAATATAAACCAATCAATAAGGAAAAAGTGGGTAGTTGGAATTCAATTGAACATACCGAGTCAGCTGTTCATTATGGATGTGAAAAACTAATGGAGAATGTAACATATCCATCCGCTCAACCCTCTGCTGAAATGACCGGATTATTAGCTGAAAAATACTTTAATGAATGGGTTTTGGAAAATCCCTATGCCCTAGAACCAAATTATATTTCTCCGTTTGAATTAGGTCCAATAAAGTGAAAATCCGAAAAGCAACTTCGAAAGATTTGGTTTCAATACAAAAAATGGAAGGGCGGATATTTAATAATCCATGGTCAAATAAATCCATTCGAAATGAATTAAAAAGAGATAGAAATTCCTTAAATCTAGTAGCGGAAATGGATCAAAAAATTATAGGATATTTTTTTGCTCACTTATTAGATAATGAAATCCATATTTTAAATATTGCCATTGATGTTACATATCAGCACCAAGGATATGGAAAGCAATTTTTTAAAGAAATATTAGAGAATTATTTACAATATGGTGATGTGTATTTGGAGGTGAAACAATCTAATTTCCCTGCTATAAATTTGTATTTGAATTTTGGTTTTGAAGAAATTGATATTCGTGAAGCATATTATGCAGATGGTGAGGATGCGGTCATCATGGTAAAAAGAGAAAAAACTCATGGCTTGGTTTCGTAGGAAAGATAAAAATATTGAAGAGTTGGGGAAAAAAAATATTCCCAGCGGATTGTGGATAAAATGCCCTACCTGTACGGAAATTCAATACAAGCCGGAACTAGATAAAAATCATTCCGTATGCCGGCATTGTGGTCACCATTTTCGTGTGCCTCCTGCTGTCTACCTAGAGCTCCTTATGGATCAAGGAAGTTTTGAAGAATTATTTGCAACTGTAAAATCTGCTGATCCGCTCAAATTTAAATCAGGGAAAAAATATACGGATCAATTGGAAACTGCTATGTCCAAAACTAGTCAAAATGATGCCATTAACTGCTATTCCGGAAAAATTAATGGTAAACACATCATTCTTGGTATTATGAATTTCGAGTTTATTGGTGGCAGTATGGGCTCAGTGGTGGGCGAATTGGTATCTCGTTCAATAGATCTATCTCGGGAGGAAAAATTACCGTTTGTCCTCGTTTGTGCTTCAGGAGGGGCGAGGATGCAGGAATCTGCTTTATCTCTTATGCAGTTGGCAAAAACCAGTTCAAAATTAGCACGCTTTCAAGAAGAAGGTGGATTATTCATTCCAATTCTTACTGATCCTACCACAGGCGGCGTCACAGCAAGTTTTGGTATGCTGGGCGATGTTATTCTTGCTGAGCCAGGGGCACTTATTGGTTTTGCCGGTCCGCGCGTGATTAAACAAACGATTGGGGAAGATTTACCAGAAGGGTTCCAACGTGCAGAATTTCTGCAGGAGAAGGGGTTTGTTGATCACATTGTTCCTCGAGAAAATATGAAAGAAATACTTTCAAATTTAATTGGATTACTTGTTTCATGAAGCGGACCTCGATTTTAATTGCCAATGATGATGGCATTTTTGCAGATGGAATTTATGCATTATGGGAAGCAATGGCTGAAATTGGGGAAACAACAGTTGTTGCGCCTAATACAGAAAAGAGTGCCGTGGGCCATGCTATTACACTTTCTGATCCGATTCGTATTGAAAAAGTCAAAAGATCGGGTGGATTCAGTGGCTATGCTGTGAATGGTACACCAGCAGATTCGGTCAAGATTGCAATAAAAGCAATTATGGATAAAAAACCAGATATTATTATTTCGGGAATAAATGCTGGCGCAAATGTTGGCCAGAACCTACTTTATTCGGGAACAATTTCCGCTGCAACGGAAGGTACTTTTTTGGGAATACCTTCAATTGCTATCAGTTTAGATTCACTTAAAGGCGGAGATTGGTCAGGGGCAAAAATGGTTGCTCAAAAAGTGGTCAAATCAGTTTTAGAGCATGAACTGCCTAATGGGACACTACTAAACGTGAATGTTCCGAATATTCCAGAAAATACATTTAGAGGATACCAGATAACCCAACAGGGTTCAATTTATTTCAAAGATAGTTTTGAAAAACGAGAAGACCCTCGTGGACGACTGTATTATTGGATGACGGGGAAAATTATAAATCCTGATACTGATATTCAAAATGACGGGGTTGCTTTAAAGAAAGGGTATGTGAGTATTACGCCTTTGCAATTGCAGATGACAAATATGAGTTATTTACCTGAATTAAAAAAATGGGAGATTCAGTGAATCATTTGCATGCGGGGGGTGTTGTAATCCTTGATTTTGGTTCTCAGTACACGCAATTGATTGCACGAAGAATTCGTGAACAGAGTGTCTTTTCGGAAATATTACCCTCGGATACGAATATAAAAATAATTATGGAAAGGAAACCCAAAGCGCTGATTCTTTCCGGTGGACCGAGCAGTGTATTTGAAAAAAATGCTCCCGAATATGACATAAACATTTTTGATATAGACATTCCTATTTTAGGAATATGTTATGGTTTTCATTTATTAGCTCATCACTATGGCGGAAAGGTTGAATCGGGAACCCAGGGTGAATATGGATTAGCTAATATTCATCTGGATCAGTCTGATTCAATACTATATGGTGTTTCAGATGGGACACAAGTATGGATGAGTCACATGGATAAAGTTCAAGAACTACCGAAAGGATGGTCCGTTCTTGCTAAATCATCTAATGGTATGGTAGCAGCGATGGCTAGTGTGGAAACAAAAAGGTATGCTACTCAATTTCACCCAGAAGTTGCTCATACAGTAGAAGGTGAATCAATTATAAACAATTTTTTATTTAAACTGGCCTGCTGCGAGCCCAATTGGACTGCAGGTAATTTTATTAATGAACAAATCGAAACAATTCAAAATCATGTGGGTGACAGGAAAGTGATTTGTGGTGTGAGTGGTGGAGTGGATTCTTCTGTAGTGAGCGCATTAATTCATAAGGCTGTGGGGAGTCAATGTACATCAGTCCTAATTGACCATGGGATGTTACGAAAGAATGAAGCATCGCATTGTATTTCTGCGTTGAAAGATGGTCTAGGAGTTAATATTTTGTCTTTTGATGAATCAGATGTTTTTTTATCTAATTTGTCTGGAGTCATTGAACCGGAAAAGAAACGAAAAATAATTGGCGAACAATTTATCAGATCATTTGAAAAAGTTGCAGCCCAGATAGGAGATGTGTCTTTTCTTGCTCAGGGAACTCTTTACCCTGATGTGATTGAAAGTGGCGAAGGTGTTGGCAATTCAGCCCATATTATTAAAAGTCATCATAATGTGGGAGGATTACCTAAGGATATGAATTTTAAATTGGTTGAACCTCTAAGGCAGTTATTCAAAGATGAGGTTCGAAATGTTGGAAGAGAACTGGGGTTACCTGATTTACTAATTAATCGTCACCCCTTCCCTGGGCCTGGATTGGCAGTTCGGGTAATCGGGGAAATTACAAAAACGCGATTAGATATGTTAAGAGATGCAGATGACATTTTTATTCAAATGCTCCATCAAGAAGAACTTTACCATGAAATATGGCAGGCATTTGCTGTACTTATCCCGGTGAAAACGGTGGGTGTTATGGGTGACCAAAGAACCTACGAACATCTATTAGGATTGAGAGCAGTTACAAGTAGTGATGGTATGACTGCAGATTGGTTTAGAATGCCAGATGAAGCACTAACAAAGATTTCGAATAAAATTGTAAATTCTGTGAAGGGAATTAACCGTGTCGTGTATGATGTCACTTCAAAACCTCCTGGAACTATTGAATGGGAATAAACTATTATTAATTCTTATATTGCAATAATGCAACTAATTTGCATTTAATTCAACTTAAAGTGATTTACTTCACAATCAAATAAACAAAAAATTAATTAAGTTCAATTTCTTATGTGTGGTATAGTAGGCTATTACGGTAAAAAAGATGCAGTCCCAATTCTGATTAATGGGCTCAAGCGTCTGGAATACAGAGGGTATGACTCTGCAGGCATTGCTGTTTTGGGGCAAGATGGTATCCAATTTATGAAACGAAGCGGAAAAGTTTCTGTATTGGATAAACAGATAGATGATTCCATCTTAAAAGGAGAAATTGGGATTGGCCACACTCGCTGGGCAACTCATGGCGAACCCAATGATAATAATGCCCACCCTCACTTTGATCAAACAGGAAAAATTGCCCTTATTCATAATGGAATTATTGAAAATTATTCCGCTATTAAAAAAGTTCTTATTGATAAAGGGATAGAGTTTAAAAGTGATACAGACACAGAAGTTCTAGTGCAATTGATTTCTGATATCTATTATGCTGATGGTCTTTCATTTGAACAGGCAGTCCAGACTGCACTGAATCAAGTGATTGGGACTTACGGAGTTGTAACTATGTGTAGTGATGAACCCAAAAAAATTGTTGCTGCGAGCCATGGGAGTCCGCTCGTTCTAGGCCTTGGAGAGGATGAGTATTACATTGCCAGTGACGCTTCGCCAATTGTTGATCATACTCGAAATGTAATCTATTTAGATGAAGGGGAAATGATTACAATCGATGAAAATGGTCATGAAATCAGATCGATTCAAAGTGATACAGTTACCAATAAAATATCCACGGAAATCGGATTTTCCGTTGAAGAAATTGAAAAAGGAGAATTCCCACATTTTACTCTTAAGGAAATTCACGAACAAATTAATACAATAACAGATACAATGCGGGGTAGAATACGTTTGGATAATGGAACAGCACATCTTGGAGGTATTAATGACCATTTAGTTCGGATTCAAAAAGCGGATAGAATTTATATTACCGCATGTGGAACGTCTTGGCATGCAGGTTTAATGGGAAAATATATTTTGGAAGAATATGTTGGGATTCCTGTACATGTAGAATATGCATCTGAATTTCGATATCGTCATCCGATTGTTAATAGTAAGACGGTAGTTATTGCCATTTCACAATCAGGTGAAACCGCAGATACACTCGCTGCCATCCGAAAGGCCAAATCAGATGGTGCATTAACCTTAGGTATTTGTAATGTGGTAGGGTCTTCAATCTCCCGAGAAACTGATTGTGGTATTTATACACATGCTGGCCCCGAAATTGGTGTGGCCTCCACAAAGGCATTTACATCACAAGTGACCGTTTTATATTTATTAGCCCTCTGTTTTGGAAGAAAAAAGGGTGTTTCTCGTATAGCTGGTCAGCAGTTTATCAAAGCATTACTAAATATTCAAGGTCAGGTAAAAAATGTATTGGATGATTCGGATGCAATTTTAGAGGTGGCAAAATCAACTGTTGATGCAGATAATTATCTTTATCTTGGTCGGGGAATGAATTTTCCAGTTGCGCTGGAAGGCGCATTAAAATTGAAAGAAATTTCATACATTCATGCCGAAGGTTATCCAGCGGCAGAAATGAAACATGGTCCAATCGCATTAATTGATGAAAACATGCCTGTCGTTTTCCTTGCCCCACATGATCAAACGTATGAAAAAATCTTTTCCAATATTCAGGAAGTAAAAGCCCGTAAAGGTATTATAATCACAGTTACGGATAAACGAACAAAAGATCTGGAAAAGATTTCTGATTTTATCATTGATGTGCCTTCAACCCATCCACGTATTTTTCCTTTATTGGCATCTATTACTCTTCAGTTGTTGGCTTACCATTTAGCTATTTTGAGAGGAACCAATGTGGATAAACCTCGCAACCTTGCAAAGAGCGTTACGGTTGAGTAGAGTTTGATAGTTATTGTAAATTTAAATAATTAAGAAAGATAAGATAATAT